>SHZC01000017.1 GCA_009692505.1 Myxococcales bacterium
CGACCAAACCATACGCGAGGGCCCGAACGCCGGGCGAGGTTGACCATTGCCCGGTCTCCAGAAAGCCAATCCGGGGCAGATAGGCGACGACGGAGGCGAAGCTCGCGAGGGCCAGAGTTTGGATCGGAGCATAGAAGCCCGCGGCCGCGCGATGGAGTGTGAGTGGCAGGAGCCAGAGCAGATACCAGGGGTGAACGACGGGGCTGACGACGAGCAGGCCGGTGGTGACCCAGAGCAGAAACGTCGGCAGGTCTTTGCATCTGCGGGCCGAGTGGACGACCCAGACGGCGAGGGCGATGAGACAGAGGCCCTTGGCGAACGCGAAGCTGAGCTCGTCCGGGTAGATCCGGGTCGTGGCCCCCCCCCACGGCGTCGCGGGGCCCACCAGGAGCCGCACGGCCCGGGCGCCGGCCTCGGACAGAATCATGAGCTCACCTCCCGCCGGCCAGAGGCGCTCGAACGGCCAGGCCACCAGCGCGAAGAGGCCCTCGTTGCCCCTCCAGCGTTGCCCATAAGCCGAGAGCCCTTGGAAGACCGAGCCGCTCGCCAAGCTTGACCAATAGGGCAGCCAGAGGACGACCGTGAGGAGCGTGAACAGGAGCCAGACTCGACGGGGCGCGACGAGCAGGGCCACCGCCGGAAAGAACTTCAGACCGCACGCCAGCGCGAGGCCCATCGACACGGCGAGCGTCCCGCCGGAGAGCAGCGCGCTGAGGGACGCGGCGCCCAGGACATCGACGTGGCCGCCGATCGCCCCCTCGAAGAGGGCCAAGGGGCACAGCCACCAGAACCGGGCGACGCGTGAGACCCGACCGGAGCGTCGCTCGGCGCGCTCGAAGAAGAAGATGCCGACCAGATCGACGAGCACGATGAGCACCCGCCATCCCCACGGCCCGAGGGACAACGCGGCCGAGAGGCGGAAGGCCCACTGGGCGGCGGCTGGGTAGATGGTCGGCACATGGGCGTGCCCGATGAGGGGTCTCAGGGCGGCAAGCTCGGGCGAGGAGGCGAGCGCTTGGGCCCAGCGGGGGTCTTGGGGGGCCCAGGCGTAGGGATCGTAACCCACAGCCTGGGTCAGACCGTCCCAGAGGTAGCGGTAGAGGTCCTCCGACAACAGCGCGGGTGCGGCGAGCAGCGTGAGGCGGAGCGCCAGGCCCAAGAGGCGGCAAGAACCGAGGCTCAGGGTCTCGAGCGCCGGACCCGCGAAGGCGAGAGCGACGAAGCCAAGCGCGGAGAGCGCGTATCCGAGGACCGTGAAACGCAGTCGGTCGGCGTCCGTGCTCCACGTCCCCGCACACGCGGCGACCGCGACCCCGAGCACGATCAGGACAACGGCCAGGACGATCAGGGCGGGGGCGATGCGAGGCGCGAGGGCGCGCGACGCGACGAGCCATGAGCCCAAAGGCCGCGCGTTCAAGCGGGGTTAGAGAGTGCTTCGGGCCTTCGACGGGCGAACATCGGGCCTTGAATCCAGCTCATCAGGCCGGTGTACAAGAACCCGACCTGAAACAGGACCAGGAAGGGCACACCCATGTAGAGGCCGTTACTGAGACAGTACCAAATGGCGTAGGAGTAGTAGAGGCCGAGCCCAATCTCGAAGGCAGACAGCAGGTTCTTGCTCGCTCGGTAGACGCTGGGTGGGATGATCTGCCCTCGCTTCTCCACCGCGAGCTTCGGCGTGCGCACAAAGGGGGTTTGATGCCCGATGAGCGCCTCAATCGCGGCCTTCGAGTTGTTCAGTGCCAGTCCGATGCCCAGCGAGAGGACGAACGGCAACAACCGCAGCGTCTGTCGCCAATCTTGGCCCGCTTCCCGCTGACTGAGCACATAGAAGGCACAGACCGAGACCGTCGCCCCCATGAAGACGGGTAAGTCGAGCAGGACCGCTTGGGCCCAACCGTGGTCGACCCGGATATGCAGCGTGAGCGGCAACATGAGGGACAAGAGGACCATCATGATGTAGGCGAAGTTGCTCGTGAGGTGCACAAACGCCTCGAACTTGACCTTGAATGGCAGGTCGCTCCGAAGCAGACGGGGCAGGAGCTTGAGCGCGACCTGAACGGACCCCTTGGCCCAGCGGTGCTGCTGGCTCTTGAAGGCGTTCATCTCCACCGGGATCTCCGCCGGCGCGAGCAAGTCGTTGAGAAAGACAAACCGCCAGCCGGCGATCTGGGCGCGATAAGAGAGGTCGAGATCCTCGGTCAGCGTGTCGTGCTGCCAGCCGCCCGCGTCACCGATGCAGGAGCGCCGCCAGATGCCCGCCGTGCCGTTGAAGTTGAAGAAGCGGCCAGAGCGGTTACGAGCCGTGTGCTCGATGACGAAGTGGCCGTCGAGCAAGATGCTCTGAGCCTGCGTGAGTAAGGAGTAGTCGCGGTTGATGTGGTCCCAGCGCGCCTGGACCATGCCGATGCCGGCGTCGGCGAAGTACGGGACGGTCCGACCCAGGAAGTCGGCGGTCGGCAAGAAGTCCGCGTCGAAGACGGCGATGAACTCGCCCTTCGCCACCTCCATGCCGGCCTGGAGCGCCCCGGCCTTGAAGCCCATGCGATGGGTTCGGTGCCGGTGCGTGATGTCGTGCCCCAAGGCCCGGTAGTGGTCGACGACCCGACGGGCCAGCTCCACGGTGTCGTCCGTGGAATCATCGAGGACCTGAATCTCCAGCCGGTCGCGCGGATAATCGATCCGGCAGACGTGGTCGATCAGTCGCTGAACGACGTATCGCTCGTTGAAGATGGGGAGCTGCACCGTGACACGGGGCCACGGCGCGTCGTCGTCTCGGGCCGCGGGCACGGGCTGGTCGTCCCGGTGCCGGTGGTACAACCAAGCCATCTGGTAGCGGTGAGATCCGTAGAAACTCAGACCGACAAGAACAGCGAAGTAGAGGCCGATGAAGAGAAGCTCGAGGACGCCCATCTCTTTGTTTTCATTGGGGAATAGTTCAGAAGCGGGAGCGGAGTATAGGGGAGCTGTCAACCGCTTCGATGCGGCCGCCCACGAGGTCACTCGGCCATGAGCTCGGCGAGGATCGGGCGGAGCTGGGCGACGGCGGCGGAGTGAATCTGGCTGATTCGGGATTCGGTCACGCCCAAGAGGCCGCCGATCTCTCTGAGGTTCATGTCCTCGAAGTAGTAAAGCGACAGGACGACCCGCTGCCGCTCGGGCAGGGAGTGTAGCGCCTTCATGATGAACGCCCGCTCGTCCGACTGCTTGGTGGTCTGCTCGGGGTCGAGCGCCTCGGGATCGGAGACGCCGTCCAGGAAGTCGCGCTTGTCTTCGGCCGCGCCGACGCCGAGGTCCTCATAGGAGACGACCGAGACCGCGCGGGCTTTGTCCGTGAGCACCTGCAACTCCTCGAGCGACAAGCCGAGCTCAGCGGCGATCTCCACGTCCGTCGCGGCCCGACCGAGCTTGCCGGCGAGCTCACGGCTGACGTGCTCGATGCTCGCGCTCTTCTGGCGCACGCTGCGGGGCACCCAGTCCACGGCTCGGAGGTCGTCCACCATCGCGCCACGGATGCGGATCTCCGCGTAGCTCTTGAAGTTGCAGCTCTTCTCAGAGTCGTACTTCTCGGCGGCGTCGATGAGCCCCAGGACCCCCGCGCTCATCAGATCATCCATCTCCACGTTCGCAGGCAGTCGGCTGATCATCTTATACGCGACCTTCTTGATCAGGTACGCGTACTGCTCGACCAATGCGTTGCGGTCAAACGCTTGAACAATTTCGGACACGGCAACGGTGGAAATGGCGGCGAGCTGCATGGATGACCCCTTGTCCTGAGCCGACGACTGTTCGGCTCGGAAGTTTCCTTAGCAGACAGCGTGCCACAGGCGGCCAGAGGTGGATTGAGCCGGGTGGCCCCGTATTCCGGCGATCGTGATCTTGAAGGGTGGGTCATGATTCAGTCGGCTGCGACCGGGATGAGGCCGGCCCTTCAGACTTATCCACAGGCAGACATGGTCTATTCCTGAATCTTTTCAGTAACATAAGCCTCTGTGGGTCCGCGCAGCCCCAGTGGCGGGTCGCGCGACACCCTCGGCGGTGACGGCACCCAAACCAGTGTCAGGGCTGGCAGGCCGCCACGATCTCGATGTCCGGCATGAGCGCGGGGGTGGCCGCATCGAGGATGAAGTCCGTGCGGCCAACCCAGAGGTCCGCGTCGGCCACCTCGCAGGGCTCAAGAGACCCATCCGGTTCGACGTCCAGCCAGGCCTGCAGCGCGTAGTGGCCCGGCGAGAGCGAGATCGGCGGATAACGCAGCTCAAGCTCGGCCATCTCGACCGGGTTACGAAGGGGAAAAGTGTCCATCCACCCCCCTGCTTCGGAGATTTCGAAGCGGAGGTAGAGAGGGCGGTTCGGCGCGGACCCCGGGGACCTGTGAAAAATCGGGCCGACGGCGGCCTCGGGGACCTGACAGAGTGAAGACGCGAGCGTCCGCTCTCCAATCGACACGGTCGGTCCGCGCCCGGTCTCGTCGGCCGCCCCGACCGTCAGCTCGAAGACCGGTGCTGCGGCCCGATCGGCGAACGGCGAGACCCGACAGTCCACGTAACGACCATCGTCGTCGGTGTCGACATAGATGCGGCCGGCATATCGCCCCGGCAGCACCGAGGCCCTGATGTTGACCTCCCCGCCTTCGGGTCCGAGGTCCTGATGGCGCGCGCGGAGCAGGAGCGTGCGGGGCTCGCCTTCGCCGTCAAGGGTCAACAGCTCGAGCCTCAGCGGCCGCCCGCTCCCCGCTGACCCCTCCTCGACGGGCACGACGACTCGACCGGAGACTGAGACGAGCGCCTCACTGCAGGCCTCGTCACGCTCGAGGACCATGGGGCCGAGCGAGAGGATCGCGCCTTCGGTCAGTTGGAGGGCGTCCAGGGCGACGTGCTGTCGATCCGCGCCGTCAATGCCACAGCGGCCATATCGAGCGTCAAGATCGGCGTCCACGAAGACGACCAGGCGTCGAATCGCGGTCGGCAGCCCGGAGAGCGTGAACCGAAACGGACGCCCGACCGGGGCGGGACCGAGCAAGTAGACTTGGGGCTCGGGCATGAGGTCGTCGCTGAGCTCTACGCCGATCATCTCGCCCGGAGCGGCCCCCTCCACCAGCGCGCTCACGCCGGTCAGCGGCATCGACGGAGGCGGGCAGCCGGGCGCGGGCTCCAGGTTCAGAACCCGGCCCAGAGAGGTCGTGCCGGCCTCGGTCACCACCAACGTCTCCCCCGGCATCAGGCTCGAACGAAGACGGTCACCTCCGCCCAGATCCAGGCCACAAGGCGTGTCGCGCTGGTCTTCATCGTCGTCGGTGAAGAAGGCCGCCGCATAACAACCGGGGTTGAGCCCATCGGCGACGAAGGCCCCCTCACCCGCCCTCTCGGCCTCCAGAATACGCACCGTGAGGCCGGTCGGCTGGACCCTCGTCGGCACGAGGCAAGGGGTGACGGGCGTGAGCTGCAGGTAGACGGGCCACGCCGTGGGGTCCATGGAGGTCAAGCGGCCCTCGATGCGCCCGCCGCCGATGGACGGACCGCAGGTCTGCCGGGTCAGCTCCACCGTCCCAGTCTTTGCCTCCCCCGACGTCACGCGCAGGGCGCCGGACCAGTTCTCGAACCGCCCGGGCTCAAGCGCGTCCTCCGCGCCCTGCGGGTAAGGGCAGCCCTCGAAGAGGCCATCGACGTCACGCTCTATCCAGGCCGCAAAAGAGAGCGGCCCCGCGGGCACGGCGTCGAAGACAATCTCTGTGGCCTCCGGAGGCGCGAACCGGACATCGACGATCCGACCATCGACCTCCAGGCGAGCGACCTTATGACCCTCAGTCGGCAGCTCCGTGAAGGGTGCCGCGGGCAGAAGGGAGAGCTGAAACCGGCGCGGGCTCAGGAGGCTCGGCGGCATGGACGGCGGCGTTCGTTTCACGTCGACCCCGGACGGACCGTCGCACCCCTGAAGCAACCCGCTCAGGAGCAGGAGCCCGGACCCGACCGCGGCGACACGCTTGGCAGACCTCTTCATTCTTGCCATCCAATCATGAGCCCGCCCGGCCGAGTCAAAATCAAACGATTGCCACCGGCGCCTGCCGTGTGCGAAGGGTTCGAGGCATGGAGAGACTGCAGGGTGCAATTCTGGCCGCCGGAATGGGAGCCCGCCTGCGGCCACTGACCGACGAGCGCCCCAAGCCGCTCGTGACGGTCGGGGGCGTCTCGCTGCTCGAGTACGCCATCGACGCCCTCGCGGGCCTGGGCATCTCGACGTTGGGCATCAACCTCTACCACCGCGCCGAGCAGATCCCAGGCGCGCTCTCCCATCGCCGAGAGCACATCGAGTACGTCTTTGAGACGACACTCGAAGGGACCGGCGGCGGGCTCAGGGGCATCACCCAGCGTCTCCCCCGAGGGACCGCCGTTGTCCTGAACGGAGACGCGTTCTTCGACTTCGATCTGCACGCGGCGGTGGCGGCCCATCGGCGGTCCGGGGCCATGGCCACGCTGGTCCTGCGGGCCCCCCTGGCCCACGAGACGTTCGGTCGAGTCGCCGTCGACGCCACCGACCAGATCCAGCGCATCGCCGAGGTCAACGGCCCGGAGCCCGACCGGGAGGATCTTCGCTTCGGGGTCTTCACTGGCGTCCAGATCGTCGAGCCCGCCCTGCTGGACGCCCTGCCCGCGGTCGGACCCTGCGATGTCCTTCGTACGGCCTACGCCCGCCGCCTGTCCGAGCGTGCGCGCATCGTGGGGCACTTCGTCGACGAGCCTTGCGTCTGGCTCGACGTCGGCACGCTCGATCGGTACCTCGACGCGCAGGACGCGGTGCTTGCGGGCGCACGGGCCGAGACCGCGAAGCTCCCGGCCGCCGATGGGCAGGGACGCCGCGTTCACGCTCAAGCTCAGGTCGATCGGACCGCAGAGCTTGTGGGCCCCTGCGCGATCCTCGAAGGCGCCATTGTCGAGGCGGGCTCGTGGATTGGACCCGGCTGCGTCATCGAGGCAGGCGCCCGTGTGACGCGCGGATCGCGGCTCCTCCGAACCGTCGTTTGGTCCGGGGCCACGGCGGGCGGAGCCCACGAGGGCGCGGTCGTGAGGCCGACTCAGTCCGCTTCGTAGTGCGCGAGGATGACGGTGATGTTGTCCGTCCCGCCGTGCTCGTTGGCGACCTCGATGAGCCGCTCGCACTTGCGGTCGAGATCCCCCTCAGTCTCGCTGAGGAGGCGGGCCATGTGCTCATCGGTGATCATGCCTGACAGGCCATCGGAGCAAAGCAGGTAGACGTCGCCGGTCTGCGGAACCTCGTGGCTGACGTCAACCTGGACGGTCTCCTTCATGCCGAGCGCGCGAACGATGACGTTCTTGTGAGGGAACGCCTCAATCTCCTCGGGCGTGAGGTTCTTCATCTTGATGTAGTCGTTGAGCAGCGAGTGATCCTCGGTGATCTGCGTCAACTTGCCCTGCCGGAATCGGTAAACCCGACTGTCGCCGACGTGCCCGACATAGCAGCCGCCGTTTACAAAAAACGCGACCACCAAGGTCGTGCCCATGCCCTTGAGCTTGGCGTCTCGGCTCGCAGACTCGAAGATCTTCCGGTTCGACAGCTTGATGCCCGTGATGACCCGGTTCTCTTCGTACTTGCGCCCCTTGTCCATCTTGTACGGCCAGGTCACCTCGTCGTCTTCGGCCGTCGCCCGAAAAAACTCGGCGAGCGTCTCGACCGACATCTGGCTGGCGACCTCACCCGAGGCATGACCGCCCATGCCGTCGGCCACGATGAAGAGGCTCTCCTCACGAAACAACCGAAGGCTGTCTTCGTTGTGGGCGCGCTTCATCCCAACGTGGGTCCGACCCGCGGAGGTGACTCGCATGATTCTACTCCCGTCCTGCTGGCAAAGTTTCAGGCGAGCGGGGGAGCCAAAGCACCGCCACATCTCAAGTGTGGCATCCTAAGCCGCCGGCCTTTCGAGGCGCAAGAATCGCCGAGAGGACGGTTCACGCGGCGTGGCGGGTTGGAAAGCGGCGACTCTCGATGTGGGCGATCTTCTCGCTCTGCCCCATCCGCCAGAAGCGCCGAAGCTCGGGGAACATCTCGTCGACCCGCCCCCGCTCGAAATAGACCGCGACCAGCCAGCGGCAATACCGAGCACCAAGTCGATTGGCCGCCCGATATCGGTCGTGCTCATCGGCGTCGACGTGCCCCGAGAGGTGCCAGTCGTCAAAGAGGCGCCGCACGAGGACGCGAGCGGTCACGGGGAAGCCCAGCTCATGACGTGAAACCCAGGTGCACAGGAACTTGTCGACCTCGGCCTGAAGCTCAAGCTCCAGCCGGGAGACGGGGCGGCCCCGATCCGCACGGTGGAGAACGTAGACGAGGTGGCTGATCCCCTCGATGAGCGCGCAGGCCGGGTCGAGCGAGTGGTCATCCGTCACGTCGGCCGCGCAGATCGAGTCGTCGAGGAGGAGCGCGAGACACAGCTCGCCTTCCGACTCGGTCAAGAGCAGAGCCTCGCGACCAAGGGAGGCCGCCGAGAGCCCCAGCGCGTCGAGGAGGGCGGCGCGCTTGAGATCGTTGACGACAAACGCCGCCGCATCCAGGACGGCCTCCAAGCCATAGATCTGGCAGAGCCGATCCTGCCAACCGGAGACGGCGGGCTTCAGTGCGTTGTCCACGGTCGATTGCCGAGCGCGACGCCGAGAGAGGCCAAGCGAGCGGCCGCCCGGGGGCTGCCTGTGGTCGCGTACCGCTCATAAATTCGCAAGACGTCCTGATCTTGCCGAAAGCAACGCTCGCTCACCTCATTGATGATGTCAACCATCTCCACGAATCGGACGGCCAATCCTTCGTACATTTGTTTGAATGGATTGCTTGGACCACCGCGTGAGAGGCTCTGTGCTGCCCCATGATAGGCGCCAGAACCGACGTCAATATAATAACGTTCCCCGTTCAGCGATCGACTCAGCGATTCAGAGAAAAACCCCGTCAAATAGAGGCTCGTATCACCGATTTGCTTGAGCGTCTGGAAGCGACCCTGCCCATCTGACTGCATGGCGCGCATCATCTGGACGCCGAGCGGCTCGTCCATCAGATCATCGAGCGTCTCGGTCATCGTCGCCGAACGCTCGGCAAAGCTCGTCAACATGGACACAAGATATGAGTGTGTCGCTTCGTCAATCTCGGTTTTCTGCTGGACCAAGACCTCGTCCAGGCTCGACTTGAAGTAGTGGTCGAGAGACGTGGTGCTCAGGGCGACTTTGGGGGAACCGTCATCTTCCATAGTGAGATCTCCCTCTTCTATACCATTGACATCGGACGCCTCATGCGCGGGCTTGAATGAGTTCTTCGGGTAAATCGACGCAAACTCTGCCACGCGATCGCCTTTGCGACCGGGTCCGTCGAGGTGTAACCTTGGCCCCCGTGAAGTGCTTGCGCGGCTTGATTCTGGGTCTTTCGACCGTCTCGATGGGCGCGTGTCTGGGTGCCGGGCCTCGGACCTCGACCTTGGGCTCGGAGGCGAGTACGGCTTTCACCGAAGGCGCGCGGCTCCTTCAGGAGGGCCGCCATGATGAGGCTGCGTTGGCCTTTGATCGGGCGGCCGAAGCGGACCCGCTGGACCTCGACGCCTGGCTCGCGGCATCTCGGGCGCACGCCGGCGTGCTCCATGTCCTCGATGCGAAACGCTGCCTCGAGCGCGCACACGCGCTTGATGGCAAGGCGCCCCGCGTCCTCGACGCCACGGTAGAAGTCCTCATCGCGCTGAACCTCGGGGAGGAGGCACGCGATCACCTCCGCGCCGCGCTCGAGGCCGCACCACCGGATGCCGCGGACTTGGTGAAGCTCGGAGATCTCGAAGCGACGCTCGGCGAGCTCGACGACGCCCTTGCGACCTACGAGCGCGCCGTGAAACTCGACCCCAAGCTCTCCGCGGCCCACGAGCGTCTGGGCCACCTCCATGCCCGGGCCGGGCGGACCGCTGCCGCCGCGCAGGCCCTCAACCGCGCGGTGATCAACGACGCGACGCGGCGAGCCCTCGATCCGGTCATTGTCCGTCTGGCAGTCGAGGGGGAGGATCTCGAGGTCGCCCGCACGGCCCTCGGCCGGATGAAGATCGGCAACGAACCCGAGGCGGCCTCGCTGGCCCTCGGCGCGCTGCTGGCCGGGCGAGACAACCTCCTCGCCGCCGTGGGTGAGTTTGAGCGGGTCTTGAACCGGCTCCCTGATCACGCCGAGGCGCGCCTGGCGCTCGGGCAACTCCTCGCCCGAGCCGGCAGGTACGACGACGCCGAAGCGACGCTCGCGCGCCTCAAGCCGGACGCGCCACGCTTCGAGGAGGCGTTGGGTCTCCGCGGCGAGCTCGCCCTCCGACGGTCCGATCCCGAGTCGGCGTTGCTCCACGCCACGGAGCTGACGCGCCTGCGGCCAGACGAGGCCCACCCGATCGTTCTGCGGGTGCGGGCACTCCGCGCGCTGAAACGCCACGCGGACGTGACCCCCCTCCTGGACGCGGGTCGCAAACGATTTCCGGCGGACGACCATCTGGCCTTCCTCGAGGCGCTCAACGCCGACGATCTCGGGGACGAAGCGCGGGCGGTGCGCTTGATGGAGACGCTGATCGTACAAGCACCCCGACACGCGGCCGCGCTCAACTTCGTGGGCTTCTCGCTCGCCGAACGTGGTGTCCGGCTCGACGAGGCCGAGACGCTGATTCGCCGGGCCATGGAGCAAGATCCGGACGACGGCGCGATCACCGACTCTTTGGGCTGGGTCCTGTACCAGCGAGGTCGACTCGCCGACGCGGAGGTTCAGCTTCGCCGCGCGACGGAGCTCGATCCAGACGAGGCGGAGATTCGTTTCCATCTCGGCGAGGTGCTCTTCGTTTCGGGTCAGCGTGAGGCCGGCCTCGCGCTCATGCGGTCGGCCACGTCAGCGACGAAGGACAAGGCGTTCCACGCCCGGTGGACTGCGCGCCTCAAGCAGCTCCGGCAGAAGCGCAAGCCTTGACGACCCGATGGCTCGGCCTCCTCGCTTTTTGCCTCGTCTCCGGTCTAACCGGCTGCCCGGCCACCGTGCCTCGCCCGGCGGACGGCCCGACGACCCCCGAGCCCGTCCTCGCGCGTCTGCGGGAGCGGGGCGAAGCCATCAGCTCCTTGAGCGGGCTCTTGTCCATTGAGGCTTGGCGCGGAGACGAGCGGGTTCGGGCGCGGCAGCTCATCATGGTGCAGCGCCCCGATCGCCTGAGGGTCGATACGCTGACCCCGTTTGATCAGCCCGTCTCGATGATGGCCAGCGACGGCGTAACCGTGTCGATCTATAGCTTGGAAGGGCGGCGATACCACCAGGGCAAGGCCACCCCGGAGAACCTCTCGCGGCTGCTGCAGCTTCCCCTGACCGGCCACGAACTGACGGCGCTGCTGTCCGGGGGCATCCCGCTCCTCTCGTACACCGAGGCGCACCTGGACTGGGATGACGGCCGCGGGGCGTACCTGCTTCGTCTGAGCGCCGGCACTCGTCGTCAGGACATCTGGGTCGAGAGCGGCCTCTTCCGCGTCCTTGAGCTGCTGACCTATGAAGGCGGGACGTTGGTCTTCAGTGCCCGCTTTGGAGACTACTCCGATCGCGGCCCACGGGCCGTGCCTCGTCGACTACGGTTCGAGGTGCCGGGGCGCAAGCTGCGGGTCGATGCCGTGCTCGTCGACCACGCGCTCGATGTCTCCCCACCCGAAGGTGCCTTCCAGATCCCCGTGCCAAGGGGTATAGAAGTCGAGCCGTTGTAGCGTCCCGCGTTTGCTTCTGGTTACAATGGCCGCGCGGCCCTGACTGAGGCACCGAGACGCCCCTAAATGAGCGACAAACTTCGCTTCGGCGAGATCCTTGTGCGAGCCGGCGTCCTCGACCGTTCGCAACTTGAGAGCGTCGTACGCGAACAGGACGCGTCCGGTGGGGATCTCGGTGAGCTGCTCGTCGCACGGGGCTGCCTCGAGGAGGCCACGATGCTCCAGACGGTCAGCAAGGCGCTCAGCCGCCCGATCGTCAGCTTGGAGACCATCACGCCCGACCCGCGGGCCACGTCGCTCCTGACCGCCCAGACCTGCCGGGAGCACCTGCTCTTTCCGGTGGAGATTGAGCGCAATCGGAGCGGCGACCATCTGCACGTCGCGATGGCCAACCCGCTCGATGTGAAGGCGATCAAGGTGGTGATGCAGCAGGCCCGCCTGCGTATTCAGCCCCTCGTGGCCTCGGCCCGGGAGATCAAGGCGACGATCGCCCGGCATTATGGCGGGCCGCCCCCCCCGGTCGTTTCCAGGCAGCCGATGGTGGCCCCGAGCGCCGCCTCGTCTCCGAGTCTCGGCGGCAGACCACCCGCGGCCCCGCTGTCCCGAGCCTTGGCCGCCCCACCGCCGGTCGCCGGCGCGCCGCTTCCGCGGATAGGCCCGCCGGTCTCGGCAGGTGGCGCGGAGGCCGTCTTCGACTTTGCGGTCATGGATCTATCGTCCTATGACGACGGGCCTCCGGTCGCCGCGGCCAAGCCTACGGCGGTTCCAAGTCCGCCAAGGCAGACGGCGGGGCTTGACGCCGATCTCATGGCGCTCCTTGAGCAAGGGACCGCTGAGCTGAGCCGCGGCTCGGAACCCCCGACTCGGCCCGTGCCCTGGCCCCCCCCTCAACGCACGCCCCGGGATCTCCACGACTCGCAGGTCCCCGGCTCGGCTTACGGCATCGTGCAGGGACGAAGGCGCGAGCCCTCTGAGCCTTCGCTGAGTGGGCTCCGAAGCGAGCTACCCTCACGGCACCCGATCGAGCCCCAAGGCCCGCCCAGATCCGCCTTGCCCCCGCTGCCCAGCTTGCCCGGTCGGGCGCAGGCGGGCCCGGTCGTTTCCACCTCGGCGGGGGGGATGCCGCCGCTCCCGGGCCCACCACGGCCGCTGCTGCCGGTCGCTTCGTCACCACGGCCGTCGGCACTTCCACCCGAGCCGATGCCAGGCATGGTCGACGCCGAGCCCCTCGAGCTCCGCCGCCTCCTGGATCGTTATGCCCATGAGCTCGACGACAAGACCGAGAACGCCGATGAGACCATCTCCCATCTCCTCGACCGTTTAGGCCCGGCTCGTGCCCGGCGGAGCACCGATCAGGTCTTTCAAGAGCTTGAGCGTTCACTCGCCGAGACGGCCCCGGGCACGTCGCGCCTCCTCCTGGTCCTCGTGCGCCATCTCGCGCGCCGGGGGCTCGTCGACCTCTCGGAGCTCCTGACCGAGTTGGCCAATCAAGAGAACTTTTCGCCTCGTCGGCCGTAGACGAAGAGAGAGCCCAAACCTCGATGCTCGGATTCGTCCTCATGCTCTTCAGCGGCCGCGCGCGCGCTGTGGGGGTGTCGTCGTCCCCGACGGCGGGGGACGATTCGGACGAGGGATTGATGGAAAGATATCGCGATGGTGACGTTCGGGCCTTCGAGTCCCTGCTCACCCGTCATGAGCGCGGCATCTTCAACTTTACCTACCGCGTCGTTCGGGATCGGGAACTGGCGAACGATCTGATGCAGGACTGCTTCATGCGGGTGGTGAAGAACGCGGGCAGCTATAGCCGGAAGGCGAAGTTCACGACGTGGCTCTATACGATTGCTCGCAACCTCTGCATCGACGCGCTCCGCAAGGGCCGGTTTCGTAGGGTCACGAGCCTCGACGCGCCGATGGGCGAAGACAGCGACTCCCGGCCGCTCGTCGAGACCATCGCGGGCGTCAGCGACGACGGCTTCGACCACACGGACCGAACCGAGCTGTCCGCGCGAATTGAAGCGGCCGTGTCGCAGCTCAGCGACGAGCAGCGTGAGGTCTTCGTCATGCGTGAGGTCATGCAGCTCCAGTTCAACGAGATCGCCGAGGTCGTCGGCGTGTCCGAGAACACGATCAAGAGTCGGATGCGCTATGCCCTGGAGAATCTTCGGCTCCGGCTGTCCGATTATGCAGACGACGTCCCAACCGGGGCCCCAGTTGTGGCGGCGAGGCATCGAGCATGAGCCCACCCTCAGCCGGAGCCGACCGCCTGCTTGACCTGCTCTACCCGGAGGGCAAGACCGAGGCCCAGCTTCAGGTCTTGCGGCGAGAGGTCGAGGCCGATCCCGAGCTTCGGGCGCAGCTTCGAGACTACGAGAGGGTGCGCGCGCTCGTCTCGCACCTGCCTGACCTCACGCCCGATCATCACGTGCGCTCGGCGCTGCTTCGAGCGGCTCGGACGCGCTCGGAACCCTCCGGCTCGGGCGCGTTTTGGGCGTGGTTGTCGGCCTCCCTCTCCGGACCTACGCTCGCGGGCGCGATGGGGCTCCTGCTCGCGGTCGGCGGCGCGGTCTTGCTGAACTCGGAGTCGAGCGACGACCTGATCCCGGCCGCAGCTCCAGCCGCCCTGCAGCCGGAGGCGAGCAACGGCGTTGCCCCCGCGGTTGTCGCCGCTTCGAGCACGTCCGCTGAGCCTCCTGCGGCGGCTGGACTGATGGCCGAAGACGCGAAGAAGGACACGGCGTGGCCGCGCTCGGGAGGGGAAGCACCGGGCGACGCGGACACGAAGTCCGCCGCGACCTTGGGGGCCGTGGGGAAGAAGGGCACGAGTAGTGCTCGAGGCACGCTCGACTCCGATGGTGTCGTCTACGGGGCCATGGGCTCGTCGGCCGAGTCCGAGTCCGAGTCCGAGCGAGACTCCGCGGCCAAGTCGCCCCCAGCCAAACGGGCGAAGAACGTCGAGGCGCTCGAGGAGAAGTCGGCCCCCAGCAAGCCCGAGGTCCAGAGAGACGACCCGCTGATACAAGACGACAAGCGACCCGCCGCCCCGGCCAACGACGAGATCGCCCCAAACGACGAGAATCAAATGCAGCGCGCGTTCGCGCCTCCCCCTCCCCAAGAGTCACCCGCCGAGGACAAGACCCCGATGCTCTTGGCCGAGGCCCGCTCGCTGCGTCGGACGGGTCGCGTCGCTCAGGCCATCACCATCTACGAGCAGCTCACGCGAACCGCCACTTCCCTCGTCGCCCGAGCGGAGGCCCGGCTTGAGCTGTCTCGCTCGCTCAGAGAGAGCGGCTCGCTGCGCCCGGCGGCCGCGTCGTATGAGCTCTTCCTCTCCGGGTTCCCCGGGCACCCCGACGCCCAGGTCGTGCTCTTCGAGACCGCTGAGATCTATGAGCGACTCGGAAACCTGGTGCGCGCCGCCGTCTTGTATCAGCAGGTCGTCCAGGCCGAAGGTCCACTCTCAACGCGCGCCGCCGATCGGCTGACCGCCCTCGAGTCCGCCTCGCAATATAAATCGAAGGCGAGCCCCGCGGACGCCGATCCCAGCGGCTCAACGCCGAGCCAAGGCTCCAGGCCCGCCGACCCCAAGCTGTGACGCAAGCCGGACCCCGCGCCGTCTAAGGCGCTTTGGGCGCGGAGTGCTGGGCGAGGACTGCGAGCAGCCGGTCGTGGAGCTTCCAGACGCGCCACGCGCCTCCGGGTACATCGTTCGCGAGGAAGCTGAACGCCAAAGTTCGACCGCCCGCGTCGGTCGTATAGCCCGACAGCGCGACGACGCCATCCAGCGTGCCGGTCTTCGCCCTCACCGAGAGTGGGATCGCCCCGCCCGAGCGACGCGCCATCGTCCCGTCGAGCCCACCGATCGCCAGAGAGGCGGCGAACTCCGGGAGGGCTGGCCTGCGAACCTGCATATAGACAAGCAACTTGACAATCTGCGCGGGCGAGAGCTGCGTCCGACCAAAGAGGCCCGACCCATTGGCGTACTCCAGTGGCCCGAGGCCGACCTCGTCTCTCGCGAAGGCCTGCACGACCTCACGCCCGGCCTCGAAGTCACCCCGCCCGAGCTTTTGGACGCCCAGCGCCAAGAGGAGTTGCTCGGCCATGAAGTTATTCGAGAACTTGTTGACGTCTGCGCAGAGGGTGGACACCGCTCGGGACTGGGTGCTTGAGAGGCGCCGCGTGACGGCCGGAGCCCGCCCGATCCGGACGCTGCCGGAGACCGGGATGCCGGCCTGCTTCAGGAGGGTGTTAAGGGCCGCCCCGGTGAACTGCGCGGGGTGCCAGACCCGCTTTCGGATCCAGATCCCCTCATGGCCCGTCGGCAGGCGTCCCTTCACCGAGACGACGATCCCCATGCCCTCGGGCTTCGCCGTGACCTCGAGGGTGGCTCGACCCCGTGCCCGTGTCCGGCCCCGGTTGTCTACACGCACATAGCCGACATCCGGCGTGAGCGCGACGTGGACGGGGGTGCCGGCCTCGGAGCCCGCTGAGACGTACACGAGGACCGTGTTGTAATTAAGGCTCGCCGCCCCCGTGGGGGCCCGAAACGCCTCGTCCGTCGCCTGCTCCGCGAAGCCAGGGGGCTCGCCGGCGCCCGAGAGGTACGACTCATCGATGATCACGTCGCCGCGCACCGAGCGGAGGCCGTTGAGCCGAGCTTCATCGACGAGCTGGTAGAGGTTCGAAACCATGAGCGAGGGATCGCCGCGACCGAGCAGCACGAGGTCGTCGGCTCCACCGGACGCGTCGAGTCGCGAGGTGACGAGGTCCGTCTGGAATGTATAGGTCGGACCGAGGTGGACGAGTGCTGCGGCCGTCGTCAGGAGCTTGGTATTCGACGCCGGATGAAACGGCTCATCGGCGCGGAACTGAAGCAGGGGGGCCCCGGTCTCGACGTCGCTCACGGAGACGCCGAAGCGCGCCCCGCGGAGGACCGGCTCCTTGAGCAAGAGCTCGAGCTCGGCCCGAAGCGCCGTCTCTCCCGTCACGCTCGCCGTTGCCGGTGGGGCGGATGGGGCCGCTGTCGCACGGGCGAGGCTGGGGGTCGGCCAAAGTGCTGGGCCCAGAACCGCGAGGCAAAAGCCCAGCGCGAGCCGGACTCTCACCGCGAGGCAATCGCCCACCGCGAGCGGGCTGCCAAGACAAGCCGCCTCGCCTCCTGACCTCCGTGCTTGCGACCTGTAGAGACTCCAGCGCATCTTCCACCGTTCAAACCGAATGCGTGACCTTACTATCGATCATCTTGGCCGCTGGGTGGCAATCGCCGTCGTCGTCGGGGCGATCGCGCTGTCTATCGTCGGTTCTCCCGGCTCCGGTCCCCGCCCGGGGCAGAGCGCGCCGGGGCTCGAGGCCGAATTGCTCGACTCGCCGACGCTCTTCGATCTCAAAGACGAGGCCGGCAAGGTCGTAGTGCTCGACTTCTGGGCGACCTGGTGTGGCCCCTGCCAGCGGACGCTGCCTGTCCTCGACCGCCTGCACGGCCGCTATCGCGAGTCCTCAGACGTGCGAATCATCTCGGTGAACACCGACAACGGGCGAGACCGGGCCCAGGCGATTCGTGCCTTCATGAAGCAGCGCGGCTTCACGTTCCCGGTGGTCCTCGACGACGGCGAGGCGACCCGGAGCTACAACGTGCAGGCGATCCCGCTGCTCGTCGTCATCAAGCCGAGCGGCGAGGTCACGCACGTCAAGGGCGGCGTCTCAGAGTCGGCGGCCGCCATGGAGGAGAGGCTCGTCGAGCTCATCGAGTCGCTGCGGACCTAGGAGGCCCGAGGCCTACTTGCCGTCGTTCAGCCGCCGCGCGATACGCTGGTGCTCGCGATTGCCGACGACCTCACGCACATGGGCGCGATCGATGCTGCGGATCACCCGGAGGTGGCGGGCCTTGAGGTCGCGGACACGCTGGCAGCCACGCTCCCAAGACTGCTTGGGGTAGTCGCCGGTCTCGGCCTGATGGAGCAGGGCCTCGAGCAGCTCGACCTGCTTGTCGATCGTTTGGCAGACCATGAAGAGGTCGATGCCGGCTTCGAGGCCAAGGATCGCCACGTCGGCCATGGTGTAATGGTCGGTGATGGCCCGCATCTCCAGGTCGTCGGTCACCACCAGGCCCTTGTAGCCGAGCTCGGTCCGAAGCAGGTCATGCATGATGACGCGGCTGAGGGTGGCCGGATAGCTGGAGTCGACATTCGGGAACATGACGTGGGCGGTCATGAGCAGGTCGAGGTTGGGCGCCTTGTGGAACTGCGCGTGGAACGGGATGAGCTCGACGGCGCGAAGGCGCTCGAGATCCGCGTCGGAGTACGCCAGCTCCTCGTGGCTGTCCTGCCGCGTATCGCCATGCCCAGGGAAGTGTTTGCCGCAAGCCACGACGGAGTTGTCGTGCAGGCCCCGGATGACCGCTCGGCCCAAGCTGGCCACCTGCTGCGGCTTCGTTGAAATGGCGCGTCGCCCGATGACCGGGTTCTGCGGGTTCGTATTGACGTCGAGCACCGGGGCGAAGTTCGTATTGAACCCCGCGGCGGTCATCTCGCGCCCGATGACCGCGCCGACCTCGTAGGCCAAGGACACGGAGCCGACCTGACCGAGATGGGCCATGTCGGGGAAGACCGTGAAGGGCTTCGGCAGCCGATGAACGGCCCCACCCTCTTGATCAATCCCGATAAAGGGCGGAACCCCGCCACCCATAGGCCACAAGTTCTCGGTCAGATCAAGGACCTGCTCAAACGACTGAAGGTTGCGTTTGAAGAGGATGAAGCCGCCGAGCCCCCACTCCTCATCGAGGCGCAAGACCTCCTGAGGAACTTTGGGACCGTCGAAGCCGATGATGATGCGCTGACCGATGCGGCGCTTCAGGTTGCGCAATTCTGACATTCAGGTTCTTCCCGGGACCGGGGCCGAGGTACGCGATTGCCGCGCTTTCGCCGAAGGGCGGCGGAGCCTACCATGGGTTGCTTTCTCTGACAACCTGCCCCCGGGACGCTGAGGCGTGGATTTGATTGCGGCGGGTCTCCACGTTCGGTAGGGAGCCGAGACATGAAGTCCCTGCTCGTTTTCTCGATCGTCAGTGCCTCGGTCCTCCCTGGCCTCGTCTTTGCCGCTGAGCCTCCTTCGGACCGGCCGCCCGCAAGTCCGAGGGGCGAATCGGACCCCGTCGACGCCAAGACCGCGCTCGCCGTCCTGGACCGGGTCGAGGACGCTCGGGATGCTTTGGTCGACCTCGTGCCGTTTTCACGCCACGCTGATGCGCGCGTGAGGCGGCGTACGGCCCAGGTCCTCGGGCGGCTTCAGGGGCCAGCGGGAAACGCGATCCTGCTGACGCTGATCCTCGATAGCGACGCCCGGGTGAAGGAGATGGCCATCTTCTCGTGGGGCCAGCTCTCCACGGGGAGCACCGCGCCTCTCGCAGCTCTGCTCGACAGCGCACCGAACCCGGCTTCGGAGGTGTTCGTCGACCTCGCTATAGAGGCGACGGCCAAACGGACGGTCGATCCGATGGTCCTCGATCTCGAACGCCTCGTGAGTCGCACGACCTTCGGGACGCCGGCGCACCGCGCGCGGGCACTCACGGGCCTCGCCCTCATCGCGAAGCGCGCCAACGGGGAGCTGCCTGGCCTCAAGCTCGACTTCCTTGATGCGGCCGGCCGGTCAAAGTCGGCTGACGTCCGCGTCGCCGCCGCCTACCTGATGATGCGGCTTAAGCTCGCGCCGGATTCCGAGGTCCTGGAGCGGGCCTTGCGGGCAACGAAGGATGCCGACAGCCGCGTTCGGGCCCTTGCAACCCGGGCCCTGGGCGGGCGCAAGGACGGACAGGCCCTCTCTCGTCTCGTCAAGATGCTTGACGATCGAAGCGAGTCGGTTCGGGTCGCCTCCGTGCGGTCCCTCGGCCAACTTGAGGCCCACGAGGCGATCGTCGACTTCCTCGTGAGGGCCGCCGCGTACAGCCCGAAACGCCGGGACGCCGAGCTCGTCCCGGTCATCCTGGCCTTCGAGACCGTCGTTCAACTGCCCGTGGGCCCGTCGTTGGAAGCCGCGGCGAAGGCCTGGGCCAACCTGCCAACGCTCGCGCCGAGGTCGCGCTTGCGAGGCCTCGCCGCGTCTTGTCATGCCCGCGCACTCCTGGCCCGAGGCGCTCGTGATCCCAACGGCCTCGAGGACTGTCGCCGCGACCTGCCACGGGTCCTCTTCGCCGAGCTCCTCGCGCGGGTGCTCCTCGTCATGGACGATGCCCCGCGTCGAGCCGCGCTCAGAAACCTCACGCCTGAGCTCCGCGCCTCGACCACTGCGAGCCTCCTATCGCTCATCGAGCCGCCGGCCGCACCCGACCTCCGCGCATGGATCCTCCCCGCCCTCTCCGACGCCGATCCCGTGGTCGTCGCCGAGGCCGCGTCTGCCGCCGAGCGCCTCCTGGCCGTGGAGACGACAGACGGGGTGGTCGCCGCCGCACGCAAGTGGCTGCGCTCGACCGAGCATGAGGTCACCCTCGCGCTCCTCAAGGCGCTCGGAGCCCTTCGCGCACCCAAGGACATCTTTGAGTACGCCCGCATCGCCACCCACCCTGCCGTCCGTGAGGCCGCCGTCGCCGCGCACGCGGTGGCCGGACATGGAGGACACGGGCCGCTCGAGATGCCGAGGGTCGTGCAGGTGCCCTCCCCGCCCGATGACCCCGCGACGCTCCCGAGGCGCGCGACCCTCCTGACCACCTTGGGTCCAATCTCGCTGGAGCTCTGGCCCGAGGACGCCCCTCGCACGGTCGCCGCCTTCGCCAAGCGGGCGACGGCGGGCTTCTACGACGGCCTCCTCTTTCACCGGGTCGTGCCGGATTTCGTCGTTCAGGGGGGCGACCCTCGCGGCGACGGTTGGGGCGGGCCAGGTGAGACGCTGCGCTGCGAGATCAACAATCGGCGGTTCGAGCGCGGCGTGCTCGGCATGGCCCTCGCGGGCAAGGACACCGGCGGGAGCCAGTTCTTCATCACCCACTCGGCGCACCCTCACCTCGATGGCGGCTACACCACCTTCGGCCGGGTACTCGTGGGACAGGACGTCGTCGACGCCCTCGCTGAGGGCGACCGGATCGTCTCCCTCTCGATTTCGCCGGTCCCCTGAGTTTGAATCGGTTAGGCTTGAGTCCCAAGTCAGCGCGTGATTCGCGGAGCCGTCATGAACCCCATCAGTGCACCAGCGGTAAAGCTCGCCATCAGCATGCCAGGCGGCAGCGAGTTGCTCCTCATCCTGCTCATCGTGATCGTCGTCTTTGGCCACAGCCGGATTCCGGCGCTCGGTGAGGCGCTCGGCAAGGGCATCCGGAACTTCAAGAAGTCGATGTCCAAAGAGGAAGAGGCCCAGAAGATCGCCTCTGAGGCCGCGCAGAACGAAGAGGCCAAGGTCGAGCCTCAGAAGACGCAGGACGCCAATAAGGTGCTCTGACAGGACGCCTTAGGTCGTCTCGGTCGGCGTGCGAGCCGCGTGTCGGGCTTGTAGGGTGGCGACCGCCCGCTGACGAATGCCCGCTGAGACGCCTGGATCGCGCGAGACGATGAAAAGCTCGGCTCGATCGAGGAGATCGACGAGCCCGATGGCGATCTCGGCGGGCGTATATGGGTTGTAGACCAAGGCCCGCTGGACCTCGGCCCGGGTCCCCCACCGCGGGTGGTGAAAGACCGCCTCCAGGGCCGCCGCCGCCGTCGGTCGTCGGCTGGCGATGCGGAGGACGTCACTCTCCGTCAACCGAGGATTCTGAAGGACATGGGCGATGACCACCGGGTCGGGATCGGCCAGGAGGCGCAGAAGGCGAGCGCGATTCGGCGTGCGGGCCCAACTTCGGCGCTCGCCCAGGCTCGGCTCCCGATCATCGGCGAGTGAGCGGAGCTTGAGCTGGGCCTGATCGGCGTCCTTGGCCGGCGGCGCGCTGAGCAGGAGCCGACAGACGCGCTCGTTCTCCGACAAACGCGCCGCCTCATACAAGGCACGGCGTGGCTCGTAGGGCTGGGCTCGGTGGCCCGAGAGGAAGTCGATGAGCGAGAGATAGACCGGGCGGTGGGCGTCGTCCCGATGCTCGAGATGAACGAGCAAGGCGTCGACGATCGACAAGACGGCCTCCGGGGTCCGCGTATCGAAGGCCTCACGCCACAGCGCGGCCCGCATCGCCGCCTCGGGCACGGAGAGCAGACGCCGCAAGAAGCGGTCCTCGTCGCTCACGGGCGCCTCTGGGCCTCGGAAAACTTCACGGTGACGCGCGGCTCGAGCCCGTCAACCGTCAGGGGTGGCGCGATTTCGGTCATCACCACCGCAAAGACCTGGCTCTGCCCGGGCGCGAGCTCGACGGCGTCCAGGTTGTTCAGGTTCAACGCCAGATGTGGATGACTCGGATCGAGCGCGATCGCGATCGCTTGCTCAGCGTCGAGCGACGGACAGCAGGGGACGACCCGCTGCTTGACCGGCACTTCGCCTTGAAGCAGGACGACATCGAGGGCGATGCGCGTCTGAGTCTCGCGTCCGTTGTTCACGATGCGGCCCGTCAAGAGCGCCGCGCTCGTCCGGCGGGGAAGTGGCGCGAGCACCAAGTCTTCGATCGTCAGGCCCCCCGGCTCCATCGCGATCGGCGGGACCAAGACCGGCGCCTCAATCACCACGGCCACCGGTTCGACCTGCGTCCATCGGAGAACCGCGACCAAGGCGATGCCGAGGAGACACAGGCCACCCACGAAGGAGATCACGGACCGCCGACGCGCATTTGGGACCGTCGGCAAGTCGAGGTCATCGTCGGAGAAGGGCGTGAACGAGCGCTCCAACTCTCCGAAGCCAATGACACTCCGAGGGACGGGCGTGTCAATCGGCGCAGCACCTTCCTCGTCGTCGTCAGGAGCGAGAATCGCGCTCATATCAATGATGATCGACGGCTCCGACAGCACCTCCCGCTCAAGCCGCTTCGAGGCCACCGTGGCCCTCGAAGCGGCGGATGTGTGGTCCATGGGCAGAACGACCGGCAGATCGTCGAGGGTCACGATGCCCGAGGTCTTGATCGGCGGCGGCGGTGTGAGGTCGCCAACCAGGTTTTGGGGGGCGTCGGGGTCCACGCGGCCCGAGCCCGGTGCCGTCTCAGACTCCGCGCCCCCGCTTGCCTCGCTTCTCGTGTCGGGTCGGCGAGCGCGTCGCCGCACGTCAACGTACCCCGCCTGCGTCGGCCCGCGGTCCATCGAGTCCTCGCGGGTCAGGTCCGCCGTGATGCCCTGAACCGTCACGCGAAGGACGTGGCCACATCCCACGCACTTTGCG
The DNA here is from genome assembly GCA_009692505.1 of Myxococcales bacterium. GTDB lineage: Bacteria > Myxococcota_A > Bradymonadia > UBA7976 > UBA1532 > SHZC01. The sequence goes on from SHZC01000017.1 coordinate 23,013, forward strand.
CGCAGCTCTTCTTGGGTGAGCTGCTCCGCCGGGAACTCGTACCGCGCACGACAGTGCGGACAAGCGATGAGCATCGTCGACCGCCAACTCTTTGGACGGGCGAAGCGTGTCACTCGGAAAGAAGCGCGGCAAGGTGTTTTCGTGAAGTTGCTTGACAGTTCGCCCGGGGAGTCGGGATGTTCCCGGCCGCTCTCGCCTTGGGAGAGTCTGGTCAACGACCCTCTGTGGCGCTGACACCGTCGAAGGAGTGGGCTTTTGGTCGAAACGACGCGGGTCATAAAGCGGTATTCGAATCGCAAGCTCTACGACACGGGGCGCAGCAGCTACATCACTCTCGATGAGATCGCGGTGCTCATCAAAGACGGCGAGAAGATCCAAATCGTCGACAACAAGACCCACGAGGATCTGACCTCCGTCACGCTGGCGCAGGTTCTCGTCGAGGAGGAGAAGCGGCAGACCCGATCTGGCCGGTCTCTACGCGGCCTCATCGAACACAGCGGCGAGCTCTTGCAGAAGCGACTGGGCGAACCCGTGACCCACCTCCGTTCGAGCGTCGAAGACTCCGTGACGCGCCTCATCCGGACGGGCGAAGAGCGGGCCACGGAGAAGCGGGCCCAGCTTCATTCCTTCTTCGATCAGAACACGCCGGCCCTCGATGACCTTCAGACCCGGCTCGACCGCGTTCGGCATCTCTTCGCCGGGGGGGCCGCGCTCGAGTCGCTGCAAGCGGACCTCGTCTTGGCCCAAGCCCGACTCGACCGCATCGAGCGACACCTCGGGCTACCCACCAGGGACGAGCCCGCCGAGTAGGTCAGAACTCCAAGCCCAAGTTCACGTTATAGGACTGGAGGCCCTTGGCGAGGACGATCTCTGGCGTGAGGTTCAACGCTGCAGTGGAGACCCTCGCGCCAAAGACGAAGCGGTGCAGGGTCTGGTCGGCGCTGTCGAGAACGAAGGTCGCCTCGCCGTCCGCGCCGCTGCCCATCAGCTCGGGATCGATGCCCGGGGTCGAATCGAGCACGCCGCTGCGCGCGTAGATCCACACGGGATTGTAGGCCATATACGGGGCGAGGTTGACCTGACCGCCGACACCGAAGCCGCGACCGAGGATGAGATCGACACCCACCGTCGTCAGATCGAGCTCCGTCGATCCGAGGGTCCGGCTCGCCGCGCCGCGGATGGCGAAGTCGACGGGCAAGGCGTCAACGCCCTCATTCAACGCCCACTTGACCTCACCGCCGAACGCCCAGAGCTCGCTGTCGACGAGGTACGTCACCTGCGCGCCCATCTCGAGGCTGTACGGCAGCCCCTTCCGCATGCGGAAGCGGAGCGTATGAAGGAAGTCGGGTGCCTCGGCGTCGGGGTTGCCCTCCGGGTTGAGCGCGTGCGCCTGGGAAGCCGCGAGCGTGCGCTCCGTCCCCTTCTTCCAGTAGCTCGAGCTCTCGTCGATGTTCGTCGCCGAATACTCCAGCAGCCCGACGTAGAACCCATTTACCCCGAGGGTCTCCGCGGGCGCCATCAGGACCGGGGCCATGGCCATGCCCAGCTCACGGCTGAACGCCTCGAACCCCCCTTGGTCCTTCGTCACGCCGAGGCCCGGGACGTACGTACCAAACCCCCGAAGCGCGGGATCATTGTCGAGCGCGGCGGCGGGGCACGCGGTCAGGGTCGCCGTGAGCGCCGTGAGGCTAAAGACCAAGGCCAATGAGTACGCGTGCGACATGGGGTGCTCCGAGGGGGCAGAGCCTAGTACAGCTTGTGGTCCAGGCGGCAGTTTTCTCTTTGCTCGGGGTTTCTGAGCGGAGCCGTGGGGGATCGAACCCTGGACCTCAGGTCAACTCGGCCCCGGCAACTCTCCCGAGCTGCGCCTGCGTCTGGACGAACCCCCTCAGCTCCAGGCTATGCGCTGCGATCGGCGGAAACAGTTGTGGACAATATGGGTCATGGGATTCCTGTCGATCGTTCTCATCTCCGTTTTCGGTTCCGTTGGCGGGGTCGTTCCCGGTTTCCTCGTTCTTGGGATTCTGGTCGGGTTGGCCTTCGCGAGAATCTGCGCCAAAGCTGTGAACCGAGGCTTCTCCGCAAAGTGGGCCGACTTCATCGCCGACATCAAGCGAGCCACGAACACGGCCCCGTGGTGCTGGCGGACGCTCCCCAGCGGACCGCCCCCCTTCATCGTCACTCTCTAGCGGTCGCTGCGCCCGACGACTTCACCTTCCGGACACACACTGGTGCCTGAAGGCTGTCCGGGCCTTCTGCAGGGCCGCCGGCGTTCAGGTTCACCCCGACAACGCCACCCCAGAAACGGCGAAACCCGCCGATTACTCGACGGGTTTCTTTGTGGAGCTGTGGGGGATCGAACCCCAGACCTCTAGAGTGCGATTCTAGCGCTCTCCCAGCTGAGCTACAGCCCCAAAAGGTCGGCGGGAAGGTAAAGAAGCCCGACGGGATCGTCAAGCTCTTTCGTTCAACCTTGATCGGGGCCCGAACGGAGCGAGCTCTCTAAACGAACGCAGCGAGGACTTGCCGCCCGAGGGGCCCCGTGCTACGAAGATTGCCCGCGAATGTTCAGCTGGGAGGTTCCGAGTTGTCCGTATCTGGCTCGTTGGCGTACGCGCTGCGCTTTGTGGCCGGCCGCTTCAAGGGTGGAGAGTTCCCCTTGCGGCCCAACCGCGAGATCGTTGTCGGTCGCGGCAGTGAGTACGACATGGTGCTCGACGAGGACATGGTCTCTCGTCGCCACGCCAAGATCATCACGATGCATGGCCAGATCGTGCTCCAGGATCTCAAGAGCACCAACGGCACGTTCGTCAACGGCGAGCGCATCGTGGCCACCAAGTTGAAGGTCGGCGACAAGGTCCTGATCGGTACCTCGATCATGGAGCTGTGTGAGCTCGAGCAGGCTCTGCCTGGCGGCGTGTCCCGCGAGTTCGAGGCGGCGATGCCCATCGGCACCTCGGGCCCCACCTCGGTCCCGGTCAGGCCGACGGCGCAGGTGTCCACTTCGGCACTGGCGGCAGCGTCGGCGGTGCAGCATCAGACGTCCTTCGCCATGCCGGCCATCAAGGTCTCCCCATCCGCTTCCGACGTCCGCCTGACGGTCGTCCCAACCACTGGGGCCGAGGCGCTTTTTCCGGTCAGCGCACCGATTATCAAGGCGTCCAAGTCGGCCCCTCGCGAAGTGGCCAAGGGGCTGAGTGGACGCTTCCCAGAGGACGAGGTCGGGCTGACTGACTTACTGGAGCTCTTTCACGCGAACCGGCGAACCGGGGTGCTGATCGTCTGCGGCGATGCCACGGCCGGTGAGCCCGAGGCCCGTCTCGCGTTCCGGGACGGCAAGCTCTTCGACGCCACGCTCACGCTCGCCCGTGCACCGGTCCCCATCAGCGCCACGAAGGTCGTCTATCGGCTCCTGACTTGGCCGGCCGGCGACTTCCGGTTCGATACGCAGGTCGAGCTACCGCGTCCCGAGCAGGAGCTTGAGACCAGCGTGCGCGATTTGGTGCTCGAGGGCACCCGACAGTGGGATGAGCTCCGGACCTACGAGGCCCACCTGCCCCCCGGGACGGGCCGCCTGAAGCTCGCTTCGCCTCTGAAGCCGCGACTCGCGAGCCTCTCGGCCGAGGCGCTCGACACGCTCCAGGTCATCCTCAACGCCGAGCGGGTCTCCGCGGTCCTCGACGAGAGCCCAGCGAGCGACCTCGAGACCAGCCAAGATCTCCTGTACCTCCTCCAGAACGGGTATGTGGTCGTCGCCTGAAGCGAGATGACCGCATCGTCGGAAGGTTCTTTGCAATCGACCTTGACCTTCTGGGATCACGTCCCTATTTTGGGGCGCTTTTTTTGCCACCCCTTCCCCCCCCGAGGTCAATCTCATGGAGTTCTTCGTCGTCGACCCGAAGGATTTCACCTTTGCGGAGTGGACCGCCAAAGTCCGTGACTTCCTAAAAGAAGATAAGCTCAAGTACTCCGAGGAGGAGGGCGAGCTCTACTACCAAGGCGACGACATCGCCGCCGCTTGGGACGAGAGCACGGTCCTGTTCAAGGTCAGGGGCACCGCCCCGGGGCTCATCGAGGTGCGCGACTCCGATCGTCACTTCTATGTTTTCACCGACGATCTCGACATCTTCGAGGACAAGGAAGTCAAAGACGCCGTTGGGATGTCGAGCCGCCGCGCCGGCGCGCTGTACGGCTTCACTTGGCAAAACACGAAGGGCTGCCGCTTCCACCTCGGACCGGCGAACAACTTCTACTACTTCTATGATGAGGACGAGGCGGACTACCCCCCCGTCCTGCCCATCGAAGACGCATGGATGTTGTTCTTCCGCTCCGTGCAGTGGATCAGCGACAACGTCAGCCGCATCCAGGATCTGAGGGGCGTCAAGATTGAGGACGTCAACCTCGATCTTGACGTGGACCTCACGTTCGCGCACTCGTCGTCTCTCGACGCGCTGACGGAGGTTCTGGTCGAAGAGGAAGGCTACGAGCGGACGAAGACCGGGCTGCGGGCCACGTTCCGCGACCGGGACATCGGCTGGGTCCAGCGGTTCGTCTCGGTCCTGCCCCGCGACAAGGCCGACTTCGAGCACGCCTTCGTGAGGGCGTGCTGGCGCGGGACTGTCGGCGGCAAACCGGGCGAGCTCTTCTTCGTGGGGATCGAGCGTCGAAACCTTCGACCGTTCATCCAGATGCCCGTGCATCGCACCAGCAAGGAGCTCGTGGAGAAGTTCAAAGTCTTCTTCAAGGGTCACCGGATCGACCGCCAAGAGTACTACCTCTGAAGCCGGCGGGGCCTCTCGCGGCCCCCCTGCCCTTGTGGTGTGGAGGCCCTCTTGAGCCTCGATGAGATCCGCGCAGAGATCATCGAAAGAACGGATCTGGTCGGGCTCATCGGCCAGTCCGTCGAGCTGAAGAAGGCCGGCGTCCTCTTCAAGGGCTGCTGCCCTTTTCATCAGGAGCGGTCAGCCTCCTTTACGGTCTCCCCCGTTCGTCGCACCTACCACTGCTTCGGCTGCGGCGTGCACGGGGACGCCATCAAGTTCGTGCGCGAGACCCAGAACCTCGGCTACGTCGAGGCGCTGCGGTTCCTCGGCAGCCGGTGCGGCGTCGAGGTGCCGCAGCCCAGGCCCGAGTCGCCGGCCCAGCGCGAGGCTCGGGAGCAGAAGCGGTCCGAGTCCGAGCGGCTGCTCTTGATTCAGGACAAGGTCGCCGCCTACTTCAGCGACGCCCTCTTTGGACCCCGCGCGCCCGCGGCCAGAGCCTACCTTAGAGAGCGGAACATTGGGCGCAAGGCCGTGGATGCCTTTCGCCTCGGTTATGCGGACGGCCACAAGCGGGCGTTCGACGACTTCGCTCGCGGGCACGGCATTGACTTCGACGACCTGCACCTCCTCGGCCTCGTCGTTCGACCGGACGAGGGCTGGCGATCCGAGGAGCCGCTTTGGGGCGGTCACCTCCGCTTTCGCGAGCGCGTCATGTTCCCGGTCATGGATCTTCGCGGCGAGGTCGTCGGTTTCGGTGGTCGCCTCATCGATCGCGAGGCCAAGGCCGCGAAATATATCAACTCGCCCGAGACCCCGATCTATACCAAAGGCGAGCAGCTCTACGGGGCGTACCAGGCCCGACAAGCCGCCCGTCGAGAGGGCCGCCTGCTCCTCTGCGAAGGCAACATCGACGTCATCATGTGCTGGCAGGCGGGCTTCGAGGGTACGGTCGCCGCGATGGGCACGGCGCTGACGCCGATGCAGGTCCGCCTCGTCAAGCGCCTGAGCGAAGACGTGACCTGCATCATGGACGGCGACGCGGCCGGGCTGAAGGCCACGTTCAGCAGCCTCCTGCCCTTCCTGGACCACGGGCTCTCCCCCCGTGTGGTGCTGCTCGAGCAAGGCGACGATCCGGACAGCTACTTGCGTTCACGGGGCCCCACTGAGGGCAAGCGCGCCCTGAAGGCTCTCCTCGAGGCCGCCCGACCCCTGCTCGACGTCTTCATTGATAGCCAAGCGGCCCACCACCCCACCGACCCGCCCGGGCGCGCCGCCGCCTTACGCGCAGTCGCCCCGGCCCTCAGTCGCGTCCTCGACCCCCTCCAGCGCTCGATGTACTGGCCACGGGTCGCCGCCTCGCTTCAGGTCGACGTCGCGCTCGTCGAGCAGGCCGTCGTGGAGTCCACAGAGGAGGAGCGCAGGCGCCGCCGTGAGCCGGCCGCGAACGCCCCGGCGGGGCAAGTTGGGGGCCCGGTTGGGGGCCGAGCGATTGGTCTCAAAGCACCGCTCATGGACGTCTTCGACGGTTCGCCAGTCCACGAAGTGCCGCTCACGGGCCTCACGGGCCGACCTGTCGATGCCGAAACCTTCATAAGCGACAGCTCATCTCCTCATGTTCGCCCACGCGATCGAGAGCTGGAAGCCCTTGATCTTATTCTACAAAACCCAGAATCTGCGCTCTGGTTCGAGTCGGCAGGCGGCATTGAATACTTGACGCACGTAGATCTCGCTGCTTTTGTTGCACGCCTTTGTGACTTGGTCAGAGGCAACCGGATACCCAGTGAGGACCGCCTTCTGATGGAGTTCCCGGAGCCGAAGCTGCGCGCGACCGTCCTTGATCGAATGCGCCGCCGCCCGCCCCTCGCGGCCGATCAGGTTCTGGCCGGGCTCGAGCAGGCGCTGCCGCTCCTTCGTCGGGACTGGCTCGTTCAACGCCGCCGTCACCTGCAGACCGAATTAAAAGACTTCAACCGGGCTGGAGACACCCTGGGGCTCGTCCGCTGCCAGGCCGAGCTCAGTCAAGTCCAGCACGCTCTAAAACTTGTTGTGAGAGTCGAGGAACGATCTTGATGTCCGTATCCCAAGAGGAGCGCCAGGTTCGGGATTTGATCACCCGTGGTCAGAACAAGGGGTTCTTGACCAACGACGAGGTCAACCGGGCCTTACCCCCAGGGTATCTGCCCGAGCAGCTCGACGAGCTGCTGACCGCGCTGAAGCTCGCTGGCGTTCGCGTCATCGATCGTGACGAGGCGGCGGCCCAGCGCAAAGCCACGAAGGGCCGCGATGGCGAGGATCACAAGGACGAGGACCTCGACGCCGCGTATGCGAAGACCAACGATCCCGTGCGGATGTACCTCCGCAAGATGGGCTCGGTCTCGCTTCTGACCCGCGAGGGCGAGGTCGAGATCGCCAAGCGCATCGAAGAAGGCGAGCTCCAGGTCCGCAACGCCATCTTGCAGTGCCCCGTCGCGATGAAGGTCGCCATGGAGCTCGTTCATCGAGTCGAGAAGGGCAGCGTTCGCCTCAAGGACCTGCTCATCGAGCCCCCCGAGGGGACGATCATCGAAGAGCCCCACAAGGTGCGCTTCGAGCGACTGATGACCGAGTGCCAGCGCCTCGACCGCGAGGTCCGCAAGGCGAACGAGAAGCTCGACGGCGTGCAGCCGCTGACGCCCGCCTACCGCAAGCAGCTGACGGGCAAGGTCGAAAGCGGCCGCTCGGAGATTGAGATGCTCCTGCATGAGGTCGTCTTTAATAGGCGGGTGATCGACCGGATGGTCGCGCGCGTCAAGACGCTGAGGCACCGCATCGGGCGTTCAGAGGCGAGCATTTTTCAGGTCTGCTCCCGGTATCGCGTGAAGGACTCCGTCACGTTTCGGCGTATGGCGCACGAGTGGCACCTCGCCGAGACCGAGGCGAAGCAGCGCGCTTGGGTCAAGAAGTACGGCGACCTCAACGTCAGGAAGATGGACATCATCGATCGTCAGCTCGCCTACGGTGTGCGGAAGCTGCGGCGCGTCGAGATGGAATCGGGGATGCCCACCGAGGAGCTCAAGGCCCTCTCGGCTGAGATCGTCATCGGCGAGCGCAACGCCGAGAAGGCCAAGTCCGAGCTCGTCGAGGCCAACCTCCGCCTCGTCGTCAGCATCGCCAAGAAGTATACAAACCGCGGCTTGCAGTTCCTCGACCTCATCCAGGAGGGGAACATCGGCTTGATGAAGGCCGTCGACAAGTTCGAGTACAAGCGCGGCTACAAGTTCAGCACCTACGCCACTTGGTGGATTCGTCAGGCCATCACGCGCGCCATCGCCGATCAGGCACGGACCATCCGGATCCCGGTCCACATGATCGAGACGATCAATAAGCTCATTCGAACGAGCCGCTACCTCGTCCAAGAGATCGGCCGCGAGCCGACGCCGGAGGAGATCGCCGAGAAGATGGATCTGCCGCTCGACAAGGTCCGCAAGGTCTTGAAGATCGCCAAGGAACCCATCTCGCTGGAGACCCCCATCGGCGAAGAGGAGGACAGCCACCTCGGAGACTTCATCGAGGACAAGGGCGCCGTCAGCCCCTCCGACGCGGTCATCAACCTCAGCCTCCAGGAGCAGACCCGCAAGGTCCTCTCCACGCTGACGCCCCGCGAAGAGAAGGTGCTGCGGATGCGCTTCGGCATCGGCGAGAAGTCTGACCACACCCTTGAGGAGGTCGGGCAGGACTTCGAGGTCACACGAGAGCGAATTCGACAGATCGAAGCCAAGGCGCTGCGCAAGCTCCGTCACCCCTCGCGCAGCAAGCGCCTGCGCGCTTTCGTGGAGACCTGACGCCGACGAATCGGGCCCATAGCTCAGCGGTTAGAGCCGCCGGCTCATAACCGGTTGGACCCAGGTTCAAATCCTGGTGGGCCCACCGAAAGAAAAGAACCGCCATAGTGCCCCGGATGAGCTGAAGGTGTGAACGTGAGACAAATCCTGAACCTGCTGGTGGATCTTCAAGGCATTGACGACGCGCTCCGCGACCTGAGGGAGACTCAAGCCAAGCTGGTCGCGCTCGAGGCGGACAACACCAAGAGCCTTACGGCCTTCGACAAGCTGCTCGGACTGGTGGGCGCGCGCATCACCGAGACGCGGGCCTTCTGCAGCGAGAAGGAGGACGAGATTCGGGAGACGGAGATCAACATCTCCCGCTCTCGCGTCCGATTGAACGCCATCCAGTCCCAGAAGGAGCTGACGGCGCTCAATAAAGAGCTCGATATCGCCCGGAAGACCAACCAATCCCGGACCGAGGAGCTCGGCAAGCTGTCCGATCAGCTCACGACCGCGGAGAAGGACCACGCACAAAAGACGACCGAGCGGCACCGACTCGCGACGGAGATGGCGTCCCTCGAAGACGACCTGCGCGTGGCGATCCGCGACAAGCAGGCTGGGCTCGGCGAGCTCAATACGCGCCGTAAGGCCATCCAGTCGAAGCTCGCGCGCGACCTCTTCGCCAAGTATGAGCGAATCGCCCGCGCCCGAAACGGGATGGGCGTCTCGCGGGTCCAAGGCGAGACGTGTTCGCAATGCAATATGGCCGTGCCGCCCCAGGTCTTCATCCGGCTTCAGCGCGTCGAGACCATGGAACAGTGCGGCCACTGCCAGCGAATCCTCGTGCTCACCTCGGCGCTCGGCGAGACGACCGCGGCCCACGCGCCCTGATTTCGGTTCGTCGGCTTCACTTCGCCTCTCCGGACATTTCGTGTTAGAAGCCTACCGTCTGTTCGTGGCGGCGAGGTGGTCGCCGGTGTCCGCGAGGCCACGGGAGGAAAGTCCGAGCTCCAAAGGGCGTGGTGCTGGCTAACGGCCAGTCGGGGAAACTCGAAGGAAAGTGCCACAGAAAGTAAACCGCCGAGGCCCGCCTCGGTAAGGGTGAAAGGGTGCGGTAAGAGCGCACCGGGGGGCGGGTGACCGTCCCCGTCATGGTAAACCCCACCTGGAGCAAGACCGTTTCGGGGCGCCGATCTTGAATCGGCCCGGGCGACCCGTCCGGTAGCCCCGGGTCAGGTCGCTGAAGTGCCGGGGCAACTCGTCGCATAGATGAATGACCACCCCCGCCGTCGGGTGACCGGCTGCGGAGACAGAACTCGGCTTACGGCCGTCTCGAACAGACACTCTTCTTGAAGCGAAACTCCGACCGCAAGTCCGTCACCCAGAACCGCAAGGCGCGGCACGACTTCGTCATTCTGGAGACGTGGGAGGCGGGCCTCGTCCTCCTGGGCACCGAGGTCAAGAGCCTCCGCGAAGGCAAGTGCACGCTCGGCGACGCCTACGTCCGGATCGAGAAGGGCGAAGCGTTCCTCTGCAATCTGCACATCCCGGAGTACGTCTACGGGCACCAGTTCAACCATGAGCCCAAGCGCAGGCGCAAGCTGCTGCTCCATCCGCCGGAGATTGAGAAGATCCGGCACGGCACGGAGCGCGACGGCCACACCTGCATCCCCATCGAGGTTTACTTCGTGAAGGGCAAGGTCAAAGTCGAGCTCGCGCTGGCTCAAGGGCGCAAGAAGGCTGATAAACGTGAGGCCGCCAAGGCCGACGAGGACCGTCGCGAGATGCGAAAGGTCCGGCTCGGCTGAGCGGCTCAGGCGCCCCGCAGCGCGGGCCTCAGAAACACGCCGCGGAGTCGTCGACCTGCCCGTTGCAGTCGTTGTCCACGCCGTCGCAGGTCTCCGCCGCATCGACGTTGCGGTCGGCCCGTCGGTCGTCGCAGTCCCCCATGCAGGCCGTGAAGCCGTCGGCGTCGCGGTCGTACCCCTCGTCGATGAGGCCGTCCCCGTCGTTGTCCCGCCCGTCACACTGCTCGGGATCGACGAAGACCCCCGGGCAGAGGTCGTCGACGAGCCCATCGCAGTCGTCGTCGCGACCGTTGCAAAGCTCAGGGCCCGGCACGCAGTCGCAGCGCTCGTCGACGAGCCCATCGCAGTTCTGGTCGACGCCGTCGCAGACCTCCGGCGTGAGGCTCGGTCGGCAGGCGTAGCAGCCCTCGTCCGCGAAGCCGTCGCAGTTATCGTCGCGGCCGTTGCAGATCTCCGCTGAGGGCAGGCAGTTGATGCAGCCGTCGTCGACGATGCCGTCGCAGTCGTCGTCCCGCTCGTTGCAGGCCTCAGGTCGGGCGAGGCACACGGGACACCCGTCGTCAGCCACGCCGTCGCAGTCATCGTCGACGCCGTTGCAAACCTCGGCGAGCGGCACGCAGGCCGGGCAGCCCTCGTCCACCTGGCCGTTGCAGTCGTCGTCCACGCCATTGCAGATCTCCGAGCCGATGACGCAGGCCGGGCAGCCCTCGTCGATCGCCCCATCGCAGTCGTCGTCTCGGCCGTTGCAGACCTCGGATCGAGCGAGGCACATCTGGCAGTCCTCGTCGAGGATGCCGTCGCAGTCGTCGTCGACCCCGTTGCAGACCTCCGGCGTCGGGATGCAGACCGGGCAGCCCTCGTCGAGGAGCCCATCGCAGTCGTCATCCCGGCCATTGCAGACCTCCGGGAGCGGCGCGCAAAAATTGCACCCCTCGTCAATCCGCGAGTCGCAGTCGTCGTCACGCCCGTCGCAGAGCTCAGGCCCGTGAACGCAGGGCGGGCAGCCGTCGTCCGCGACGCCATCGCAGTCGTCGTCCACACCGTTGCAGACCTCGGGCAGGGGTTCACAGGCCACGCAGGTCTCGTCGACTCGGCCATCGCAGTCGTCGTCCCCGCCATTGCAGAGCTCTTCGGCGGGGCGGCAGACCGGGCACCCCTCGTCGATGAGTCCGTCGCAGTCGTCGTCCACGCCGTTGCAGACCTCGGGCCCGCAGTGGTCGCGGCAGTCGTCGTCGGCCACGCCGTCGCAGTCGTTGTCCGCGCCGTCGCAGACCTCCGGCAGCGGCTGGCAGACGGGGCAGCCCTCGTCGATCTGCCCGTCGCAGTCGTCGTCGCGTCGGTTGCACTGTTCATCGGCCGGCATGCAGACCGGGCAGTCTTCGTCGACTAGGCCATCGCAGTCATTGTCCACGAGGTCGCAGAGCTCGGCCGCAACGATGCAGACCGGACAGCCGTCGTCGGTCACGCCATCGCAGTCATCATCCCGCCCATTGCAGACCTCCGGCGCAGCCACGCAGGCGATGCAGTCCTCGTCGACGACGCCGTCGCAGTCGTCGTCCGCCTCATTGCAGACCTCCGGCGAGGGGCGGCACAGGGGGCAGCCTTCGTCGATCGTCCCATCGCAGTCGTCGTCGATCCCATTGCAGACTTCCCCGGCGCAGTCGTTTCGGCAGTCCTCATCCACGACGTCGTCGCAGTCGTCGTCGACCCCGTTGCAGACCTCGGGTCGGGGCTGGCAAGCCGGACACCCCGCGTCCACCACCCCGTCACAGTCGTCGTCGATCCCGTTGCAGATCTCCGGTCGGGGTACGCAGGCTGGGCAGCCCTCGTCGAGCAGGCCGTCGCAGTCGTCGTCGACCCCGTTGCAGACCTCGGCGACGCACGCGCCGCAGCCCTCGTCCACGAGGCCGTCGCAGTCGTTGTCCAAGGTGTCGCAGATCTCCGGCGAGGCGTTGCACCCCGCGATGCAGCCGTCGTCGACGACCCCGTCGCAGTCGTTGTCCACCCCGTCGCAGCGCTCATTACACTGCGCGCAGAGGGCCTGGTCGCAGTCGGCGCCGTCGCAGATGCCGCAGCCCGGATCGAAGCAGTTGAAGTCGGTCGCGCAGGCCATCCCCGTGACGATGCTCACGCCGCCGCAGCAGCCAAAGCAGTCGCAGCCCGGGGCCGGATTGCAGAGGTCGTCGTTGCCGGTCCCGCTGTCGCCGTCAAAGAAGCACTCGCTCAGGCAGCGAAGGTGGTCCCCGCCCTGGGCGCCGATGCAAGAGTTGTCCCCGGCCAGGCAGGTGGGTCGATTCCCGAAGACGTCCGCCGCTTCAGCCGCGTCACAGGGGCTCATGCAGCCGGGATCGTTGCGGTCGATCAGGCCGTCTCCGTCATTGTCGACGAGATCGTTGCACTCGGCGTTGGCGTTGGGGTCGTCGCCGTATTCATCCCAGAGATCATCGCGCCCGCCGGGGGGTTCGGGGTTCGCGGGCGAGACCAGCTCGGCGCACGCATCGCCGGCCCCGTCCATGTCGAGGTCGATTTGGTCGGCGTTGGCGACGGAGGTGCAGTTGTCGCAGAGGTCCCCGCGCCCGTCGCCGTCCGTGTCGAGCTGGTCCGGGTTGGCGAGCAGCACGCAGGTGTCGCGCGCGTCGCTCACGCCGTCGCCGTCCACGTCGCCCATGGGCACACCCGCGCAGACGTCGGCCTGATCGGCGTTCGCCACCTCCGGGCAGTTGTCGCAGACGTCGCCGACGCCATCGCCGTCGAGGTCGCCTTGGAGGGGATCGGCGACGGCGGGGCAGCGGTCCACGGCGTCGTCGATCCCGTCCCCGTCTGCGTCGCTTCGCTGGCAAGCGTCACCCACGCGGTCGGCGTCCTGGTCGAGCTGGTCGGCGTTGGCGACGCCCGCGCAGTTGTCGCAGGCGTCACCGACGCGGTCCCCGTCGCCGTCGGCTTGGTCGGCGTTGCCCACCCGCACGCAGTTGTCGAGCCCATCCACGACGCCATCCACGTCCGTGTCAACGACGGGCGCGGCGGCTTCACATGCGTCAGCGATGCCGTTGGCGTTCACGTCGGCCTGGTCGGCGTTGGCGACCGCTGGGCAACTGTCGCAGGCATCTCCGACGTGATCTCCATCGGCGTCTCGCTGCGCAGGATCGGCGACCGCCGGGCAGACGTCCCGTGCGTCGATGATCCCGTCGCGGTCGCGATCGGGCGGGGGGGCGCCGGGCATGCACGCATCCCCTTGACCGTCGAGGTCGAGATCGAGCTGATCGGCGTTCGCGAGGCCGGGGCAGTTGTCACAGACGTCCCCCACTCGGTCGCCGTCCGTGTCCGCCCCTTCGGGGTCCGGATCACGCGGGCAGGTATCCGATGAATCCGGGAGCCCGTCCCCATCCGCGTCGAGGACCGTGCAGGCTTCACCCGCGCCGTCCCCGTCGAGGTCTCGCTGATCGGCGTTCGCGACCGCAGGGCAGTTGTCGCAGGCATCACCCACGCCATCGCCGTCGGCGTCCACGTTCTCTTCGAGGGGCTGGTTGAGGAGCGGGCAAGGGTCAAGCGCGTCCTCGAGGCCATCCCCGTCGGTGTCCAACGGGCCGGGCATCTCCTCGCATGCGTCGCCTGTGCCGTCCTGATCGGCGTCGCGTTGATCGGCGTTGGCCACGCCGCGGCAATTGTCGCAGGCATCACCCGAGCGGTCCCCGTCGGCATCAAGCTGCTCGGGATCGGCGGCATCGGGGCAGAGGTCAAGCGCGTCCACGACACCGTCTCCGTCCTCATCCGCCGGAACAGGCAGGTCTTCACAGGCGTCGCCGACTCCATCGCCATCCATGTCCCGTTGGTTCGCGTCGGCGATGGCGGGGCAGAGATCGCAGGCGTCGCCCACCTGGTCCCCATCGGCGTCTTGCTGCGCGGGATCGGCGACGAGATCGCAGCGGTCCCTCACATCGGGGATACCATCGCCGTCGGCGTCGACCGGGATCGGGGCGTCGGCCTCACACGCGTCGCCGAGTCCATCGCCGTCCGAGTCGAGTTGGTCGGCATTGGCCACCTCGACGCAGAGGTCGCAGGCGTCTCCGCGACCGTCCCCGTCCGCGTCCGAGGCGTCGCCCGCGAGGTCGGGGCAGGGATCCGCCCGGTCCCCCAGCCCGTCGCCGTCCTGATCACCGGGGGTCCCGCTGCACCCATCTCCCACGCCGTCGCCGTTCGAGTCGGCCTGACCGGCGTTGGCCACCTCGCGGCAGTTGTCACACTCGTCGCCCACTTGGTCCCCATCGAGATCGGCATTGCCGGGGTTCGACAAACCCGGGCAGCGGTCGATCGCATCCGGCACGCCGTCGCGGTCGAGGTCAACGCCGCCGGGCCCGCCGCCTTCACAGGCATCCCCGAGCCCATCTCCATTCGTGTCGAGCTGATCCACGTCGGCAACGGCCGGGCAGACGTCGCAGGCATCCGGTACGCTGTCGCCGTCCCCATCTCGGCCGTCGTCCGAGACGTCCGGACAAGGGTCGATTTCATCCGGCTTGCCGTCGTGGTCGCGGTCAGGGACCGGGCGGCAGACGTCGCCGATGCCGTCCTCATCGGTGTCCTGCTGGTCGAGGTTGGCCACTTGCGGGCAGTTGTCGCAGGCGTCTCCCAAGCCGTCGTTATCGGAGTCGAGTTGCTCGGGGTTCGAGATGCCGCTGCAGTTATCATCGGCGTCGACGACCCCATCGTTGTCCGCGTCGAGGTCGGGAGGCACGAAGACGTCCAACTCCAGGCCCGTGGGCACATCCATGGCGCTCCTGGCGTCAGGTGTCGCGCCCTGGCCGGAGCCGTTGGGGTTGGTCGAGGTGCACGCGGCGAGGGAGCCAAGGCTCAGGCATAGCGGGACGAAAACGAAGCGACACCGCGACAGCGTAGGCATGATGTGAGCTCCGAAAGTTGTGATCAGGAACCTACGGCTCTTCGAGTCGCTGTGGCTCGTGGTCGTCTCCGCTCCTGCGGGGACCGTAATGGGAGGGACCCTTGAAATCCAAGCCCAACGTGGTTACCCTATTCGTCAGGTCCACTATTTTTTTGGGGGCGATTGGTTTCGACGAGGGCGAGAAACCCTGGGTGCGTGTCGCGGGTCCCGGTCACCGCGTTAAAAGGCTGGAGGCATACAATTGCCAACGATGATTTTGATCTCGCTGTCGCAGCCTAAAGAACTGTAACAGCCGTCTCGCCCATGGCTGTCCGCTCCATGGGGTCGAGGCGCAAATGCCGCGGAATGCCTCTCCCGTCGCGTCCGACAGACGGTTGAGAAAGACTTGTCGGGATGGTTGGCAAAGAGCCCGTGCGTGGGCGCGACGCCGATGACGACAAAACGCGCAACACACACGTAGACCCCTGCGGCGGAACGTTTTCGGACCCGGGTTCGACTCCCGGCGCCTCCACTTTTTAAACTTACTATCAAGCACTTAGGCCGCCACTGATCGGCGGGGAAACGATATTTCGGAGTTCGTTTCCCGCCTTGGCCCCCATCCGCTCCGTCCCCACGGGCACGCCTACCTGCCGTTGTCACACGCTGACCATCCGAAGCAGGCGGCCTGACGCCGGACATTTTGTCCGGGTGGCCGGTCCTGCGGGGAGGTCTGGCGATGGGAAGCAAGAGCGGCCGGAAGTACACGGCTGGGGAGCGCGAGCAGGCGGTCGAGACCGTGGTCGCGCTGGGGGTGGTGGCGGCGAGGACGAGGCTCGGGATCCCGGCGGGGACGCTGTCCTGCTGGGCATTTCTGGCGAGGCAGCGTGCGGCGGGCCCCGCCGTCGAGCGGGCGCGGGCGGAAACGGTCGCGGGGTCACACGGTGCCCCTGCAGCGGTGCCGACTCCACCGTCAGCGGAGGCCGCGGCGCCCCCGAGCCCGCCCGCGACGACGACCGGCCCGCGGTCGCACGTCGCCAAGATCTACACGCCGTCGCAGCGGGCGGAGATCCTCGAATATGCGGCGAAGCATGGCCCGACCGCGGCAGGGGAGAAGTTCAAGGTCTCGCGGTTCTCGATCCGCGAGTGGGCGCGCAAGACGGCCTTGGCCGCCGCCGGTGGCTCGAGCCCCGCGCCGACGACCGGCCCCGACACGAACCCCAAAGACGAGCGTGAGCGCGCGGGTTCTGCACGTGTGGCGCGCCCACCCCGGCCTGGGGCCGAGCCAGGTGCGCAACCAGCTGCGCCGCGCCGGCTACAAGGTCAGCGTGCACTCGACCCGGGTGGTGTACGTGCTGCTGCTCATCGACGATTACTCGCGGTTCATCGTGGGGGCGGCGCTCTGGGAGGGGGAGCGGGTCGCCGCGGTCATCGAGACCTTCGAGGAGTCCGTCACTCGGCACGGGCGGCCGGAGAAGGCGATGTCCGATGGCGGCAGCGCCTTCTATGCCTGGAAGGGCATCGGGCAGTTCACGCGCCTGCTCGAGGAGATGGAGGTCGATCAGCTCATCGCCCAGAGGCCGCAATCGAATGGGAATCTGGAGAACTTGAACGCCAACATTCAGAAGGAGCTCTTCAACGTCGAGAAGTTCTTCGATCTGGGCGAGGCGCATCGCCGACTGCGTGCCTGGGTCTCGTTTTTCAATTTTCGCAGAACCCACCACGCGCTGGGCGGCCTGCTGGTGCCCGCAGATCGCTACTTCGGTCGCGCCGACGAGGTGCTCGCCTAGCTCGAGGCCGGGCACGGCGTCGACGCCGGCAGCCTCACCGGCGAGCCAGCGCCCGTCGGCGAGCGCCTGCTCGACCTCTTCCGCGTCACCAGCCGGGCCGGGCAGCTCGAGATCTGGCTGATGCGGCAGCAGCTCCTGGCTGCTCCGGGGATGAAATCGCGCGCGCAATCCCCTCCGAGCCGGTAGACGGGCGTTACCACACCCCCGAAAACCGCCAAGAACGAGAGCGCGCGCCCGTTGACCCCACCGCCGTCCCAGACCGAGACCAAAACAAGGCACCGAACCTCTCCGCCAAAGTGAAGGACGGCATCGCCCCCACCGAGCTGCTCAGCGCCACGCCGGGCCGCGGGCAGGCCAAGGCGCCCCTCGAAGGCGCGTTCGGTCTGTTCCAACAGCTCGCCCCGCCCCTCGTCGTCCGAGGCGATACGCCCCGCGAGCGGGCGCGCTCGGACCTGGCGCTGCTCTTTGTCGTCTGGGCCTGGGCCCGCAACGGGAAGCCGCGGGCCAAGCTCCGCGGCCGCTCTCCCGCTGAGGCCTATGCCCAGGACCGGCCCACCGCCGACGAGATCGCCGCAGCCAAGGAGCACCTCGCCGAGCTCCGCCGCCGGGAGGACTTGGCGCGCCAGACCCGGGCACAGAAGGTCTGTCCGGTACGCCGCACCCTGCTCGAGGGCGCCCTCGCCGACCTCGGCATCCCCGATCCGAAAGGGCACCTCGCCGGATCCCTTTCGCGATACGGCATCGACGCCCTCCTGCGAGCCATCGCCTTGTTTCGCGCCCGGCTCGAGCGCGACACGGTGCCACCGGACGCCGAGCACGGACGCTATTTCGCCGGAATCGTCCGCAACCTCGACACCCGGCTCGACCTCGAGCGGATGGGCGAGCACCTCCTCGAGATTCGGCTGCGCCACGGCGATCTCACCCTCGCCGCTCTGAACAGGGAGTTGCGGGCGCAGCGCGACGGGACCCCTGTCGTCGACCGCGCCGTCGCCGCCGACGCCTCCATCGACTTCCGCTTCTGGACACGAGCTGCCGTCGGCGCCCTCGCCTCGATGGCAGACCCCGTCGCCCAG
>SHZC01000018.1 GCA_009692505.1 Myxococcales bacterium
CCAGGTCAGAGCGCCGTTGAGGAAGATGCGGACCTTCGCGATGGACTCGCCGAAGTCGGTGCCGTTCACGAGTTCGCGGCTGCTGTAGTAGTGGATCCCGACGCGATAGGGTCCGCCGAGGACAACCGTCGACTCGGGCGTCGCGAGGTTCGCGTTCTCGGGGCCGCCGCCGCTGATGTCGTCGATGTCGATGATCGGGTCGTCGGACGGGTCCTCGAGCGTGCCCCAGTCGGGGTTCGGGTTGCCGAAGTAGCAGTCGTAGGGTTCGTTGAACCAGTCTTGGGCGTACGGGTGAAGGAGGTGCAAATCGACGTCCGTGCCTTCGCGGTCGGTCTCGTCGGGATCGTTCGGCGTGCTCCAGACGAGCTGGATGTGAATCGCCTCGTCGGGCTTCGCGATGATGGTCACCGTCGCCGACGTCTCGCAGTCCTGGGAGGACAGCCCGAGGTTGTCCCGCACGCGCAGCTCGGCGGTGTAGGTGCCGGCCAGATCCACCCAGAACACCGCGATGGGCGTCGAGGAAATGTCGGGGGAGATGCCACCCGCCGGATCGGCCGGGTTCAGGAAGCTCTCACCGACGGCCGAGACCGAACCCACAGGGCGGTCGGTGATGACCCAATCATAGGTCGCCGGGCGGTTGTTGGGCCCGTCCGGATCGACGGAGGCCGAGCCGTCGAAGACCACCGTGTCGAGCGGATGTACGAAGTGCTCTTCCGGCGTCGCACGGGCCTGTGGGCAGGCGTTGAGGACGCCACGGCCCAAGAGGCTGATGGTCTTGATGGGCTCGATGGGATCGTTCGTATGCACGAGCAGCTTGCTGTTGTAGACACGCTCCTCGCGAGGGCTGAACTCGATGTGGAAAGCCCGGCTGGCCTGTGCGGCGCCGACCTGCGGCGGCATGATCGTGGGGAACTCCGGGAACGCGAGGTTCAAGCTCTCGGTGTCAATGCCGAACGAAGGATCGCCGTCCGGCGCGAGCTCGATCTGGCTGATCTCAAGCTGGCCGCCCCCGCAGGAGAAGAGCGTCAGGAGGCGGGAGTCGGTCCGGTTGACGAGCGAAGCCGGGAACTCAAGCGCGCCGGGCACGACCTTGAGGCAGGGCGTCGCGCCGTTTGCCCGCAGGTTGACGCGCACGTCCGGGCGGGACATGTCCGAGCTCAAGATGCTGAGCTGCGCCTCGTCGGGCCCCTCGGTCTGGGGATTGTAAGTGACGGTGACCGTGAAGCTCTGGTCCGGCGCAAGCCCGGGCTGACCATCTCCGTCCGGGTCGCCGAGGACCATCTCGTTGCGGCGGGGGTCCTGGCCGTTGATGAGCGGCAGGAACTCCTGCGAGCCGTTCAGCCCGATCTTGAGAATGTCGAGGTTGAGCTGCCCGATGTTCTGGACGGTGACGTCGAGGGTCTTGCCCTCGCCCGCCGAGACGCGCTCGAAGTCCAGCGAGGTGGGGTTCACCTGAATCTCGGCCGCGCCACCGGCCGGCAAGATCGGCACGCTGACGATGCGCTCATCGCTGTCGTTCGAGCTGATGCGAATCGCCGCCGGATCAAAAGAGTCATCCGAGGGGGAGTAGTTCACGATGACGAACTTCGACGAGGCGCCATCGATCGTCCACGGCTTGGGGAAGGTGTTTGTCCCCGCCTGGTCAATCCCGAGGCGCTGCTGCCCGTCCGCCGTGTCGGCGAAGAAGAGCTGGTAGTCCGCCGAGCCCTGAAGCTCGAGGCCGATCCCGTCGATGATCAGCCGGCCTGCGCCCTCGTTGCGGATCTCGACGACCTTGTCGGCCGACTGCCCGATCGCGAGCTTGGCGAAGACGACGCGCTCAGGGTCGACGAAGATTTCGGGAGGCTGCGCGCCGCCGATGCCTTCGCCGCAGGCCGAACCCAAAACGGCCGCCAAGGCTGAAAATCCCAAGTAGGACCATCGATCCAAACGCATATTGTTCTCCTCGCGGGGGGGTCGAGACTCCGCGTATCGCGGCGTACGGTGGCGCAAAATCACTCGCCGTTACAAGCCCCCGCGGCGCAGAAATTTCCGCGTCGGTAAAGAGCCGCAGGAGCGCAGAATCCAAGGCCCAAGAGTCAGCCGGACTCGAGAGTGTCACAGGGACGGCGAGGTTTCGGCGACTGGGTCGGGGCAGGTGCAGATTTCTTCACTCGGGAAGGGGGGGGGGACGCGAAACAATGCCCGCTCGTCTTGGTCCCCGCCGAACGTTGACACTGGGGGGGGGGCGTGCTAGCAACCCGCGTTCAATTTTGCCTCAAATCCGCCTTGGACGCGGGTTCTCGGCACCTGAGACTGAGTGGAAGGTGTGACTGAATGAGTGTTGCGCGCTGTCGAAGGGGCCTTCTTGCGAGTGTTTCGTTGGGGTTTTTTGCGTGGGGCTGCGACTCCAGCGTCTTCCTCGACACGTCGCGACCGAGCTTTAGTAAGGTCGTCGTGGCGGGTGCCTGCGCCGAGCCCGGCGTGGACAATCTCTCCATTGTTAACCTCTCCGTCCTGATCTTGGGCAGCGGCCGTGTTGGACCGGAAGGCGTCTTGCCTGACCAGCGCCTCGCGGGTCGGCAGGACACCATTGGGAACATCCTGGTGGCCAATAACTTCTCCTTCGCGCTGCCGGAGGTCGAGAGCCTGCCGGACGTCGAAGGCGCGACGCGTGGCTTCGCCCAACTCGACGGGGAAGCCGGCCAGGGCACTGCTCCTCAGGCCGTCGACTTGCAGGCCCGCTCCGTTCGCTTCGAGTTCAACGGAGGCGAGGAGCGTCGGAACGAAGAGCGGCTCGTCGTGCTCCTGCTCGACAACTCAGGGAGCCTCGAGGGGCTTGATGTCCGCACGGGCGAGGCCAATCGCGCCTTGGCGTCGGACCCGGATGATCGCCACATCACGTTCTTTCGGAGCTTGATCGAGAGCCCCCGGTTCCCCGGCAAGTCTTGGTTCTCGCTCGTCAGCTTCCAGCAGAGCTTGGTCAAGATCTCTCCCGAGTTCTCGTCGCCGACGATGAACAAGGACGTGATCAGCAATAAGGATACGCTCGACCCCGAGCACGAGGATGGCCTCGGCGCAGTCGAGAAAGACCAGAGCGGCCAGACGCCCCTCGCGCGCGGCCTCATCGAGTCGTACCTCGAGATCGTGAACGCCGGCAGCACTTCGGACCTCAACCCCATCGTCGTCTTGTTCACCGATGGCGTCGAAGAAGGGGACTCTTCCTCGCAGACGCTCGAGGAGGCCAAGCAGCTGTACGTCAACCACGCTGCGGGTCCCGTGCCCATCATCATCCTGCACCTCAACCCGCCGGCGACCGTCCCGGACAGCTGGCAGCGCGGCCGGAGCAAAGAGTTCTACGACCTCGCCTGCGCGACGGGTGGCGAGTACATCTTCATCGAGCGGGCCGAGGAATTCCAGAACATCACGGAGCTTGAGGCGATTGTCCGCAACCGCGTCGTCGGCTCGTGGAAGGTCGAAGTGACTACGACGTTGGACAACGACGCGAAGTTCCCTCCGGCCAATCCATTCCTGATCTCCACGGAGCTACAGCTCGATCTGAACGGAGTGACGAGGTCGACGGGGCTCTATCTCAGCCGGGATCCATCCGGTGATTCCATCCGCGACAGCCGCCTCTGGCTTTACAAGAATTGACTCTGGGGAGCGCGAGAAAAAAATGAAGAAGGATCTGCTCGTTTTCTCGACCTTGTGCGCGCTGGCCAGCGTGGGCCCGGCGTTCGCCCAGGAGTCGCCAGCGACGCCCGAAGCGCCGCCACCTGCCGCGGTCGAGGCGCCGGTTGCCGAGGCGGCCCCTGCGGGTGCTGATGTGAGCGACTCATCGGCGACCGCCGCCGAGAAGCAGCTCGAAGAAGACCTCAATCTCTTTTGGGGCAAGCGACGCGAGGTGTCCGTCGTTCAGAAGCGGCTCGTCGAGAAGGACGGGCGGCTCGAGCTGACCGCGGCGTTCTCAACGATTCCCAACGACGACTTCATCCTGTACTGGCCCATCGGGCTGCGGGCCGGATACCACTTCGCGGAGGCCTTCGCGGTCGAGGCGTCGTTTCAGTATGCCCTCCAGCAGCCGACGGATCTGACCAAGTTCCTCGAGACGGACCCGTCCATCGAGTTGAATCAGGCCGAGATCCGCGAGAAGATCGACATGTTCTACGACCTCGCGCTCCTGTGGTCGCCAATCTACGGCAAGATCAGCGTGCTCGGGCAGAAGTTGACCCACTTCGAGACGTACGTCGGGCTCGGTGCCGGCATCTTCCACACGACGACGAAGCGCGCCGATAACCCCAACCCGCAGGCCGAGATCAAGCCGGCCGGCTCGGCGATTGTTGGATTCCGATGGTTACTCACGGACCATTTGGACATCCGCACGGATTACCGCCATCACTTTTACCAGAAGTTCGGCGGCGGCGTTTCAAAGCCTGCTGAGGTCTCCCTCGGCATCGGCCTGTTGATTTGACGCGGCAGACGGAGGATACGCGAATGCGACGAGGCGACGAAACCGGGCGGCGAAGCCGTCTGAGATCGGCGGCGCTCTCCTTCGGTCTGACCTTCTTCGCGGCTTCCGCGGCAGAGGCGATCACCGTCGAGAACGTCATCCAGATGCACAAGTCCGGGTTGCCTGGGGCGGTCATTCTTCAGACCATCCAGAGCACGCAATCCAAGTTCAACCTCACCGTCGCCGATCTCAAGGCGATGGAGGCGGCGGGCGTCAGCAAGGACGTCGTCGAGGCCATGATGAAGGCCGGCGCGAGTGCCGCGCCTGCACCTGAGCCAGCGCCCGAGCCAGCGCCCGAACCCGCCCCAGGCCCCGAGCCGACCGATGACCTTCAGCGGGTCCGTGACGCGGAGGACAAGGACAAGGCGCAGATCGAAGAAGACGACCGAATCCGCGAGGCCGCGCGAAGGGCTGCGGAGCTTGAGCGCCAGAAGATGGCCGCCGAGGAGCAGCGTCGCGTGGCGCAAGCCCTCGAGAAGGCGAGAGACGCCTTAGACGACGGCGATCACTACGTCGCGGCGCGGATGTTCGACGAGTTCATCCAGAAGAGTGACCCGGCCAAGCCGAGCGTCGCTGCGGCCCGACTCGGCCTCGCCGACTCCCTGTACGCCCTGAAGATGTACGGGAACGCGGCGGCCATGTACCACGAGATCCTCGGGGCTGGCCCGGAGAACGAGTCCTTCGTTCCGGCCTTCCTTGGCCTGCGTCGGTGCAGCCAGCAGATCGCGTACAACCAGGTCACGCTTGAGCAGCTCACGAACTACTTCGTCGGCAACGCCAAGCCCGAGTTCCAGGACAGCTACAACTACTTCCTGGGCAAGTTCTTCTTCGACTACAACCGGTACGAAGACGCTCGGAAGTACCTCGGGCTCGTCACGGACAAGGCTGGGGACTATGCCGGCGCCCAGTACCTCCTCGGGCTGATGCTGGTGCAGGAGGCCGGCGAGCAGGACAACGACGATCGCTCACAGAAGCTCATCGCCGCGAGCCCATTCTTCCAGAAGTCCGTCCAGGCCGCGGAGGCCCAAGAGAACCTCAGGATCGCGCACCTCTCGTACCTCGCGCTCGCCCGGATCGCCTACACCGTCGGCTTGTACGACGTGGCGATCTTTTACCATCGCAAAGTCCCCACGGAATCGACCAACTACGTCAACTCGCTTTACGAGCAGGGCTGGTCCTACTTCCTGAAGGGCGACGTTCGGCGCGGCATGGGGATCTTCCACACGCTAGATGGACCGGACTGGGAGAACTACTTCCTTCCGGACGCGCACCTGCTCGAGGCCGCAGTGTTCATGAACACCTGCAACTTCGGGTTCGCTCACGACGCGGTCAAGCGCATCGAGGGCAAGTACCTCGCGCTCAAGCAGCCCCTCCAGACCTACTTGGCCGAGTACGTCACCCCCGACTCCTTGTATCGCGCGTTCGTTCTCGGGCAGACCCGCAATGGCATTGACGTGCCGCGGCTTTTGCGGATGGCGGTCCTCTCGGAGCCGGAGTTCCATGAGCTCTACGGCACGGTCCGAAACCGGCGTCGCGAGGTCGCCACTCTTCAGGCCCACGCCGTCGACTTTGGGGCCGAGCTATCCAATCGCCTGCTGTCGTCCGTCGAGCAGCAACTCAAAGATACGCAGCTCGAGATGGGCATCAAGATCAGCCAGCTGCTCCAGAAGCTCGACGCCGAAATGACCGAGCTTGAGATCAAGGTTTCGGAGATCCGGATCGAGATTGACGAGCAGGAGGGCGAGGAGCTCTCAAAGGCCATCGAGGCCTCCTATCGCGAGGGCGATGCAACGGCGGCAGCGGCCGACGCCCAGCGTTCAGCCTCGATCCTCGTCGGGGACAAGTACCTGACGTGGCCCTTCGAGGGTGAGTACTGGACCGACGAAGTGAACGCCTATCGGAGCAACCTCACTGAGGTTTGCAAGGGAGCGGCTCAAAAATGAAGCGGTGTTTGACGCGGCTTTTTCTCTGTTCCCTGTTCTTCACAGCCGCAGCCCCGATCGGCTTCGCCCAGAAGAAGGCCGATGCGGCGCCGGACGCGCTGCTCACCGCAGAGCCCGCGGCGAAGAACGTCATTCGTCCTGAGGACCAGAAGGGCGCGCTCGGCTCGCCTGAAGACAGCGAACGTGAGAAATTTCGCGAGGGGACCGAAGCCAAGCTCTCCGAAGTTCGGCGGCGCGCCATCAAGGAGATGCGCGAGATCCTCCGGAAGGACCCCTTGTACAAGAACAAGGCGGATCTTCTGTTCCGGATCGCCGAGAAGGAGTGGGACGAGGCCAAGTACCAGTACTTCCTCGCCCGCAAGGACTACGACAAGCAGTTTCAGGCGTACTCCGACGGTGGCCTGAAGAAGAAGCCGGAAGAGCCGGTCGCGAACTACAGCAAGGCCCTTGACGAGTACAAGGAGTTGCTCAAGCAGTTCCCGAACTACAGCCGCATCGACGAGGTCATGTACTACCTCGGCCGCGGCCTCATCTCCGCCGACAACAAGAAGGCCGGCGCCAGCTACATGCTGCGCCTGACTAAGGACTACCCGAAGTCGAAGTACGTCACCGATGCGTACCTCGCCGTGGCCGAATACTACTTCGACCAGGATCTCTTGTTCGCCGCCAAGACCAACTACATGAAGGTCCTGGAGAACAAAGCGAGCTCACAGTACCCATACGCGCTCTACAAGCTCGGTTATGTGCACTACAACCTCAAAGAGTACCCGAACGGCATCAAGGCGTTTCACAACGTCGTTGACCTCCAAAAGGGCGCCGACAAGCGCAAGGTCTACTTCACTCAGCAGGCGTATCAGGCGCTCGTGCTGTGTTATGCCGAGCTTGAGGATGGCTGGAAGGACGCCCGCGACTACTACAAGAAGCAGGGTGGCCGGGTCCTTGAGATTGAGTACTTGGAGAAGATCGCGGGCATCTACAATAAGCAGGACAAGACCGATGACGAGATCAACGTCTTCGAGTACCTGATCGGGGCCGACAAGCAGGCGAAGACGCTGCCGGGTTATGCCGAGCGGATCACGGTCGCCTACAAGAAGCTCGAGAACGTCGACGCCAAGACCGCCGAGATCGAGAAGACCGACGGCATCATCAATCGGTTCATCGCTGACTTCGACGCCAAGGGAACCTGGGCTGTGACGAATAAGGGCGACGAAGAGGCGATGACCCGCTCGTACCAGTACCGCGAGGAACAGCTCGACTGGCTCATCTCCTGGTACCACACGCACGCGCAGCAGAACGAGGACAACGTCTCGAAGGCCGACCGCTTCTACAAGAAGGCCGCAGAGAACTACGAGCGTTACCTGGCCTGGTTCCCCGAGTCGAAGGACCTGTACGAGAAGGAGTTCTTCCTCGCCGAGATCTACTACTTCCAGACGAAGCAGTGGGACAAGGCCGCCGCCCACTACGCCAGCGTTGTCAGCCGCGATGCCAAGGGCAAGTACTCCGTCGAGTCGGCCTACGCCGTCATCCTCTGCATGGAGGAGAAGATGTTCGACGCGGGCGTGGCGAAGCGCCCGGAGACCAAGCCGACCAAGAAGAAGCAGGACGCGAAGGACAAGGGCAAGATGGAGGTCGGGGCCGAGATTGAGTACGTCAAGAAGGATCCGAACGACAAGTTCGAGCCCATCTCCCTGACGCCGCTTCACGGCACCGAGGAGGCGTTCGTCAAGGCCTGTGAGACCTACGTCACCCAGTACCCCAAGGACAAAGAGGTCCCGTTCGTCAGCTTCCGGGCCGCCGAGATCTACATTAACAAGGGCCACTACTCCGAGGGCATCAAGCGCCTCGAGGTGATCATGGAGCATCACACGGCCCACAAGTACGCTGGTCACGCCGCGGCGACGCTGTTCGACTCCAACTACCGTCTGCGTCGCTGGGACCAGATGGAGCGGTGGGGCCGGTACATGATGGAGAAGAAGAACTACGAGGTGCTCAGCAAGAAGCAACTCGAAGAGGTCATCGCGATCTCCATCAATGAGTACGCGACCGAGCTGTCGAAGAAGGGCGAGAACGACAAGGCCGCCGAGCAGATGCTGCGGTTCATCAAGGAGTTCCCGAACCACGATAAGGCACCCATCGCCCTGTTCAACGCCGCCGCGATCACCGAGCGCGCCGAGCGAACCGAGAATGCGATCGAGCTCTACGAGACCCTGATCAAGAAGTACCCGAAGGCGCCGCAGTCGACTGAGGCCCACTTCGTCCTCGGTGCCTTGTACGAGAGCCAGACGGACTTCGAGAAGGCCGCGACGTACTTCGAGAAGATGGCGTCGTTCCCCGACGTGCCTCAGATGGCCGACGCGCTCTACAACGCGGGTGCCATCCGGGCCGCGCTTGAGCAGAACGACAAGGCGATCGAGATCCTGAACACCTATACGAAGAAGTTCCCCGAGCGTCCCGACACGGGGGACGTGATCTTGAAGATCGCCGATCTCTACGAGAAGCAGGGCAACTGGAAGAAGGCGCTCGAGACCTACGACGCATACATCAAGAAGTTTCAGAAGACGCAAGCTGATCTGACGGTCAAGGCCGCGCTGGCTCGGGGGCTGGCGGTCCAGAAGCAGGGCGGCAAGTCCGCTCGCCGTGACTCCATCGTCGAATTCGAGCGCACGCTCGCGATCTTCAAGAGGCTCCCAGCGGAGGCGCAGGCCAAGAAAGAGGTCGGTCGCCAGGCCGCGCGAGCGAAGTTCGAGATCGCCGAATACGCCTACCTTGACTACGAGGTCGTCAGGGTCTCGTTCCCGGACAACGTCCTCAAGAAGACCCTCGTCAAGAAGGCCGAGTTGCTCACCATCGTCGAGAAGCTGGACTTCGAGGTGCTGGATTTCAAAGCGCATGACGTGAACGCGGGCGCGCTGTACCGGCTCGGCGAGATCTATTACCTCTTTGCCAAGAGCCTCTTCGACCTCCCGATCCCTCCGGAGCTCAACGAGGACGAGCAGCAGGTGTATCGCGCGATGTTGGACGACAAGGCGACGCCGCTGAACGAGAAGTCCATTGAGGCCATGCAGAACGCCCTGAAGCTGGCCCACAAGAACCACGTCTACAACGAGTGGTCCCGCAAGTCGGCAACACTCCTCGTCAAGCTGTCGCCCACGGCGTTCCCGGTACTCGAAGACGCCGTGATCAACACCGAGTGGCCCGTGATCGCGACGTTTGCGACGACGTACATCAAGAGCCCAGACGGCAAGATCGAAGACATCGAGAAGGCGACCGCACCGTCGGCGCCCGCGAGCGGAGCCCCGGCCGTCGTGGCCCCCGTGCCGCCTTCGACCCCCGCGTCGGCGGCCCCGGTGAAGGAGCAAACGAAGTGATCTCTCTGCGTATTGGCACTTTCGTCCCGGCGCTCGCCGCGGCTGCCCTCTTGGCCTGTGGAAGCTCACCATCCTCGAAGCCAACTGCGCCGCCCGCGCCCCCGAAGATCGAGAAGGTTGTCGGCATCCCAGACGCCGCGGTCCGGTCATTCAACGACGGGATCTCGGCGGTCGAGCAGACGCCTTCGAACTTCGCGGCTGCGGCCGTCGCGTTCGAAGCCGCGACGACCGCCTACCCCACCTATGATGCGGCCTGGCTGAATCTCGCGTTCGTCTTCGGCAAGCTTGGCCGGCACGCGGAGGCCGTGAAGGCCTACCGCAAGGTCGTCGATCGCGGGAACGTGCCCAAGGCCGTCCAGCTCGACTTCGGGCGGGCCTTGATGTCGGCGGGTGAGGTTGAAGCCGCCATCACCGAGTTTGAGTCGGTCTTGCGCGCTCAGCCGACGGATCTCGGCGCCCGAAACAATCTTGCCGCCGCCTATCAGCGGAAGGGCGACATGGTGACGGCCCTCCGGTACGTGAAGGAAGTGCTCTCGATTCAGCCGAAGAACGTGCCGGCGATCATCAATCTGGGCCTGATCTACCTGAAGCAGACCAAGCTGCCGCTTGCTGTCCTCATGTTTACCAAGGCGCAGGGCTATGAGCCCAAGAACGCGTTCGCCGCGAACAACCTCGGTCTGGCCTACTTCACACTCAACGACGTACCCGGTGCGGTCGAGCAGTTCGAGAAGGCCATCGCGCTCGATCCGAGCATGGACGAGGCCCGGCTGAACGTCGCCTCGATCTACCTCGATTATCTCGACTACACGACCGCGCTCTTGCAGTTCAAGGCCGTGCGGGCGCGGTTCCCCAAGCACTATCAAGCCATGGTCGGCGAAGCGGACGCCTTGTACGGGACCGCTCAGTACGAGCAGGCGGCGAACCTCTACGTCGAGAGCCTCTCGATTCGCGCCGACAACCCTGAGGTGCTTTTTCGGACCGGCAAGATCTACGAAGAACAGGTCAATCAGCCCAAGAAGGCACTGTCGTACTACGTCCGCTATCGCGATCTCGTGAAGCCTGAGCCGAACGACGCGATCCACTCCACGATTCAGTTCCTGGAGCAGGCAGACACGCTGCAACCGCAGCCCAAGGAGCCTGAGAGCGCGCCTCCGGCCCCCGATTCGGCGCCGGCTCCTGCGAGCGCGGCTGTCCCCGAGTCAACGCCGGCTCCGGCGAGTGCGGCTGTCCCGGCGTCGGTCGAAGCCCCAGCGTCGGCAAAGTAGAAATGCGGCCGAGGCATCGGACATCACCTCGGCAGGTCTGCGTAGTTCGTTTGAATCATGTCGTTGAAATTGGCCGTTGCGGTCGGTATTGAACGCTTGGAGGTTCCCAAATGCGTACAGCCTCAATCATCATCGCGCTCCTTCTGTCTGCGGGCAGTGCGGCTGCCCAAGACAAAGCCGCTGACCCGGTCAAGACGAAGTTTTACGACTTCAACG
Source organism: Myxococcales bacterium (assembly GCA_009692505.1). Classification (GTDB taxonomy): domain Bacteria; phylum Myxococcota_A; class Bradymonadia; order UBA7976; family UBA1532; genus SHZC01. Next base: position 11,282 of record SHZC01000018.1, read on the forward strand.
ACATGCTCATCGAGGGGCAATACAAGAAGCCGCAGGTGCTCTACACCGACGCTCGGCAGAAGGCGCGGTTCGAGCGGCTGTTGGCCTTGAAGAAGGACTTCTTGCCCAACCTCAAGTTTACCGCTCGAGACGGCACGCTTCGCTGATGCGGATGTCGCCGGTGGCCTCTTCCCGATTCAAAGGGTGAGGGACCGGGACGTCGAAGCGACCGTGCAGCGTATTGCCTGTCTGGTCGGCCGTCTCTACAATCGGCCGCTGTTTCGCTTGGGAGAAGCCCGTCCATGAGAATTGTTTGCGAGAGCTGCGGCGCGAAGTACCAGATCAGCGACGACAAGGTCCGCAACAAGGTCTTCAAGATCCGGTGTAAGAAGTGCCCCCATACCATCGTCGTTCGCCCCAAGAGCGAGGGCGAGGCCGGTGAAGAGGTGACGCGGGTCGTCTCGGCACCGATCGCTGAGGCCTTGGCTTCGGGGGAGTCAGGCGGAGGTGACGCCGTCTGGTATGTCGTCGTCAACCGCGAGCAGATGGGGCCCTTCGCGCCGTTTGAGGTCGAGCGGCGCTATCGGGCCGGTGAGATTGACGCCGACACCTTTACGTGGGCCGAGGGCATGGCCGATTGGATTCGGCTCGCCCAGGTGACTGAGTTCTCGCACCTGTTCCCAGTCGCGAGTGCCCCGCCGGGCAATGCGGCCCCGAAGGCGGCTCCGAAGGCGGCTCGGGGCGGTATGTTCCCGAGTGACGAGGGCGACGACGACGTCATGGTCTCAAGCCATGAGCCGCCGACTTCATCCGAGCAGCTCTTTAACGATGGTGACGACCGATCGGCGAACGCCCGGGTTGACTCGCAAAAGCTGCGCGGGCAGCGCAACGAGAACTCGGTCCTGTTCAGCCTCGACAGCCTGGCGATGAGCGCGGGCGCGCCCCGGGTCAGTAATACCGGGGGCACCGACGGTTCGGGGTTGATTGACATCTCCGGCTTGATGGGTGGGAACCGAAGTGGTGGCCTCGTGGCCGACGGGTTCGGTGGACCCATGGGGCTGTCTCCGTCGGCGCCCTCGGCCCTCGGGTCGCAGCCCTTGCCCTCCCTGGTCATGCGACGCAAGAGCCCAATCCCCATGATCGCCGCCATTTCCGTCGGCGTCATCGTCCTCGTGGGCGGCGCGATCTTCGCCACCATAATGGTCATGAACAAGGATAAGAGGGACGGTTTCGCGGCCGCTCCGCCCGCGAGCCTGGCGCCGGCCACGATGGTCGTTGGCAGCCCGGCCCCGCAGGGCTCATCGGCGGCCGTCGCGCCGAGCTCGGCACCTGCGCCTGACTCGGTCGCGGTCCTCGGCAGCCAAGCACCTGGGAGTGAGCCTCCAGTTCAGGGCGGGGCTGCCGCACAGGCCGCCGCGCCGAGGGTGGCGTCTCAGGTCAATGGTCGGCCTCGGACGGCTGCAGGTGCCAAGACGGGGGGCGCCGAGGACGAGCCGCGGGAAGGCGCCGCTTCACCGCAAGCACCGGCTGCACCCCGAACGGAAGCGCCTCGCCCGCCCAAGAAGAGTGGAGGTGATGAGGTCGACGACCTCCTCGGTTCGCTCGACGGCGGCGGCAAGAAGCCCTCGGGCGGTCGTGGGAGCCCCGAGCCTGCGGACTCCGGTGACCCTCTACTGCCCGAGCAGCTCTCCAAGCAGCAGATCGTGACCGTCATGAAGAAGGCGGCTGGCTCCGTGAGCGGGTGCAAGGATCGGCAGCCCGATTACACGGGCCTCGTGCCCATCAAGCTGAAGATTGACAAGAGTGGCAAGGTTAGCGACGCCAAGTCCACCGGGGCCGCCTCCGGGCAGCCGGTCGGAAACTGCGTTGAGTCAGTGGTCCGGACCTTGACCTTCCCGCAGTTCAGCGGGGATTCGATGTCGATCACGTTCCCGTTCTCGCTCTAGCAGGCGACCGCTTCCCATCGCCGGCTTCGGCCGGCTTTTTTTTGCCAAATCTCGGCCAGGCGACTTGACCTTTCTCGGTCACTTCCGCAGATTGCGCCGCCACACCGTGCGACGCCCGATGGCGGGCCAATCGCTCTTGAGCGGGGTGAACATCAACCAACTGAAGGAGGTTGCGCGTGCCTGAAGGTATTCTGGGACGTAAGCTCGGCATGACAGCGATTTTCGGCGAAGAAGGCCGAATGATCGCCGTCACGGTGATTGACACCAAAGACAACAAGGTGCTCGGTAAGCGCACGGATTCCCTGAATGGGTACACTGCGGTTATCATCGGCGTCGGCGAGAAGAAGGCCAAGCGGGCGAACAAGCCGACCTTGGGCTTCTACGAGAAGAACGGCCTCGTGGATGACAAATGCGGCGTCGCGCACATCAAGCGCGAGGTTCGCGAGTTCCGCATCGATGCCGAGACTCTCTCCAAGTACACGGTTGGCGAGCTCCTGGCCGGCGACAAGCTCTTCAAGGTCGGCGAAATCGTCGACGTGATCGGCGTGTCCAAGGGCAAGGGCTTCCAGGGCGTGGTCAAGAAGTACCACTTCAAGGGCTCGACCAATAGCCACGGTCAGCATGAGTACCACCGCCACGGTGGCTCCATCGGCGCCAACACCTACCCGGCCCACGTCTTCAAGGGCAAGAAGATGCCTGGCCAGATGGGCAACGCGCGCCTTACGCTGCAGAACGTGAAGATCGTTCAGGTGATGGTCGAAGAGGGCATTCTGCTCATCAGGGGCGGGATCCCCGGTCCGACCGGCGGCTTCGTTCGCGTCCAGAAGGCCGTGAAGGCCAAGCCTCAGTAAGGGTCCGGGAAGTCGGCTCTGAGCCGTCCTTCAAAGACGCAGACCGCCGGTCCCGACATTCGGAGATCGTCGAGTGAGCCGTCGATGAGCAGCGCGCCGCCCGGAAGGTGGACCCATACGGGGACGCCGGACGGGAGGTCGCCTCGCAGCCACGCGGTCGCCACAGCTGCACCGGCCCCGGTCCCACAGGCGAGCGTGGGTCCACAGCCGCGCTCCCAGACGTGGAGCTTGACGGTGCCGTCCGGCGACAGCCGTGCGAAGCCCGCGTTCACTCCGCCGGGGAAGGCGTCGTGGGTCTGCAGCTTGGGTCCGAGGCGCAGCATGTCGTCCTGCGTTCGGGGCCCGGCGGCGACGAAGTGGGGGTTACCGAGCGCGACGTGGCGGCCCCGAACTTTTTCCGAGCCGAGGTCCAACTCCAGCTCACCGAAGTCGTGTACCGGTCCCAGACCGACCTCGACGCCCTGCGCGGTCACCGTCGTGCGGAGGAGCCCGGCGTCCGTCTCGATGAGCGCGACTACTGCGCCTTCGTGATCGGCGAGGTAGCGCGCGACGCAGCGCAGCCCATTCCCGCACATCTCGCTCGATGAGCCATCGGAGTTGGTGACCTTCATCCGGGCGACGGCCGGCGGGGAAGGGGAGAGCAACTCCAGGACGCCGTCGGCACCGACGCCACGGCGGCGGTCACACACCGACGAGACCCAAGCGGCCCGCAGTGGTGGCGCATCGGGCTCAAGACGTCGGTCGACAATTATAAAGTCGTTGCCGAGCCCATGATATTTTGAGAAATCCAAGGCACCAGCGTAGAGCGACGGCGCGCTGGCCGTCCAGTGTCCGATTCCCTCCGGCCCGTGGCGCGTCGCTTTCGTTGGCTGACAAAAGATTGACGGAGTTTGAAGTCGGTCGTACTCTTGACTACATCACGCGCTCGCCGTGGGGGACCTTCGTGAGTGAATTATCGCATCCGATGGTGGGGGAAGATCCCGCCATGCAGAAAATCATGCGCCAGCTTGAGAAGGTGTCCAAGACCGACAGCACCGTCTTGATCCTGGGCGAGAGCGGGACCGGCAAGGAGGTGGTCGCTCGCGCGATTCACCAGATGAGCCCTCGCTTCAAGAAGTCGATGATCCCGGTCAACTGCGGGGCTATCCCGGCGAACCTCCTCGAGAGTGAGCTCTTCGGGCACACGAAGGGCGCGTTCACCGGCGCGATCAACGCCCGCCAGGGACGCTTCGAGCTCGCCAACTACGGGACCATCTTCCTCGACGAGATCGGCGAGATGAGCCCGATTCTACAGGTGAAGCTCCTCCGCGTTATCCAGGAGCGCAGCTTCGAAGCTGTGGGTGGGACCAAGCCCATCGACGTCGACGTCAGAATCGTGGCGGCGACCAATAAGGATCTCGAAAAAGAGGTCGCTGAAGGCCGCTTCCGTGAAGATCTCTTCTACCGGTTGAACGTGATTCCGATCAATCTGCCGCCTCTTCGCGAGCGACAGAGTGATATTCCGAGGTTGCTGGAGCACTTCAATCAGAAGCTCGCCAAGACCAAGCACAGGAGCGTTGCCGGCTTCACGGAGGCCGCTCTTCAGCGGCTCTTTAGCTACGCTTGGCCCGGAAATGTTCGGGAGTTGGAGAACCTCGTCGAGCGGCTGTCTGTATTTTACGCGGACGAGACCGTCGACATCACGGACTTGCCTCCTAAACTTGTGGAGGGGCGAGCCGTAACAAAGAGCGAGTTTGTCTTTGACTTGCCCGACGACGGTATGGACCTGCGCGAGATGTTGACGGTGCTTGAGGATCGGTTGATTCGACAGGCGCTGGAACGAACGGAGTGGAACAAGAACCGGGCCTCCGCGCTCCTTCAAATGAACCGTACGACGCTCGTCGAGAAGCTGAAGAAGCGGGGCTGGCTTACGCCGGACGAGAACGACTGAGTCCTGCGGGTCGCGGGGCTCAACTTGCTGGGAGACCGATTGGACGAGAAGGCCGCAGAGTTCGCCCGCGTCGCGAGAGACTCGATGATGAAGCTCGTCAGTCGTGGGCTCACGCCTTGGCCGGAGACCTACACCCGCGTGTTCTTCGAGTTGTGCGCGGAGCGTGGGCTGTCGGTCCTCGCCCCACCCTCGCTCGGGGCCGAGAATACCGGCCCGACCCTCGATCCCAACCTCATCGCCCTGCTCGTGTCCTTGTCCACGCTCCCGCACCGGACCTTGCCCTCTCATCCTGGGCTGCGGGCGCTGGTCGACTGGGTCGCGCGCCTCACCGTTCCGGGAGCCGCGCTGGATTCGACGCTGGTGTCGACGGTGCTTGGGCGTGTCGACGAGCTGAGCATCGAGCTCGCTGAGCGTCCGCCCCAGGGATCGAACGACCTGTCAACCGATTTGGTCAAGCGACTTGTCGAAATGATTCGGGGGCTCGTTCCCGTCGTTGACCCCGAGGGGCAGCTCAAGGAGCTCATCGTTCCGGCCCTGCTTGGGCTCGCGGTGTCTATGTCGACCGTCCAGGCCCAGCCACACCTAGAGGCCTTGGCTCAGTTCGTCGCGGCGCGCCGCAAGGCCGTCGGGATCGAGGTCCTGGCGCAGCGGCATTTGGTTCGTCGCGCCGAAGAGCTGGAGTCCCTCACCGACGCCCTCCTGGAGATCCTCGGCCATTCCCTGCCCGCCATTCCGGAGATTGAGGCCCTCATCACCGGGGCGCGTATTCGTGTGCCCAAGAGCGATGCGAAGGGGATGGCCGAACTCCACGCCGAGCTCATCGGCGAGCTTCGCCGCGTGCAGCTCGCGCTGCCGCCCATGGAGGAGCAGAAGCAGGTCGTGAAGAGCGTCCTGAAGTCCCTGGCCGACCAGCTCGCCTATGCGACCTCTGGCTCGGTGGCGGTCGAGAGCTTCGCGGTCGACATCCAGAGGCGGCTCGAGGCGGCCGACGACATGAGTGAGCTTCTGCGACTGCAGGAGCTGCTCGTCAGGGAGTCCGAGCTCGCCGCGACCGAGGCGGAGAAGATGCGACGGCAGCTCGGCGTCCTCTCGAGTCGGGTGTCCACCTCGCAGCAGCAAATCGAGGAGCTCGAGCAAGTGCTCGTCGAAACCATCTCGGCGATGAACCTGGACCCGCTGACTCGACTGCCCAACCGTCGGGCGATGACGGAGTGGGTCGCCACTACGCTGTACCCCGTCGGCCGCGCCGAGCGGGATTTCAGCCTGCTGGTCCTGGACCTCGATCATTTCAAGCGCGTGAACGATACGTTTGGGCACCTGGCGGGTGATGCGGTCTTGGCTGAGACCGGCCGTCGCGTGAAGTCGGGCATTCGAGTCGTCGATCTCCTCGCGCGGTTTGGAGGCGAGGAGTTTGTGCTCATCCTGCCCGACTGTGAGCTCGACGTCGCTCAGGCGGTCGCCGACCGGATGTGCACGCTGGTCAGCCGAAAGCCAATGGGCCACGAGGGCCACGTCATCCCGGTCACGACGAGCGTTGGCGTCGCAAAGAAGCGGCCCCACGAGGACTTCAACGTGGTCTTTGCGCGCGCCGACCAATGCCTCTACAAGGCGAAGCAGGCGGGGAGAAATCGCGCCGTGGCCGAAGTCGAACTACAGTCCTGACAACTCTGCCGGAGCGAGTTCATCCGGTCGTATCGCTCAAGGAGGAGCGTCGTGTCGAGCATGCAAAACAGACTGCGCCGCTGTGTGGGCCTCGTCAGGGCGGCGCTGCTTGCCTCGGTGTTGGGCTACCCCGGTTCTTCGGTGGCTCAGCCGGACGTCACGCACCCCGTCGACGACTTCCCGGACGCTCAGCTTCAGTATCGGCGATTCGAACTCGCGGTCTCACCGACATTCACGGCGAGCTGTCAGAAGAAAGAGGTCGCGCTGACCTGCGAGATTGGCGGCGTCCCGGATCGTTTCGCCCGCCTCCTTCGAGCGATGCGAGGTGGCGCCATCACGGGCGTCGAGCTCATCGGACGCCGAGGCAAGTCCTTCATCGTCCGGCTCGATCTGGCCTCGCCCGCGCTTGAGTTCCGCTCCGAGACCTTGACCGTGCCCCCTCGGTGGGTGCTCGAGGTCGGCATTCCGCGCGCGCTGAGCGACGGAATTGAAGACGAGACGCCGTTTCGCCCGTACCCGCTGGCCCCGAGGCCCTTCTCGCCCATCCTACCGAAGTCGCCCGTCGCCCAACTGCCGGGCAAAGGGAGCGTCTTCGAGGCCGTCAATGGCTGCGTCAAGGCCCTTGAGGGCGGGCGTTACAAGGCGGCGATGATCTCCTGCGAGTCGGCTGCTACAGCCGCGGCAAACGACGTGACCGCCCGCGCAGTCGCGCTCATGGCTCGGGGCGAGGCCGCGGCCGCGTTGGGTCGGCAGGGCAAGGCACCGGATCTCACGACCGTGACCAACGCGTTGATCAGAGCCGAGTCGGTCGCGCCAACGGACGAGGCCAAGGCCCGCTTTGCCGTTCTTCAGGCGACCATCTACGAGCCCATGGGTTACCCCTCGCGAGGGGAGGTGACGCTCGACGATAAGATGAAGAGCTACCGGGGCACGCCCGCCGAGCCGTGGATTCTGGCCGGGCAGATCGCCAGCGCCGAGCGGCAGAAGCAGACCGAGCAGGCGAAGAAGCTCGTGCGCCACCTGACCGAGATGCCCGGCAAGAACCCGAACATCGGGGCGGCGCTGCTCTACGTGGGGGGCCAAGCCTACGAGCGCAAGGACTGGTTGGAAGCGCTGGAGCTGCTGGACATGGCCTGGCGCCGATGGCCGGACCTGACGGTCGCCAACACCGAGGGCCTCTTCCACCTCGCCGAGCTCTACTTCAGGGCCGGGAGATTCGCCGAGGCGCGCAGCACTTACGAGTTCTTCATCGAGCGTCACGGGAGCCGGCGACCGCAGCACGTCGCCAGGGTGCGGCTTGCGACGCTCGCCGCGTTGCGGGACCCCGGGGGGGCGCGGGCCAGGCTGCTCGACCTCGCCTACGCGCTCAAGGAGGCCGAGGGGCAGCAGCTCGCCTTGCTGTGGGCGATGCGGATGCAGCCGGACATCAAGGAGCGACGCAAGGCACTTCGACAGATCGACCGTCTCGATCCGACCGACTACGTCCAGCCCGAGCTGGCGATGGAGCGCGCCCGCTCGGCGCTCTGGGGCGGCGAGGTGCGGCGCGCCGAGGACATTGTGCGGAAGATCCTGCGGACCTGGCCGACCGATCCGCTCGTCAAGAGCGTGCCGCAGTTCTTCGATCGGACGCTTTTCCTGTTGGTCTACAACTACGTCACGCTCGACCGACCGCTCGCGGCGATCAGCCAGTACTTCGGCCTCCGTGCGCGCTTCGAGCGGCATCGGCATCGGGAGCTCATGCACCTGCTCATCGGACGCGCCTTGAGGCGGCTGGGCATGCACGAGGAGGCGTTCACGGCCTTGCAGCGGGGTTTGGGCCAAGGCGGTGAGGAGACTCACGATCCGACCACCGAGGCGGAGGTTTACCTCGAAATGGCCGACGCGCTTTACCGCACGCAGGATCGGTTCCGCCTCCGAGAGATTCTGAAGTACCTCGACCGCAAGTACCCGGGTCGATTCGATGTCTATACCTACTGGCGCGCCCGGGCCGCGAGTGCTCGATGGGATGGCCGGCTGCAGGAGGCCAGGGACGTGCTCGTGTACGCGCTCAATGGCCCGGTCGCCGAAGACGAGCGCGCCGACATCGCGTTTACGCTGGCGGACTGGTACGGCGAGATCGGGGACAGCGAGCGGGCCGAGGCGGCACTGTTGACTTGGCTTGAGCTGTATGATGGCTCGGGCAAGACGAAGCGCTCGGCGATCCGGCGGTCAGCGGTCTGGCGGCTCGCTGAGTTGGCCTTCGAGGAGGCGGACTGGCCGGCGGCCATCGAGCGATTCGGGGACGTCGCGGCCACCTATCCGACCGACGCCTTGCGCCCAGAAGCGCAGTACCTCAAGGCGCGAGCGCTTCAGTCGCTCGGAGACTCTTATGCCGCGGTTCGGCTCTACGACGAGCTGACGGCGGCGCCCGACTCCGGTCGATTCGGGCAGCTGGCCGAGGGTGAGCTCGCGGTCTTGAAGTGGGAGCGCCGTGTCTCTCCGGCGGCCCTGCGCGCCTCGGGGTTCTAGACGTCATCGCCTTGGCGGGTATCTAGACGTCATCGCCTTGGCGATGCGGCGACGGAACCCCAACGCTTTGCCCGCTGCGGAGCCGCTCAAACCCGGCACTGCGGCCATGGCACGACCCTTGCGGCATAGGCAGCCGGAGGTGACCCTCATGAGCATCCTTTTTGACCGCCTGACGACCACCATCGAGCGAAGCCTCGACTTCCGCCTCGAGCGCGCCAACGTCATCGCTGGCAACCTCGCCAACGTCGACACGCCCGATTACACGCCGACGGAGGTGACGTTTGACGAGCAGCTTCGTCAGCACCTCAGCGGTGAAGAGCCGCCCGGCATCGCCCGGACGGACGCCGCCCACCTCGACACAGGCGTCGAGGGGACGCAGGCCGAGATGGAGTTTGACTACTTCGCGTTGCCAAACCAGGACGGGAACTCAGTGGACCTCGATCACGAGATGTCGAAGCTGTCTGAAAACCAGATTCAGTACCGCGCGTCGACGAACTTCTACAACAAGCGGATGGCGCTCCTGAAGTACGCCATCTCGGAAGGGGGGCAAGGCTGATGGACTTCTTCACAGCCATGCGCATCAGCTCCTCCGGGCTGACGGTCCAGCGCACCCGAATGAACGTGACGGCGAGCAACCTCGCCAACGTCGACACGACCCGAACGCCGGAGGGGGGCGCGTATCGACCCAAACACGCGGTCGTGGCGGCGATCCCCATCGCGACGAGCTTTCAGGAGCTGCTCGGGGCGGAGATGCACGAGAAGGTTCATGGGTCCGAGGTGGTCGCCGTCGAGTCCGATGCGACCCCCGGACGCCTCGTCTACGACCCGACCCACCCCGACGCCAAAGAGGACGGCTACGTCGAGATGCCGAACATCAGCGTCGTCAGCGAGATGGTCAACATGGTGACGGCGTCTCGGTCTTATGAGGCCAACGTCAGCGTGATCCAGTCGATCAAGCAGATGGCCAAGAACGCCTTTGAGATCGGGGGATAAGTCATGGCCACGCCCGTACGGTTTCCTCAGTTCATGCCCATGGTCGAAAACCGGCCTGGTTCGCGGCTCTCAGTCGCGCTCGATGCCTCAGAGCTCAATGGGATGGAGCCCGGTGGGCTCAAGGGCTCGGTGCCCGGTGGTGGGCCGTTGGCACATGGAGTGCAGCGTCCCTTCAGTGAGTTCCTTGAGGCGCAGGTCAAGAACGTAAATCAAGTGCAGAAGGAAGCGGACACCGCGGTGGCTGAGATGGTCACCGGGAGAAGCGGGAACCTGCATGAGACCATGTTGGCCCTGGACAAGGCGGATGTCTCCTTCCGCATGTTGACCAAGGTCCGCAACAAGATGATCGACGCCTACCACGAAGTCATGCGAATGAACATCTGAGGAAAAGTCCATGAACGAAATTCTCCAGCGCATGCGTGAACGATTAAACGCCCTCAACGAGAAGCTCAGCCGGGCGCAGAAGTACGCCATCGGAGTTGTCATCGTTCTGTTGGCGGCCACAATTGGTGCGCTGGCCTATCTGGGGACGCGGGTGGAGTACGGTGTGCTCTACAGCGAGCTCAAACAGGAGGACGCAGGCAAGATTGCCGACCGCCTGCGCGACGAGAAGGTCGACTTCAAGCTCGATCGGAACGGGACGACGATCCTCGTGCCCGTGGAGAAGGCCGATGAGCTTCGACTGATGATCGCCTCGGAGGGCGGACCGGTCGATGCGAACCCTGGCTATAAGCTCTTCGACAAGGCTGACATCTTCGGGATGCCCGAGGAGGTCATTCAGGTCAATAAGCGGCGCATCATGGAAGGGGAGTTGGCGAAGTCCATCGAGTCCATCGAGGAGGTGAAGTCTGCTCGCGTACATCTGGCGGTCCCGCCGGAGGAGCTCTTCGTCGAGGATCAGAAAGCGGCCACCGCCTCGGTCATCCTGAATCTGCGGCCCGGTGCCGTGCTTCGTCCCAAACAGGTCAAAGGCATCGTCAACATCGTGGCCGGCGCGGTGCCGAACCTCAGCCCGGACAACGTCACCATCGTCAATCAGAACGGCAAGATTCTCCGCGCTGCGACCGACGACAACCTCATGGAGGGCGCGTCGGGCCTTGAGTATCAGCGCAACATCGAGCGCGAGCTCGAGCAGAAGGCGACCGATGTCCTTGAGAAGGCCGTCGGGCGGGGCAAGGCCATCGTCCGGGTTCGCGCCAAGCTCGACTTCAGCAAGGAGCAGCGGACCGAGGAGATCTTCGACCCGCAGCAGCAAATCGCCCGCAGCGAAGAAACTTTGTCGGAGCAGCGTCAAAATGGTGCCGATCAGGTCGGCGGGGTCGCCGGGGCCGCGGCCAACGACCCGAACGTCGCCCAAGGCGTGGTCCGGGTCGGCGATGCCAGCAACTCAAATCGTGAGAAGACCACCGTCAATTACGAGATCGGGAAGATCACCAAGAAGATCCTCGGACCCGATGTCCGCCTGACACGCCTCTCGGTCGCGGTCCTCGTCGACGGCGTCTACAAGGATGTCGTGCCGGCCGAAGGCGGTGACCCCGTGCCGCCTGAGTACTCTTCCCGAACCAAGGAGGAGATCGAGACCATCAAGAACCTCGTGGCGAAGGCGGTCGAACTCGACGGGAAGCGGGGCGACGAGATCGAGGTCGCGAACCTGCAGTTCCAGGATGAGACCGCCGCTGAAGATCTGGTCATGAAAGCCGGCCAACGGCAGGTGCTGGTTGACAACCTGATCAAATACGGGCTGATTCTGCTGGTCTTCATGCTCCTCGTGTTCGCGGTCTTCCGGCCGGTCGTGCGGTGGCTTACGGCGCCGTCCGAGCCCCCGCCCGCGGCCGAGGTGGTCGAAGAAGGGGCCTTGCCCGAGGCGGAGCCGGCGGTTCTTCCCGGGGTCCAGGCCATCGCGCTTCTCGAACAGCAGGAGGTAGACATGGAAGCCGAGAAGAAGAGGCTCGCAGAGCTGAGCCTGATCGAGAAGATCCGGGACTTCGCGAATCAGAACCCAGACGTCGCGGCCTCGGTCGTTCGGTACTGGCTCAAACTTCGCATCCAGGCCTGATCCATGGCCACCAACCTCGACGGCAAACCCCAGCCCATCTCTCCCGAAGTCAAAGCGGCGCTCGTCATGCTGATGCTCGGCGAAGACACGGCCGCGGAGCTCTTCCGGCGGCTCGGCAAAGAGGAGATCAAGCTCCTCAACCGCGGCATGACCCAGCTCGCCACTCTGTCCGACGACGAGCAGGAGGCGATCCTCAACGAGTACTTCACCCTCATCCAGAAGGGCGATCCGCTTCGTCTCGAGGGCGGCGAGGCCTACTTCAAGGCGCTCGTCGAGCGTTCCATGGGCAAGGACGGTCGCCGACTTATCGAGGAGATGGCCAGCGAGAACCAGATGCAGCTCAACGCGCTTGAGCCCATCGACGCGCGCACGCTGGCCAACCTCCTTCGCAAGGAGCACCCGCAGACCGTCGCCCTCATCATGGCCTACTCCAAGGCCGAGAAGAGCGCGCAGGTCCTCGCGCAGCTGCCCGTCGAGACGCAGGTCGAGGTGTGTTTACGGATGGCCAGCCTCGACACGGTCAGCGCGAGCACCTTGCGCGACGTCGAGAACGCGCTGCTCAGCGAGATGAAGGGCCTCGTTCTCAGCGGCGGCGAGGAGACCTCAGGCGTCGAGATGGTGGCCGAGATTCTCAATAACATCGAGAAGCAGCACGAGGAGCGGATCTTCGAGCAGCTCATGGAGATTGACCCCGAGCTCGCCGAGGAGATCCGCAACAACATGTTCGTGTTTGCGGACCTCGTGAACATCGATGACCGCGGCATGCAGACCCTGCTGAAGGAGGTCGACAACCAGACGCTCCTGCTCTCCTTGAAGACCGCGCCCGAGTCCATCAAGGACAAGGTCTTCAAGAACCTCTCGGCCCGCGCCGTCCAGATGTTGCGCGAGGACATGGAGGTCATGCCGCCGACGAAGCTGTCGGACGTCGAGAAGGCTCAGGCGAGCATTACTCAACTCGCGCTGCGGCTGGAGGCCGAGGGCAAGATCGTCATCGCCAAGGCAGGCGCGGCCGAGGAGTTCGTCTAAGCGATGGGAATCATTCGCAAGGACGACGCGGGCACCATCTCGCGCTTCGACTTCACCGGGAAGCGGGTCGTCGCGGAGACGGAGGCGCGGCCGATGGTGTTCCCCGACTTCAGCCCGAGCCCCCACGACTTCTCTGACAGCGCGGGTGAAGAGCCTGGCGGGCCCTCGCAGGCCGACGAAGGGGACGAGGCGGCCGAGGAGGAAGATCGAATCGGCGAGCTCCGCGCTCCGATGGGCAACGAGCGGCTCGATGGCGGGGGAAGCCCCTCACTTGCGCCGATGCCGATGCAGTCCATGCCGCCGGCCCCGTTCATGACGATGCCCCCGGTCGCCCCGATCGAACCTCCGCCCGCGCCCATCTTTGAAGTGCCGCAGGAGCTCGTCCAGTCCATTTACGAAGACGCGGTTCTCAGGGGCCTCGACGACGGCAAGGGCCAGGTCATGGCCGAACTTCAGGTGCTCCAGGAGCGATACGCTTCGGCGCTCGACATGCTCGATCAGGTCAGTCGGCAGCTCGTCGATCGAAACCGCCTCACGCTCATCACGCTGGCTTGCAAGATCGCCGAGCGCCTGACGCGCCACCACCTGAGCGTGCACCCCGAGCACCTGATGAAACTCGTCAAGGAAGCGATCATCGAGCTCGAGGAGAAAGACGAGGTGGTCGTGATGTGCGCCGCGCCCGATCACGCATTTTTGACCTCCCGACGCGCCGAGCTGGCCCATGGCATGGGGGATGCTTTTCGGATTCAGGTGGTGGCCGACGAGGCGCTCGAATACGGGGACTTCCGAGTGGAGACCCGGGGCGGCGCTGCGGACGGTCGCGTGGCATCACGGCTCGAAGAGGTGCACGACGCCTTGCTCGGCCTCAATAGTAAAGAGACTTGACCATGCTCTCCGCCGACGACTTCGACCTGGACATCGAGAACCTGACGAGCCGCATCAAGCGCGTGCCCGTCGCGTTGAAGTCCGGCAAGGTGACGAAGGTCGTCGGCATGGTCGTCGAGGCTACGGTGAACGGCGCGAGCGTCGGCGCCTTGTGCGAGATCGTCAGCGACTCCGGGCGAGTCATCGCCGCTGAGGTCGTCGGGTTTCGCGACCGGACCGCGCTGCTCATGCCGCTCGGCCCCATCGGCGGCGTGCGCATGGGCTCCTTGGTCCGAGCGCGCAAGGCCCTCGCCAGCGTGCCCGTCAGCGACGATTTGCTCGGCCGCGTGATTGACGGTCTCGGTCAGCCCCTTGACGGTCGCCCTTTGGTCGTCAGAGGCGAGGAGCGACCCCTCTACGCCGAGCCGCCCAACCCGATGTCACGCCGCACGATTCGACAGCCGATGTGGCTCGGGATCCGGGCGATTGACACGATGTTGACCTGTGGCCGCGGCCAGCGGGTCGGGATCATGGCGGGCTCCGGCGTCGGCAAGTCGGTCCTCTTGGGCATGATGGCGCGGAACGCCTCGTCGGACATCAACGTGATCGCCCTCATCGGCGAGCGCGGTCGCGAGGTCCGGGAGTTCATCGAGAAGGATCTCGGCGAGGCGGGGCTTCGACGATCGGTGGTCATCTGCGCGACGAGTGACACCGCACCACTGGTCCGCATTCGGGGCGCTTGGCTCGCGACGACCATCGCCGAGTACTTCCGCGCCCAGGGCAATAACGTGCTCATGATGATGGACTCGGTGACCCGTTTCGCCATGGCTCAGCGCGAGATCGGCTTGGCGGTCGGCGAGCCCCCGACGACGCGTGGCTATACCCCGAGCGTCTTCGCGCTCCTGCCGAAGCTCCTCGAGCGGGCCGGGACGTGTGACGGCGAGGGCAGCATCACCGGGCTCTACACCGTGCTCGTCGAGCAGGACGACATCAACGATCCGATCGGCGACGCGGTCCGCTCCATTGTGGACGGGCACATCGTGCTCAGCCGCGACCTCGCCTCCCGAAATCACTTCCCCGCCATCGACGTCCTCACGAGTGCGAGCCGGGTGATGACCGACGTGGCCGAGGCCGACCACAAGCAGGCGGCCGGGCAGGTTCGCGAGCTGCTCGCGACCTATCGGAAGGCCGAGGATCTCATCAACATCGGCGCGTACCAGAAGGGCGCGAACGCCACGATCGATCGGGCCGTTACGCAGATCGGCAACATCGACAAGCTCCTGCGACAGGCCACCAGCGAGCGGGCGACGCCCGAGGAGTCGATGCGCCAACTGCAAGCCATCGCTCAGGCTGGGCCCCGATGAGGGTCATACGGCTCGGGCCGCCCTTCTTCGTTGTCTGTCTCTTCCCGTTCGTCGCAGTGGGCCAGGACGCCGTGGGTCCGTCTCCGGACGTCGCCGACGCAGCCGACCGCTCGTCGACCGACGTCGGGCCTCCGGACGCCGAGCCCAAAGCTGTGGTCCCTGCGGGCTCAGAGCCGCTCGCGCCGGTGGACTGGCCGTCGATCGACTGGCCGTCGATGGACCGTTTCGATCCGACCCTGCCCCTCGATGAGGGGACGCGGCTCCGGATTTTCAAGCAGGCGGAGCGGAGGGTCACCGAGGCCAGCCGGGCCCGCGAAGAGTCCCGGCTACGCGAGCAGCGTGTCTTGAGGCAGAGCGAGGATCTGGAGCTTCGGTTCAAGGCGCTTCGGGCGCTGCAGACTGAGTTTACGAGCGCGCTCGCCGCCGAAGAGGAGAAGCGGACGAAGGCCGAGAAGGCCGCCGCGGAGGTGCGTCAGGTCGTGACCTCCAAGCAGGCGGTCGAAGACGAGAAAGAGGTCGAGAAGCGCAAGGAGGCGGTCGACAAGCTCAGCCGAGTCTTCGACAAGATGAAGGCCAAGGAGACGGCCAAGGTGGTCCCGGAGATGGACGAGGACCTCGTCGTCGAGGTGCTCAACCGCCTCAAAGAGAAGCAGGCCGCGAAGATCCTCGCCGAAGTCGAGCCGGCCCTCGCTGCGCGGCTCTCGGAGAAGATCGCGCGCCTCCGAAAGAAGCAGAAGACCAATCCGAAATGACCGGACGCTGATCGCGCTCGGACTCAATTCTTCGCTCAGAGTGTTCACCCAACTGGCCAGCGATGTCATCGACGGCCACGAGACGAAAGGGGACTCACATGGATGTGAATCTCGCCCCGAAAGGGGAGCGAGTCGCCGTACGCGGCGTGAAAAGCCGGACCGACATCGGCGATGATCGACGAGAGGCTGAGACGTTCGGTCGTGAGCTCTCCGAGCAGCGCGACCTTGCGGCTGACCGGGAAGGCCACGAGGACCGCCCCATGGGCCGGCACGACGCGCGGAGGAAGTCCGACGCTGAAGACAAGCCGAAGCGTGATGAGCCGCGTCGAGCCGAAACGAAGACCGCCACTGAGGCGAAGGACGAGGACCCGCCGACGGCTGAGGACACAGCGACCCCAAGGCGCGCGCTCTACTGCTTGCGGCAGACCGAGAGAGATGCCGCGACGCACGCTCGGGACGACGCGAGATCGGAGGAAACCTCTCTGGCCGGCGCGCTCGGCATCAACGGCCTCATCATGGAGCGCGTCACGCCGGGCGTGGCCCCGACCACCATGGGTCGGCTCGGCGGCGGGTTTGCGAGCGGGGCAGCCAAGGTCGTCAACGGACTTGTGGCCGAGGTGCCGGGCTCCACGCTTCAAGGGGGGACGGCGACGAAGGCCGGTGACGTCGGCGCGCTGCTCGGTCAGCTCGACGGTGCCGCCCGCCAGGACACCTTGACGAGCGAGCTCGCGCGGCTCCTCTCGGTCCGGCATGGGGCCCTCCCGAACTTCTCGCTCGACACGGCCGGGCGGGGCGCGCCGAAGCTCGACTTGCTCACCTTGACGCAGGGGTCGGCCACGGAGCCTACCTCCATCGACGAGCAGGTCGCGCAAACGTCTGCCGCCGCCACCTCGTCGACCGCCGTCCTCCCTCCTGAGAACGGTGTCGCAGCCGGGGCCGTAGAGGGCCTCGCAGCGGCGGCGATTGATGCGACCGGGCCGGCACCCTCGACCAGCCCTGTCTCAGCCGTGGCGGCCCAGCCGGGCGTGTCGACGGTCACACCCGCCATCCCGACAGCGCCCGTCGTCGCCCATGCCCAGTCGGTCCTGCCGCTCGACGCCTTGGGTGTCACAGAGTCGACGGTGCTGCGTCAGATCACCGACGGTGTGAAGCTCATGAGCGAGGCCGGTCGGCACACCGCCGAGATCCGGCTGGACCCCGCAGAGCTCGGCAAAGTGGCCGTGCGCCTTGAAATTGAGGGGCAGAGCGTCCGAATGTTCGTCACCACGGAGTTCGCCGGCGTGCGTGACCTCATGAGCAGCGGCCTCGAACGCCTGCGCCAGGACCTGTTGGCACAGGGTCTGCACACGACTCATGTTGAGATTCGCCACGATGCCAACGGCTTCGGCCAGCAACATCAGGGCGGCTCCCAGGACCAATCGAACGATGACGCCATGGTGCTTAACGACGAACCGGCAGCGCCGGGAACGCCGCGAGCGCCTTCACGTCCCCGCGACGGGTCGCGAATTCACCTGACGGCCTGAGCCCAAGCGAGAGGTGTATCCATGGCATCAGTCAATGCAGCGAGTTCAATGACCTTCGGCGCGCAGAACGCCGAGTCTGGTGGTTCGGCCCCGGCGTCTCTGGAGAAGGAGTCGTTCCTCAAGTTGCTCGTCGCCCAGATCAGCAATCAGGATCCGATGAGCCCGCAAGACAGCGACCAATATATGCAGCAGCTCACGCAGTTCTCCACGCTCGAGCAGCTCATGAACGTCAATCAGGGCATCGAGCAGATCGCCGTCGGTCAGCTCTCGGCCAACAGCCAGTCGGCCCTGCGATTCGTCGGCAAGGACATCATGGCCGTCGGTGACCAGGTGGCGCTCGACGGCGTCAATCAACCCGAGGTCGACTTCCGCGCGAGTGATCCCAACGTGGGCACGGTCACGGCGCGTGTCCACAACTCCGCGGGGGAAGAGGTCTACTCCCAAACCTTGACTGTCGGTCCGGGAGGGCAGGGGAAGTTCGTCTGGTCGGGCGACGACGCGACGGGCGTCCGGCAGCGCGAAGGCGACTACCACGTCTCGTTTGAGGCCGGCACCGAGGAGGCCCCCGTCGCGGTCGACACATACGTCAGGGGCCAGGTGACAGGCGTGAGGTTCGACAAGGGATACCCCGAGCTGCTCGTCGGCGACCGCCGGCTCAAGCTCTCGGATGTGATTGAGGTCCTGGGGAGCGGCTGAATGGCTGACCGCTTCAATGTTCTCTTCCCGCGGGTTGCGCCGCGCTCCCTCGTAGACCCAACCGGGGCCACACGGGCGGCGGAGTTGGCGCGGGAGAGCATCGGAACCAAGAGCCCCTCGGGGCTGAGCTTCGATGACATTATCAAAGGTGAAGTCGGCGGTGGCCGGGTTCGGTTCTCGCCGGATGCACAGGAGAAAGTTCGAAAGCTCGGCATCCCAATGGGACCCGTCGAGATGGATTCACTCGCTCGGGGCTTGGAGAAGGCCGCGCGAAGTGGGGGTCGAGAGTGTCTGCTCATGGGCCGTCAGGCGGCGTTTGTCGCCCACGTCCCGGAACGCGAGATCATCTCGGTCATCGGCCCCGATGAACTGAAAGATCATGTCTTTACGCGCATCGACAGCGCTTTGTTGCTCGACGTTTAGCACCGCACGGACGCGGTGCCTCCCAGGAGGATCAACATGGGCAATCTTTTGGCCTCGTTGTACACGGCCAACTCGGGACTCGGAGCCGCAGGCACCGCAGTCGGTGTCATCGGCAACAACCTCGCAAACATGAACACAACCGGGTTCAAGGCGTCGCGGGCTCACTTTCAGGATCTGATCAGCCAGTTCGTCGTCGGCACGACCGGGACGAACCAGACCGGCAAGGGCGTGACGCTCGCGCGGATCGAGGCGCTGTTCACGCAGGGCTCCATCAACCACACGGGTGTCCCCACGGACATGGCCGTAAGCGGCGATGGGTTCTTCGTCGTGAAGGGCACTCAGGGCGGCGTCACGCAGAACTATTATACGCGGACCGGCTCGTTCCGCTTTGACGATCAGGGGACGCTCGTCAACCAGAGCGGCTTCCGGGTCCAGGGCTTTACGGCCGACCCGACGGGCGTGCTGGGCGCGACGCTCGGCGATCTCCAAGTGATCAAGAAGAACCTCGATCCTCTGCCGACCAGCAACATCGACCTTCAGGCCAATCTGCGCCCGACCGACCCGTTGATTCCGGCGCCCGGCTTCAGCTTGGCGAGTCCGGATACGACCTCGTCGTTCAAGTCCTCGATGGTGCTCTTCGACAGCATGGGGACCGGCCATCAGGTGGACGTTTACGGCACTCACACCTCCACGGCACCGGATGTCTGGGACATGAACCTCGTCGCGGACGGCGCGGATCTCGCGGGCGGCGTCGCCGGAGTGCCTCAGTCGATCGCCCTGGGCCAGCTCTCCTTCGACGGCCAAGGTCGCCTCGTCAACGCGACGACACCCAACCCGGTGGCCGTGCCCTGGAGTGGAGGCGCCAATCCCGGCGCGATCGCCTTCAACTGGGGTGATCCGACCGCGGCCGGCGGCACGGGTCGCGGGGGCACGACGCAGTGGAACACCGTCAGCCAGAGCGCGGCCACGTACATTCACCAAGACGGCTACGGCACCGGCAACCTTGAGACGGTCAGCGTCAACGAGGACGGCATCGTCACGGGTGGGTTCACCAACGGCCATACGCTGACGCTCGGGCAGGTCGCCTTGGCCAACTTCGAGGACCCGACCGGTCTGAACAGCGTAGGCGGAAACCGCTTCATTGAGTCGCCCGAGAGCGGTCAGGCCAACGTCGGGACCGCTCAGAGCGGCGGACGTGGCTCGATCAACGGGGGTGCCCTCGAGCAGTCGAACGTGGAGATCAGCGACCAGTTCATTGACCTTATCGCTTACCAGAAAGCCTTTCAGGCCAACGCGCGGACGATCACGACCGCCGATGGTCTCCTGCAGGAGGTCTTCCAGCTCATCCGCTAAGACGGGGGCTGGCACGCTGACTGCAAGTAGCTAAACCCAGGTGAAGTCTAAACCGCCACTCGTCGGCGTCGGCGCGAGCATCGTGGCAAGGCTGCGGTGTCTCGGCTTTTCGCAGGGACCGTGGGAGGTCGACTGTAAGGTCGGCCGATGAGCTCAGGGATGAGCGGCCACGAGTGGCGGGAACTCAGAACAAAACGAAAGGAGGTTGCGCGACACCCAACACAGCATGTTCGTGTATGACATACCCATTGTGAGTATACATCGGGGTCTGACCCATCCTGATGCTTGAAGCGAGTACTAGACTAGACCCAAATGAAGCCTGGACGCCCGACGCATTGACCCTGCGCCGGGCGTTCGTATTTAAGTGGAGGCCCATGATCGGGCCCGTCTAAACGACCGTTTCTTTGCTGCGACGCCCCGCTCAGGGTAGGCTCGCCTACAGAGGCGTCCAAGGATCGGACTAAATCAAAATGGCAGACAAGCGTGATGTGAAAAAGGACGACGAGGACGCCGAAAACGCGCCCGTGAAGTCCGGCCCCAGCAAGATGCCGATGGTACTTGCTATCGTGAACACCTTGGCCCTCGGCGGTCTCGCGGCCTTTGTGGTCCTGTCTAGGCCGGCCAGCGACGACGTCAAAGACAAGAAGGTGCCAGGCGCTGTCGCCGTCGAGGCCACGCACGCCACCGAGCACGGCGACGAGGATCATGCCGGCGAGCACGGCGGGGCCCACGGCGCAGCGGACGAGGCCGCGCACGACGACCACGCCGAGCCTTCCACCATCGTGGGTCTCGGCGTCTTCATCATCAACCTCAAGGACCCCTCGGGCGACCGCTACCTGAAAGCCAAGATTGGCGTGGAGGTCCTCGGCGAAGGGGACATCAAAAAGGTCGTCGAGGAGCGAACCGCCAAGGTGCGCTACGAGGTCAACATGATCCTCTCGAACCTCAAGGTCGCCGACGTGTCTGGCCCACAGAACATGGAAGCCCTCCGTAAGGTCATCTTGGTGAGGGCCAAGAAGGCGCTGGCCCCGGAGATCAAGGTCATCGGGGTTTGGCCGGAGGAGTGGGTGATCCAGTGAGGGCACGCACCGCACGGCTAGCGCCGCGCCCGCTTGCCTGCTAAATCACGCTCATGTCCGAGCAGATCCTCTCGCAGAACGAGATTGACGCCCTCCTCTCCGCTGTTAACGACGGCAAGATCGAGGCCGAGCCCTCGCGCGACATGCCCATGTCGGACTCCGGCGCGGGCGCAGTCAAATACGATCTCCTCAGTCAGGACCGCATCATTCGCGGTCGTATGCCGACGTTGGACATCATCAACGATCGGTTCGCGCGCCAGTTTCGAATCACGATGTCGAACAGCCTGCGAAAGATCATTCAGGTCTCGGTGGAGAGCACCAGCCTGATGAAGTACGGCGAGTTTTTGAACTACTTGCCGATCCCGAGCTGCCTGAACATCGTCCGCCTCAACCCCCTCCGAGGCTCGTGCATCCTGGCCATCGAGACCAAGCTGATCTTCGCCTTCCTCAACAACTTCTTCGGGGGGGCGACGAATGCCCAGGAGAAGGTCGAGGGGCGGGACTTCACGGCCATTGAGCTGATGATCATCCGTAAGGTGGTCAGCCTCCTGCTGGGGGACCTTCAGCGGGCGTGGCAGCCCGTTTTTCCTCTCCAGGGCGAGTACCTCCGGACGGAGATCAACCCCCAGTTTCTCGCCGTCGTGCCGCCCTCCGACGTGGTCGTGCTGACGAGCTTCGAAATCGAGATGGAGAACCTCCGGGGCACGGTGCAGATCGTGATTCCCTACAGCACCATCGAGCCGATTCGGCAGCACCTCTCGTCGGGCATCCAGGCGGAGAACGCCAGCGCGGACTCGAGCTGGCACGAGCAGATCGTCACCCATCTCATGGATGTCTCCGTGCACAGCTCGGTGGTGCTCGGACGCAGTCGGATCTCGGTCCGTGACCTCCTCGAGCTCAAGGTCGGCGATGTGCTCTCGCTGGAGCAGTCGGTGCACTCGCCGCTCCTGCTCGCGACCGAGGGTTCACCCAAGTTCGAGGTCGCGCCCTCCGTCAAGTCCGGTCACTTGGCCGCCCGGATTCTCAAGCCGATCGTCAGACCGCAGGCCGGGGGTCGGCGACCCGGCTTTCCCAATGGAGACGTCGGTGGAAATGGCCTGTAAAAACGAGCTGACCTTGGAGCAAGAGACATGAGCGAAGGACCGCGCAGCATCGACTTCCTTTACGACGTGGAGCTCGACGTGGCGGTCGTCCTCGGCAAGGTGCGGATGCTCATCAAGGATCTGCTCGCCTTGAACTCAGGGTCCGTCGTCGAGCTCAATAAGCTCGCGGGCGAGGCCTTGGAGATCGTCGTCAACGAGAAGGTCATCGCTCGGGGCGAGGCCGTCGTCGTCAACGAGAAGTTCGGCGTGCGCCTGACCGAGATTGTCTCTCCCCTCGAGCGGATTCAACGCCTGCGGGACTGAGCCCCGGTGCCGCTGGCACACCGACTGCAATAGCCCCTCGTGACCCGACTCGGGTCCCCAAAAGGTTCCACGAGGGAGCTCACTATGCGTTCGGTCGCTTCAGTCATGATGGGTGCAGTCTTGGTTCTCGGTGAGCTTCCGGCGGCCTCGGCCCAGGAGGTCGTCACGCCCCGCGCCGCCAACGTGCTCACGGAGGTGTCCTTTACGCCCCGCGAAGACGCGCTGGAGTTCGTCTTTCGTGGACGTTCGGCCTTCACCCTCAACGACGTCACGCTGACTGCGGACACGGTCGAGCGCGAGGTCATCAACCTTCGGGTTGACGGGGTCCGGGTCACTCGCCGCTGGGTGACCATGCCGGACCGCCAGATTGAGCGTTCGCTCCTGCACCCGGATGGCGATGGGGAGCGCGCGACTGTGCTCCGGGTTCGCCTCCGCAAGGCCATCGACGCCGCGACCTTGAAGGCCGCGCGCTTCACCCTTCGGGATGGTGCCATCATCGTCCAGGTGCCTCGGGACGAGCTCATCGCCTCGACGTGGACGGCAGCCAAGAATCCGCCGGTCCCGGTGGTCGTCCCGGCCCCCAAGACGCTGCCCGCGCCGGTCCCGGTGGCCGTCCTGACCGAGGTTGAGCTGCCCGCGCCGCTGATCCCGGCGGTGAACGAAGCCTTGCCCGCGGTCGTCGAGACTCCGTCCAGCGCCGCGCCCTCGGCCACCGCGGTTCCCACATCTACGGCGACCACGGCACCCGAGAGTGCGACGACCGCGGTCGAGGCTCCGGCCAGCGCCGCGCCCTTCCTGCTCGACGATCTTGAGGCCGCCGAGGAAAACCCTCAGGTCGTCTCCAATCTCGGTGGTCCAAACGAAGGGCCCGGCTTCACGGCCCTCGCAGCTACGGCCGCGCTGCTCTTCGGCGGGGGGTTCTTTCTGCTCCGCCGGATGCGCCCAGCCCGCCCGGATGGGAGCGGGGGTCCAATGATCCGCCCCATCGGCACCCACGTCCTCGGGCCCAAGCAGGGGCTGCTCCTGCTCGATGTCGCCGGCCAGATGGTCCTCCTCGGCACCTCCGAGAAGGGCGTGCAGATGCTCACCACGATTGACCGCGGGCAGACCGAGCCGCGCGGTTCGTTGACCCCGACGGCACCAGCACCGAGCCCCAGTAAGTCGAGATATGATGTCGCGGCTGACCCCTTGCCCATCGAGCCGGTCGACTCGCGCCAGACCGTGACGAAGGCCAAGGCTACGCTGTCAGTGGCCGACCGCATGAGCGCGGCGATCGCCAAGGTCCGAGAGATCGCTGAGAACAAGCGAAAGATGGAGACCGCCGACGAGGACGTAGCGACTGAACCGGCGGAGCGGGCGTTCTTCGACCGCGCCGATGAGCACCTCGCCGAGGCCGCGGATGGCGTCGCCGACAGCTATGTGCCCGTTCAGAACGACTTCACTCGAGCACTTCGGCGGAGCGAGTCGCGGGCCGTCAAGACGCCGACGCCGCTCGCCAAACTTCCGACTCCGACGGGCTCCCCCGGGGCGCGGGTCGCGGTTCTCCAGACGTCGCGACCCGAGGCGCGGCCCGAGGCGCGGAATGAACGCCCGGCGAACGACGCCGATCGGGGCGCGATGCACAACGACATCCTCCGCAAGATCCGCCAGATGCAAGGCGCTTGAAGATGCGCGCCTCCCTCCGCCTGGCGATACCCTTGGGGGCCGCCCTCTGGCTCGGCTCGGCGACCGCTAAAGCCCAGACCCCCGGGGCGGTCGTCGGACCCATCCCCGCGGTCGTCTCCGCCCCGGCCTCCGCCTCGCCGACAGGGGGGCCCGAGCCCGACGCCGTCCTCGCCCCGCCCGCGGCACCTGCCGACCCGTTCAGTCTCCCGAAGCTGGAGCTCAGCGTCGGCGGCGGTGAAGGGGACTGGGTCGGCGCGCTTCGGATTCTGGGTCTGATGACCCTCCTGACGCTGGCACCCGGAATCCTGCTCACGATGACCGCGTTTACGCGCATCGTCATCGTCCTTGGCTTCCTGCGGCAGGCGATGGGCACGATGCAGGCCCCTCCGAACCAGGTCCTGCTCGCGCTCTCGCTGTTTATGACCGTCTTCATCATGCAGCCGGTCTGGAGCAAGGTTCATGAGGAGGCACTGCAGCCGTACATGGCTGGAACCATCTCTCAGCAGGTCGCCGTCGAGCTCGCTGTGAAACCCGTACGCAAGTTCATGTTCCAGCACACTCGAAAGAAGGATCTGGCCCTATTCATCAAGGCTTCTGGAGAAGGGAGGCCTCAGACGGAGGCGGATGTGGCCACCTGGCAGTTGATTCCGGCCTTCATCATCTCTGAGATGAAGACCGCCTTCCAGATGGGCTTCATGCTCTACGTTCCCTTTCTGGTCCTCGATATGGTGGTGTCAGCGATTCTCATGGCGATGGGCATGATGATGCTTCCGCCGGTACTGATCTCCTTGCCCTTCAAGATCATGCTCTTCGTGCTCGTGGATGGATGGAATCTGATTGTCAGCAGCCTGATTAGGAGCTTCAACGTATGAACGCTGGATATGTCATCTCATTTTTTCACGACGCCTTGATGCTGGCGGCGATGCTCTCGCTGCCCGCGCTGGCGCTCGGGCTGGTCGTGGGTCTGATGGTCTCGATCTTCCAGGCCGTGACCCAGATCAATGAGCAGACGCTCACCATCATCCCCAAGATCGCCGCCATCATCGGGGCGCTCCTGGTCACGGGCAACTGGATGCTCGCCCAGATGATGACCTTCACGACGAGGGTCTTCACGCAGATCGCCACGTTGCCGGGCTGATCGAACCTTGAACGCCGAGGGAGTCTTTGCCGTCTTCGGACCGTACCTCGCCGCGTTCGGCCTGGTGCTCGCGCGGTTCAGCGGCCTGGTCCTGACCGCCCCGTTCTTCTCGTCGATGACCATCCCGACGCCGATAAAGATGGGCCTCGTCGGGACTTTGACGCTCGTCGTCATGATTCAGACAGGGCCTATGCCTCCCGTCGGCAACCTCGACGCCGTGCGCCTGATTGGCATGGTTCTGGGCGAGCTCGCGGTCGGCGGGCTGATGGGAATGGCCGCGACCATGCTCTTTGGGGCGGTTTCGATGGCCGGTCAGCTCATTGGAACGCAGATGGGCCTCTCAATGGCCAGTCTTATGGACCCGGTGAACTTCCAGCAGGTCGGTATGCTGTCTCAGGTGCTCAATGTCGTCGCGATGTTGTTGTTCCTGGCCTTTGATGGGCACCTCATGATGCTCAGGGCGCTGTTCGACAGCTTTCAACAAGTCCCCATTGGCACGGCTTGGCCTGACAGTGCCCGGATCCTGACGGACCTGACGTATGTCGGCTCCATGAACTTCGAGCTCGGCCTTCGGCTGGCCTTCCCGGTGATCGTGACGGTGCTCTTCGTCAACCTCGGGCTCGGCATCATCGCCCGGACCGTGCCGCAGGTGAACGTCTTCCAGCTCGGCTTCTTGGTGACCATCTCGTTGGGCCTCTTGATGTTGGCCCTCTCGCTCCCGGGCTTCAGCCAGGTCTTTCGCAACATCGTCGGCGAGTGCGTCACGATGTCGGTGCGAATGGCCAAAGCGATGTAGCGAGGCGGGTCTCCGGCGCATGGCCCGACGCTTGCTCAAGGTTCGCTCGACACACGTTCGAGCACCGAGGGCGAGCCATGGCAGAAGATGCGGGAGAGAAAACAGAGGAGGCGTCCGAGAAACGCCGGGACGAGTTTCGCGAGCGCGGCGACGTCGCCCGTTCGCGAGACATCATCTCCGTCCTCATTCTCCTGGCCGCCGCCGCCTACTTCGTGGTGCTCGGTCCTTGGATCTGGGACCAATTCGCCCGGTTCACGACCCACTTCCTCGACTTGAGGATGCATATGGACTTCACGCCCGAGAGCGCGATGAGTCTGGGGACCAGCTCGCTGCTTCGGATGCTGACCATCCTCGCACCGTTGGTGGGCATGGTCGCGTTCGTGTCCGTCTTGGGAAATGTGGCTCAGGTCGGGCTGATCCTGACCACGAAGCCCCTTGAACCTGACTTCGAGAAGCTCAACTTCTTCACGAGGTTCATCCCGACGTTCTTCAGCAAGTCCGCTCTGGGCAACCTCGTGGGCAGCCTGCTGAAGATCGGGGTCGTAGCCGGCATCATCTGGCTCACGGTCGATAGCGACCTGCCACGGATTCGATCGCTCGCGACGCTGCCGCTCTTGGCCGCGATTCGCTTCATTCTGGAACGATCGCTCGAGATACTGATCAACGTGACGCTGGTCCTGGTCGTGATCTCAATCGCGGACTACTTCTGGAGCCGCTACACGACCGAAGAGAAGATGAAGATGACCCGTCAAGAGGTCAAAGACGAGTCCAAGGAGCAAGAGGGCAACCCGCACGTCAAAGGACAGATGCGGAAGCGGGCGCGGGACATCGTCAACAGAAAGATGGCCTCAGCGGTGCCCACGGCGGATGTCATCGTCAATAACCCGACCCATCTCTCGATCGCCCTCCGGTATCGCCAGGGCGTTGACGCGGCGCCCATCGTCGTCGCCAAGGGCGCGGACCACATGGCGATGCAGATCCGGAAGATTGCCGCGGCCCACAACATCCCGATGGTCGAAAACGTCCCGTTGGCACGCATGTTGTACAAGCACGTCAAGGTGGGCCGCATCGTACCTTCCCAGTCGTATCGAGCCGTCGCCGAGGTCTTGGCGTACGTCTATCGGCTCCGGGCCCAGAAGCCCGTGAGGCGCGCGCCTATGGCCGGGACCGCTCAGGTTCGCCGACTCGATCAGGCGAACATGGATCAATTCCGGCGTCGCAACGGAAATGTGGGGTAATTCAACATGAATCCATCACGTGTAGCATCAACAGGAAACACCCTCTTCGCGGCCAGCGTCGTGGGGATGTTGCTTCTGATGATCATCCCGATTCCGGTTCTCCTGCTCGACGTCCTCCTGGCGTTGAACATCACGATCTCGATCATTGTGCTCCTCGTCAGCATCTATTTGACTCGCCCCCTCGACTTCTCGTCATTTCCGGCACTCCTGCTGGTGACTACGTTGTTCCGGCTGACGCTGAACATCGCTTCTACCCGCATCATCCTCCTCAAGGGCGGAGATGGCCCCGAGGCGGCCGGCGACATCAT
The DNA here is from genome assembly GCA_009692505.1 of Myxococcales bacterium. Classification (GTDB taxonomy): domain Bacteria; phylum Myxococcota_A; class Bradymonadia; order UBA7976; family UBA1532; genus SHZC01. The sequence goes on from SHZC01000018.1 coordinate 38,838, forward strand.
CATGACGTTCGGAAACTTCGTCGTGGGCGGTAACTACCTGGTCGGTATCATCGTTTTCGTGATTCTTGTGATCATCAACTTCGTGGTCATCACGAAGGGGTCGGGCCGCATCGCCGAGGTCGGCGCGCGTTTCACCTTGGACGCCATGCCCGGCAAGCAGATGGCCATCGACGCGGACCTGAACGCCGGCCTCATCACCGAGGCCGAGGCCAAGCAGCGTCGTTCGACCGTCGAGCGGGAGGCGGACTTCTACGGCGCGATGGACGGTGCTTCGAAGTTCGTCCGCGGAGACGCCATCGCCGGCATCATGATCACGATGATCAACATCATCGGTGGGTTCATCATTGGCATGACCCAGCACGGCATGACCGCCGCCGATGCGGCCTCGACGTACACCATCCTCACGGTCGGCGACGGTCTGGTCAGCCAGATCCCGGCGCTCGTCTTGTCGACCGCGGCCGGTATCATCGTGTCTCGAGCCGGCGGCACGGGGAACATGGGCAGCGAGCTGACGCGCCAGATCTTCTCGAACAAGCAGGTTCTTCAAATCGCCGCCGTCATCATGACCTTGTTCGGGCTGATGCCCGGGATGCCGCTCATCCTCTTCGGGGGCATCGGCGCCGGGCTCTACTACCTCGCTCGGCGGCTTGAGCGCGCCGAGGCGGCTGACGCGGTGGCGGCGGGCGGCACAAGCGCTTCGGGGGCTTCGCGGCCCGGGGGCTCGGCACTGAACTCCGACGTGCCTCCGCTCACCGAGCAGCAGAAGATTGAGGCGCTCCTGCCGATCGATCTGCTCGAGCTCGAGGTCGGCTACGCCCTGATTCCGATGGTCGACCGCAACCAGAACGGGGAGCTGCTCGACCGTATCCAGAGCATCCGTCGGCAGTTCGCCAGCCAGATGGGCGTCATCGTTCCGCCGATTCACATTCGGGACAACCTGCAGCTCACGCCGGGCGGCTACTCGGTGGTCATCAAGGGCGTAGAGGTCGCGAGCGGCGAGCTGCTGCCCGACCGCTTCATGGCGATGAACCCCGGCGAGGTCATCGGGACCGTGCCCGGCGTCGAGACGACAGAGCCGGCGTTCGGCCTGCAGGCCTTGTGGATCACCGCCGAGCACAAGGACCGCGCCGAGCAGCTTGGTTACACCGTCGTCGACTGTTCGACCGTCGTCGCCACGCACCTCTCGGAGGTCCTCAAGGAGAACGCCCACGAGATCCTCGGCCGCCAGGAGCTCCAGGAGCTACTCGACCTCTTCGCCAAGCAGTCCCCAAAGGTGGTCGAGGATCTCATCCCGGAGAAGCTGCCGCTCGGCGACGTCCTGCGCGTCCTGAAGAACCTGCTCAAGGAGCACATCAGCGTGCGCGACTTGAGGACCATCCTCGAGGGCATCGCCGACCACATTCACCTGACGAAGAACCCGGAGATCCTCACTGAGTTCGTCCGGCAGCGGATGGCCAAGTACATGAGCAGCAAGATGAAGGGCATGGACGGACAGATTCATGTGATGACGGTCAACGGCGAGCTCGAGGAGCACTTCCGCCAGCACATCCAGCAGATTGACGGCGACTTCCACCTCACAGTCGAGCCCCGCGTCGCCGAGCAGTTCCTCAAGCAGCTTGAGGAGCGGATGCAGATCATGACCAACCTTGGGTTCCAGCCGGTCCTGCTCGTGCCCCCGGAGCTTCGCCGCCCGGTCCGAAACCTGATCGACCGCTTCGTGCCGGGCCTGGTCGTGGTCTCCCACAAGGAGATCGCCCCGGGCACGGAGGTCGCGTCCGACGGCGAGGTTGGCATCGGGATTGCGAAGGCCACCCCTCGACCCCGCGTGAACGCGCCGGCCTCTGGGCAGTTTCAGCCAAGTCCGGCCTGAGACTGCGCAGCCCGACGCGATGGGTCAAAGACAGCGTCAAGTTCAACCTCAGCGGCCGTCAGACCGATGACACAGGAGACCGAACGTGAGCGATTTTCATACATTCCGGGGTCGAACGATGCAGGAGGCCGTCGCCAAGTTGAAGGCGACCCTCGGGCCCGATGCGGTCATCGTGAAGACGAACCGTGGTGAGGACGCTCGCGGACGCTACGTCGAGATTGATGCGCAGCCGCCGCTGCCCGAGGAGGGGCCCGCTGACCACCTCGCGGCCTACAACGGCGAGGAGACACCGGCGATGGCGGGCAGGGTAGGGGCCTCGGCCGCTTATGCCCGCGTGGCGCGTACAGCCCCGAAGCCGACCTTGTCAGCACCTACGCGGCCCGCTGGGCCGACACCCTCGCGGCC
>SHZC01000019.1 GCA_009692505.1 Myxococcales bacterium
CTGCTTCCCGGGCATGAAGACCGCCGTCGACGCGGTCCAGAAGCATTACACCCTGGTTGAGGTCGAAGACGCGGGTCAGACCTTCGCCGTCCTCGACGATACCCAGTTCGCCCTGCGCGTCGAGCAGCTCGAGGCCGCTACTGATCCCGAGACGGGCGAGAGCTTCCCCTGGGTCACGCTCCCGGTGTTCGCCGGTGGGCCAGAGAGCGCGGACTACACCTCCGGGCGAAACATCGTCGGCATCATCACGGCCACCGACGATCAGGTCACCGACTCAAGCCAGCTCATGTCGCTTGAAGGAGAGCCGTTCGGCCTCGTGGACAACCCCCTCATCCGCCTCGTGCCTCCACCGCCACCTGAGCCTGTCCCCGAAGAAGGCGGTGCGATGTGAAGACTCATCCGATTTCGATCCTGATAGTCCTCCTCTTCGGCCTGCTTGCGATGCCCGCGCTGGCTCAACAGTCGGGCACGCTCTATGGCACCGTCGAGGACGTCAACGGCACCCCGGTCAGCGGCGTCAAGGTCACCACCACGAGCCCCGCGCTCATCGGCGGCGCGCGTGAGTCGCTCACGGCCGAGGGCGGCAGCTTCCGGTTCATTCAACTGCCCGTCGGCAACTACGAGGTCCGCGCCGAGGGCAAGGGCCTGAAGACCGTCGTCCAAAAGGGACTGCGCGTCAGCCTCGGCGCGTCGACCGACGTCTTCTTCGTCATGGAGCTCGAGAGCGGGGAGCAGGTCATCGAGGTCACCGCCCGAGCGCCGATCGTCGATCGACGCTCCACGACCCTCGGGCTGAACCTCGACCAGGCCTTCCTCGAGAAGGTCCCTGGCAGCCGCGACTACCAAGGCGTCGCCAACTTCTTGCCCGGCGTCACGGACTCAGACGGCGATGGCAACCCCTCCATCCACGGCGGCTCGTCCTACTCGAACAACTACTATGTCGACGGGATCAACACGACTGATCCCTCGACCAACACCTTCAACCTGAACTTCAACTTCGACGCGATCGACGAGGTCCAGGTCATCAGCGGGGGCTTCTCGCCGGAGTACGGCAACATCACGGGCGGCATCATCAACCTCGTGACGAAGAGCGGCTCGAACACCTTCGAGCTCGACACCAGCGTCTACTTCGAGAGCGACGCCTTGTCCATGGAAGGGCTCGACGAGGCACCCCGCGACTCGCGCTCTTTCCAAGGCAACCTCAACCTCGGCGGACCGCTCATCATTGATCGGCTCTGGTACTTCGTCTCGCTTGAGTACGACAACCGCCGCAGCCAGCTGCCCAATGAGTCGCCGGTGCCTCGCCTCAACGGCGTGCAGCACGAGGCCCGGGTCTTTCAGTCGCTCTACTGGCTGACGAAGCTCACCTTCGCTCCGGACACCCGCAACAAGATCGAGCTCCTCCTCCAGGGCGATCCGACGACGGTCGACAACGCCGGCCAGGACCCGTCCGCCGGCAACGAGACGGAGACCCATCAGGACCAGGGCGGCGTACTCGCTTCCTTGAACTATGTGGGCAACTTCGAGCCCCTGCTCGTGGAGATGAAGGCCGGCTACAAGCTCTCCTTCCTCGACATCTTCCCCCAGGAGCGGGCGAAGAGCAGCAGCCCCTTCCGCTTCCCCGGCGTGTTCGGCCTTGGCGAGCTCACGGGCAAGAACTCCTTCGGTGATGCGGGCGGCTGTCTGCAAGACGTCGCGTCCACCACGGACCTTACGGGCACGGGCTGCAGCGGCACGGACATCCAGGCCGCCGCGGGCTTCGGTCAGGGACCGCGCTTCAACCTCGACACCGGCGAGCAGACCGGCGGCTCCGGCTCGGACTCCTACATCGAGCGCACGCGGCTTGAGCTTGCGCCCGCCGTGACCTACTTCTTTAAGGGGGCCCATGGCGAGCACGCGCTCAAGCTCGGCTCGACGATCTCCATCACCCGCGACAAGGAGACCTCCAAGCTGCCCGGTGGCGCGTCCATCTTCGTCGACGCGGACGCCGATGGAGACGGGGACGCGGACCCCTTGCGCGCCCGGATCGCGTCGAGCGATGACAACGCGCTCACGACCACGAACAACGGCCGAATCATCGCGCTGTACGCGCTGGACACTTGGGACATCGCCAAGCGCGTCGTGCTCCAGCCCGGCGTGCGCTACGACATGGCGAGCTTCGACTTCTACGAGGGCTATGCCGACGACGCAGAGGCCGCGACCGGCGAGCGGCCTGACCCGGAGGCCTTCGCCTTCGACGTCGTCTCGCCCCGACTTCAGGCGACCGTCGACGTGATGGGAGACGGCCGGACGTCCGTCCTCCTCGGTTATGGACGGATGTACGAGGTGGGGATGCTGACCTTGTCCAAGTTCGTCGGGAAGAGCCTCGAGACGCGACGCTCGCTGTGGGTCGAGGATCCGAATGGCCGGCTGAGTGATCCCGATGAGCCCGCCGATGCCCCGATTCGGGGCTCCTATGTAGAGAGCGAAGATCCCGGCCAGCAGAGCGTTCAAGGCGGCGCGGGCGGGACCGCGATCGACCGTGATGGGCTCGAACCCACCGGCGCCGATGTCTGGATGGCCAGCGTCGCGCACGCGGTCACCGACGACCTTCGCCTCCAGCTGACTTACTTTCACAAGTCGGTCAGCAACGCCTGGGAAGACGACGAGCGCAACATCATCTGGAACCGGGCCGGCAACGACTATGTGGGCACCGTCGACGGGACCGGACAGCAGACCTATACGCTCCGCAAGATCGACGACGCGCAGCGAACCTACGAGTCCATCGAGCTGTCTCTGTTCAAGCGGCTGTCCGACCGCTGGTTCATGCACACCTCCTGGACGCTGTCCTGGAACACCGGCACGACGACCGAGCTCTTGACCGGCGCGTACGACAACCCGACCCAGAACGTCTTCCTCGACGGCCCGCTGCTCGAGGATCACCGTCACGTCATCAAGTCGCAGTTCAGCTACGAGTTCGACTCGGGCCTGAGCCTCGGCGGCGCGTACACCTACGAGACCGGCGCGCCCTACGATCAGCTCCACCTCAATCAATACGACGGTGGCTATACCAATCGCCGCGCGCCCCGCGGTGAGAGCCAGGGCATCGATCCCAATGATCCCGAAGACGACGTGAACCTCCGGCTCGCCGACTTCACGCGCCTCGATCTGCGCGCCGCCTTCGACTTCGAGAAGCTCTCCGGCCACAAGTTCACGGCCATGGTCGACATCTTCAATGCCCTCAACGCCAGCACCGTGACCTCGGTCGAGGAGAGCCTGACGGAGACCGGCAACTGGGGGCAGGCGACGGGGTACCAGAAGCCTTTCCAGGCCCAACTCGGCCTGCGCTACCAGTACTGATCCTCGCGGGTGTTCGATCAGTTCTCGGCGGAGCGACCGACGGGCACACGACGGCGCCTCTTCGCGTCGTACCTCGGGGCAGCGGTCTTTTATGCGGCGGGGTTCTCGCTGCTCGCGGTCCTCTTCGCCGGGGTCGAGGCCGTCGCGCTGCCTGAGCCCGAGGTGGAGCTCAAGTTCTTCAAGGCGCCGCCGCCTCCGCCGCCGCCGCCGGTAGCGCTCCCTGCCGAGGCCAAGGCCGCCCCGCCGCCGGCGCCTCCGCCGAGGATCCGGCCGCCCACTCCCCAAGACGCTTCGCTCCCCCCGCCTAGACCCATCGAGGCCCCGCAGACGCCCCCCTCCGTCGCTCCGGCCGAGGCCGATCCGTCCCTGGAGACCGGCCCCCCTCCAGGCGATCCGGGTGGAGGCACCGACCCCTTTGGGCAGCGGGGAGGCAGGCCCGACGGCAAGCCGGGTGGTCGACCCGGGGGAGAGCCGGGCGGCACGGGTGAGGCTGTGGGTCCGTCAGCGATCATCCTCCCAGCCGGCGCCCAGAGACCCGAGCCCGTCGAGCCTTCGATAAAGCCCGAGTACCCGGAGATCGCGCGCGCGGCGAAGTTCGAAGGGGAGGTGATGGTCAAGGTGATTGTCCATCTCGACGGGCACCTCGAGGTGGTCCGTGTGCTCAAGTCCGATCCGAACTTCGACGCAGTCGTACTCGAGTTTCTCAAGACGGTCCGCTATCGACCGGCGATGTATGACGGCAAGCCCATCGCGGTTTTTCAGAATCTTCGATTCCCCTTTCGGCTCCACTGAGGTCTGACATGGATTTTTCGATCGAGGCCATCTGGGCCAGTATGGGTCTCTTAGCGAAGGGCGTGGCTGCCATCCTCTTGGTCATGGCGGTCTCGAGCCTCGGCGTCTTCGTGGAGCGGTGGCTCATGCTCACCCGTGCGACGCGCCGTGCCCGCATCTGCGCGCTCGAAGCGGCGCCGCTCATCGACGCGCGGGAGCTTGAGCGGGCGAAGGCGGTCTGCGAGGGCCACGTCGGCCTGCCGCTCGCGGACCTCCTGTCGACGGGGTTGGGCACCTACCTTCGCGGCCTCGAAGGCACCCGTGCCGGGCGGGACGCGCTGACCCCCGTGGAACTCTCCAGACGGGCCATCGCGCGTCGCCTGGAGGCTCTGGCGGCCGAGCAGCGCCGTGGCTTCAGTGTCCTCGCCTCGGTCGGCTCCGTGTCTCCCTTCGTGGGCCTCTTCGGCACGGTGGTCGGCATCATCAACGCGTTCGAGGGCATCGCGCGCACGGGCTCCGGTGGGCTCGGCGCGGTCTCCGCAGGCATCGCCGAGGCGCTCATCGTGACCGCCTTCGGGCTCGCCGTGGCCATCCCCGCGGTCTTGGCGTTCAACTTCCTCTCGACGCGGGCCGAGCGCGTAGACCTCGCGCTGCAGCAGGCGGCGGGCGAGCTGATCGACGCCCTCGAGAACGGGCACACGACGGAGCCTAAGTCGTAGTCCATGCGCCTGAAGAAGAGACATGCTGGCCTCGTGCCCGAGATGAACGTCACGCCGCTCGTCGACGTGGTCCTCGTCTTGCTGATCATCTTCATGGTGATCGCGCCTCAACTCGAGGGCGGGGTCCGGGTCGAGCTGCCCGGCTTCACGAACCCCGATCCCAAGGTCAAAGGCGCGCTCGAACCCTTGCTCCTCACGGCGACGGCGGACGGTCAGCTCTTCATCGACAAGGTCCCGATCGACGAAGGCGAGCTCGAAGCCCACCTGCGTCAAACGCATGAGAAGGAGCCCGAGCGGCGTCTCCTCCTGAAGGGTGATCAGAGCCTGACGTATGGGCGAATGAGGGACCTCTTCGGACGGGGACAGAAGGCCGGCTTTCCGGGCATCTCGCTCGTGGTCGGCGACCGCGCCCGGACGGCTTCGTCGCCAGCCTCGGCAGCTGCCGAGGGGGGGGGGGCGAGTAGTGGCCTTCAACATCGACGCCGGTCGTGGTCGCGTACGGCCGGTCATGAACGTGACGCCGCTCGTCGATGTCGTGCTCGTCTTGCTGATCATTTTCATGGTGGTCGCGCCGTTGCTCGTCAAACAGTTCCACCTGCTCGTGCCGCCGCAGGAGCAGAAGGACACCCCCCCGAAGACGGCCGACGACACGCAGATCGTCGTCTACCTCGAGGCCGACGGCACCGTCTCCCTCAACGGCGCGGTCCTGCCTCGTGCGGAGCTCCCAGAGAAGCTGCGGCGGGTCTTCGCCTCGCGGGCCGACGACGTGGTGTTCTTCGACGCGAACGACGCCGCCTCCTACGCCGATGCGGCCTCGATCATGGATCTCTGCCGGGGCGCGGGCGCGTTGACCGTGGGCGTGATCACCAAGAAATGAGCGGGCTAAACCCGATTTCGAGAGACGACGAGCGCGTCGATCAGGGTCTCGAGCTCGCCCGTGCTCTTGCCCTGTCGAAGGCCTTCGGTCTGGACCTGATTGAGCATCGCGAGCGTCTGGTCCCCGACCTTCGTGAAGTGGTAGCGGAGGTAGACCTCGAGGTCGAAGGGGAAGGCCATCGGAGCCAAGGCCACGAGCGGCGCGAGGCAGGCGGGCCTGAGGAACGGGAGAAACAGGGGCCTCGCAGCACCAGCCTGCGCCGTGGCGATGTCGAGGCTCTCGCGCGCGGCCCCAAGCGCCAGGGCGAAGGTCTTTGAGCGGCGCAACGTCTTCATCGACCAGTCGGAGAGCTCCAGTGCGGCGATGAGCGGCATGAGCACCGCGGCGCCCGTGGCCAGAAGCGGGCCCACATCGGCGACCTCCGAGGTCCGAACCCCACCGGCCTCCAGCGCCTCTGCGACCCCCGCGAGCCTCGTCTCGGGCCCGCTCAGGGGGACGGTCATGCCGGGAGGTAGGAGGTACGCCAAGCCCAGACCCGGCTCGGGCAGGCGTTGCCCTTCGAGCGGGGCCTGGTACGAGATGAACGGGATGTAGCCGCGCACGATGCGCTCGCGAGCGACGAGGGCGGCGAGTCGCTCGAAGTCCTCCGGCCCCGGTTGGAGGAGGACAAACGTGGCGTCGCCGGTCACCTTGGCGAGGGGTTTCAGCCAGTCGGCGGAGAGCGCGGTCGACGACGTGCACAGCCAGACTTGGTCGAAGGTTCGCCCTGATAGCGCTTCGTCGCTGTCGAAGAGCTCATAGTCCGTAAAGCGCTCGACCTTCGGCGCGCCGAAGAGCGTGTGTCGAAACAGGGTCATCCCGCCCGTCAGCTCGGCCCGGTACTTGGGCCGGATACGAAACGCGACCTTAGCCCCACCCCTCGCGAGGACCATCCCGTAGATCGCGCCCACGGCGCCCGCGCCGACCAGCAAGATTCGCGGGGAAAGACTCGTCGACATGGGCGACACCTCCGGGGCCGATGAATACACTGCACGCCCGATGGAATCGATTGCTTGGCGATGGGCCACCTTCCCCGATCTGACCTTGGCCGATCTGTACGCGCTCATGGCGCTGCGGCAGCGGGTCTTCGTCGTCGAACAGCAGTGCGCCTATCTCGACGCGGACGGTCGGGACGCGGGGGCCTGGCACCTGCTCTTGCGGATGCGGAGCCTCGTCGGGTGCTTGCGGGTCATCCCCCTGACCGGGAGCGACGCGAAGCCCGGTGAGCACGTGCTCGGCCGCATCTGCACGGCCCCGGAGATTCGGCGGACGGGGCTCGGCCGTGAGCTTGTCCGGCGGGCCGTTGCGCGGTTCGGAGATCGCCCGCTCTCCATGTCCGCGCAGAAGTATCTGCTGCCGTTCTACGAGCAGTTCGGTTTCCTGCCGTTCGGCGAGGATTACCTCGAGGACGGCATCCCGCACCGGAAGATGGTTCGGGCCGCTGTTCGAAGCCTGCCGTCAGGGCCCCCACCGTGAGCTTGACCGTCGCGTCCAAGGAGAGACCCGTGGCAAATAATGAGAAGGCCGTCGTGACCTGCGCCTTGACGGGCGTCTTGACGAACCCGACGCAGCACCCCGTCCCGGTGACCGCCGCCGAGATGGCCGCCGAGGCGCGTCGGGCCTTCGAGGCCGGCGCCTCCGTGATGCACTGTCACTTTCGGGACCAGCGCCCTGGCATGGGCGTGCTTCCAAGCTGGGAGCCCGAGGTCGTCGCGGAGATCTGCGACGCCATTCGCGCAGCCTGCCCGGGCGTCATCATCAATATGTCCACGGGGGTCATGGGGTCCGACATCTCGGGGCCGCTTGCCTGCCTCGAGCGGGTCGTGCCCGAGGTCGCCGCGCTGAACAGCGGCTCGCTCAACTATCTCAAGCTGAAGAACGACAAGACCTGGGCGTGGGCCCCGCTGCTCTTCGACAACCCCATCGAGAAGATTCAGGGCTACCTCAAGGTCATGAACGCGCTCGGCATCGTGCCGGAGTGCGAGTGCTTCGACACGGGCATCCTCCGCAGCGTCGTCATGTTCGAGCAAGCGGGCCTGCTTCGGTCGCCCGTACACGTCTCGCTCGTCATGGGCGTCGCGAGCGGGATGCCCGCCAAGGCGTCCTGGCTGCCGCTGCTCATCGAGGAGATGTCTGCGGGCATGGCTTGGCAGACCATCTTGATCGGCCGCGAGGAGGTCTGGCCCGTGCACCAGCGGGCGGCGGAGTTAGGCGGGCATTTGAGGACCGGGGTCGAGGACACGTTCTACCTGCCGAACGGGCAGAAGACCTCCGGGAACGGGCCGCTCATCGAGGCGCTCGTCCGCATCGCTCGAGAGGCCGGCCGCCAGATCGCCAGCCCCGCAGAGGCCCGCGCCATCCTCGGCGTCTCATCTGGAGCCCGCGCCTGATGGGGCCCACCTCTGTGCCGCCCCTGGTCTCGAAGGTCGCCCGGAGCAGCGAACGATTTCGTCAGAACGTCGTCGCCAACACCGAGGCCATCTCGCGCCTGGAGGGGGCGCTCTCCGATTCGCGGCAGGGGGGCGGCGAGCGGTACAACCTGCGGCACATCGAGCGGGGCAAGCTCCTTCCGCGCGAGCGCGTCGAGCGTCTCCTCGATCGGGACGGGCACTTCCTGGAGATAGCCCCGCTCGCCGGCTTCGGCATCGGGGACGGCGTCAAGGTCGGCGCGGGCCTGGTCGGGGGCGTCGGGCTCGTCAGCGGCGTCGAGTGCCTCATCACCTGCTCGGAGTCGACCGTTAAGGGCGGCTCGATGAACGAGTACTCGGTCATCAAGTCCCGGCGACTCGGCGAGATCAGCGCGCAGAACGGCCTGCCGGCGATCCACCTCGTCGAGTCGGGCGGCGCGGACTTGCCCAACCAGAGCAAGATCTTCGTGCCGGGCGGGCAGGCGTTCCGGGACATCACGCGGGCCTCGAAGGCTAGAATACCGAGTATTTGTCTTGTTTTTGGAAGCTCGACTGCGGGTGGCGCTTATGTGCCGGGCATGAGCGACTACACCGTCATGGTCGACCAAGCTGCCCGCGTCTTCCTCGCCGGCCCGCCGCTCGTCAAGATGGCCACCAACGAGGAGGCCGACGAGGAGAGCCTTGGTGGCGCCGCCATGCACAGCCGGAAGAGCGGCGTGAGCGACTACCTCGCGCGGGACGAGCTCGACGCCCTGCGACTCGGGCGCGAGATCGTCGCTCAGCTCGGCTATCAAAAAGCGGGTCCGTCGCCAGCGAGTTTCGTCGAGGACCCGCTCTACGACGTCGACGATCTGCTCGGCATCGTGTCCCCCGATCCCCGGACGCCCTTCGACGTGCTGGAGGTCATCGCCCGGCTCGTCGACGGCTCTCGATTCCACGCCTTCAAGCCGGAGTATGGCCCGACGCTCGTGACCGGCTGGGCGACGATTCATGGCTATGCCGTGGGCATCCTCGCCAACCAGGGCGTCTTGTTCAGCGAGGCCGCGCAGAAGGGCGCGCAGTTCATCGCCTTGTGCAATCAAAAGAACGTGCCGCTGCTCTTCCTGCAGAACATCACCGGCTTCATGGTCGGCACGGCGTATGAGCAAGGCGGCATCATCAAACACGGCGCGAAGCTCATCAACGCGGTGAGCAACAGCACCGTGCCAGCCATCACCGTGATGATGGGCGCGAGCTTTGGCGCGGGCAATTACGGCATGTGCGGGCGCGCGTATGGCCCACGTTTCCTGTTCTCCTGGCCTTCGCATCGCATCGCGGTCATGGGCGGCGAGCAGCTCGCGGGCGTGCTGGAGATCGTCAAACGCGAAGCGGCCGCGAAGTCTGGCGCGCCCGTCGACGAGCTAGAGCTGGAGATGATGAAGACCCTGCTCACCCGACAGATCGAGAAGGAGTCCTCGCCGTACTTCGCCACCGCGCGCCTCTGGGACGACGGCATCATCGATCCGAGGCAGACGCGAGATATCATCGGCATCAGCTTGTCCGCGGCTCACTCCGCGCCCGTCGAAGGCACCATGGCCTTCGGCGTCTTCAGACACTGAGGTGATGATGAACGGCCTCTTCGATCGCGTGCTCATCGCCAACCGCGGGGAGATCGCCTGTCGGATCGCGCGGACCTGTCGCGAGATGGGCCTTCACAGCATCGCGGTCTACAGCGACGCCGACGCCGACGCGCCGCACGTCCGCGCCGCAGATGAGGCCGTCCGCATCGGTGAGGCGGCCCCGAGCGCGTCCTATCTCAACATCGAGGCCGTGCTCGACGCCGCCCGCCGCACCCACGCGCAGGCGATCCATCCGGGCTACGGTTTCCTCTCCGAGAACGCCGCCTTCGCGCGCGCCGTGACCGAAGCCGGGCTGGTCTTCATCGGACCTCGCGCCGAGACCATCGAGGCGATGGGCAGCAAGACCGCCGCGCGACGCCTCATGCAGCGCGCCGGCGTGCCGATCGTCCCGGGCTTTGATGGCGGTCTGGCTTCGGACGAGGCCTTCGCGGAGGCCGCAGTGACCATCGGCTTCCCGGTGCTCATCAAGGCCAGTGCTGGGGGCGGCGGCAAGGGCATGGCCATCGTCCGTCAACCCGCAGACTTGCCCGCGGCTCTGGCTCAAGCGAGACGGCTGGCGCGCGCGGCCTTTGGAGACGACGCCCTCCTCCTCGAGCGTTATGTCGAGGCGCCCCGTCACGTCGAGGTCCAGATCTTCGGCGACACCCATGGTCAGGTCGTTCACCTCTTCGAGCGTGAGTGCAGCGTTCAGCGCCGGTTCCAAAAGGTCATCGAGGAGTCGCCCTCACCGGCCGCGCAGCTGACGCCCGAGCTCCGCGACGCCTTGTGCCAAGCCGGCGTGCGGGCCGCGCAGGCGATGGCCTACGTCGGTGCCGGCACGTGCGAGTTTCTCCTCGACCAGGACGGGTCTTTCTACTTCCTCGAGGTCAATACGCGGCTTCAAGTCGAGCACCCGGTGACCGAGTGCGTCACCGGCCTCGACCTCGTCCGACTGCAGCTCCTGGTGGCCATGGGGGCCTCGATCGGGGACCTCGTCGGCGTGCCCTCATCGCGGGGCTCGGCCATAGAGTGCCGCCTGTATGCCGAGGATCCTGACCTCGACTTCCTGCCGGTGACCGGTGAGGTGCTCGTCTTCGAGGTGCCGGTGGGGCCGGGGCTGCGGGTGGACGCGGGCATCGCATCGGGCAGCGTGGTGGGCATCGACTACGACCCGCTGCTCGCCAAGATCATCGCCTTCGCCGACACCCGCGCCGAGGCGCTCCTCCGGATGCGGGGCGCGCTCCGGCGGCTCCGCATCGTGGGTCTGAAGACGAACCTCGATTTCCTGCGCGCCGTCGTCGGCACGGACGCCTTCGCCGCCGGTCAGACCCATACGCACTTCATCGCCGAGCACTTCCCGTGCAGCCCTCGGCGTCTCCCACGCGCTGACGCCGATCTCGCGGATGCCCTCACCGTCGCGGCGGTCTTCGCGGCGCGTCTTCGTCGCGACATCAACCCGCACCTGCCGGCCCTGCGCTCGGGGTTCCGCAACAGCCGATTCCGGCCTCAGCGGGTCGTCTTCACGTTCGAAGGCGCGCTCCATCAGGTGGACTACGTCGACGAGGGCCAGGGTCTCTTCGAGGTGCGCGTCGATGGGGCCGCGGCCAGCAAGGTTCAGGTCCGGGACGATGGCCCGGAGCTGCGATGCGTCATCGACCGGCGCAGCCGCGCGTACTCCGTGCACGGCTCGGAGACCGAGGTCACGGTGTTCACGCCCGCGCTGTCGTACGTGCTCGGCCTCGTGCCCGACTTCCCGCCGCCGGTCGACGCAGAGGTGCCCGGCGCGTGTGTGGCCCCGATGCCGGGTCGAGTCGTCCTTGTCCATGTAACGGTGGGTGAAACGGTCGTCACGGGCACGCCGCTCTTGACCCTCGAGGCCATGAAGATGGAGCACACGCTCACGGCATCGTCGGCGGGCGTCGTGACGGCGGTTCATGTCGAGAGTGGCCAGCGCGTGGACGCGGGCGCGCTGCTCGCGCTCGTCTCAGCGGAGGTCGCGCGGTGATCGCGCGCGGAGGTCGCGCGGTGATCGCGCGCGGAGGTCTCTCGATGAGGTCTGGTCTTTACTCCCTGATGTGCTTCGGCGCGGTTCTGCTCGCCTGTGAGGCGCCGAACGGCGCACGCTCGTCGCTCTCGGCCGATATGGGCACGCCGGATGGGGCTCCGATTGGGAGTGGTCCCTCGGGCGGAGGGGAGGGTGGTCAGGGTGGTTTACCGTCTCCGGGTGGTCAAGGCGGTTTACCCACCATGGGTGGTCAAGGTGGTTTACCAACCTCGGGTGGAGACGGCGGGCAAGCTGCTCCGGGTGGCGGTGTTGCCCCCGAACCGGGACCCTGCGCCAGCCGCGCGGCGGATCCCTCCGGCTACTGCCCGGCGACGATCTACGAGGCCCGCCGGGAGATCGGCGTCGGCGTAGCGGTCGTCGTGCAGGGGGTGGTCACCGCGCTCAAGAAGAACGCGGCCGGTGAGGTCCGCAATCTGGTGATTCAGATAGGCCCGGATCAGGCGGAGTACTTCGGCCCCGACGACAGCGCGGTCTGGGTCTTTCTCGGCGACGGGACCGTGCCCCCCGAGGCCCTCTCGATGTTGTCGACCACCTCGTCCATCCGCCTCGCCGGCACGACCAACGACTTCCACGGCCAACGCCAGCTGAACGTCGTCACGGAGGTCACGATCTTAGGCTCTGTCGCGCCCATCGTGCCCCTCCCCGTCGTGGCCGTGGACGTCTCGACCGAGGGCCGGCGCGCGGCTCGGCTCGAGGGCGTCTTGCTCTCCCTCTACGACGTGGTCGTGACCGACGTGATGCCGCCCCCCGGCGAAGGGGATCGAGTGCCGACCTTGGAGTTCGCGGTTACAGGCGGCCTGCTGATCGATGACTTCTTCTTCGTGATCGAGCCGACCCCCGCGCTCGGCTCGACCTTTGCTCGACTCGACGGCGTGCTGCGCCTCGGCAACGCGAACATGAAGCTCGAGCCGCGTGACGCCCTCGACGTCGAGTCCGGTGCCGGTCCCAGCCCCGGTCCCGCGCGCCTGTCCGAGTTCGGCCCGGCCGATACGCGCCTGGATCTGCGAACCTCCGCCCTGCCTCGGGACGCTCAGGGGACCGCCCTGCACCTCGCCCTCGACCGGCCCGCCCCCGCCGGTGGTCTCGATCTCAGCCTCGTCTCCGACCTCCCGGCGCAGGCCGCGATTGACGCTCAAATCCACATCGACGCCGGGCAGTCAACAGCCGACGTGACCGTGACCTCAGGCGAGATCGAAGGCCCGGTGGGGCTCACGGCGTCGCTCAATGGCCTCACCTTGCGCGTGGCCGTGCACATTGGACCCGCGCTGCCTCCTCCGCCCCCACCCGGCGCGGCTCTCGTGCTCAGCGAGATTGACTACGACCAGGACGGCTCCGATCTCTTGGAGTTCATCGAGCTCTACAACCCCACGGACGCCCCCCTCTCGCTCGCCGATCAGCGGCTCGAGCTGATCAACGGGAGCGACGGGATGCCGTATGCGTCGTATGCCCTCTTCGACGCCGGGCCGAGCCTCGCCGCAGGTGACCTCCTCGTCATCGGGTCAGAGGCCGTTCTCCAGGCCCTGCCGGCGGGCGTCCTGCGCCTCCCCCTCATGGGCAGCATCCAGAATGGGGCGCCCGACGGCGTCCGCATCGTCGACGCCTTTGGCGCGCTCATTGACGGGCTCGCCTACGAGGGACCCCTGCCGGGAACAGGCGAGGGAGAGCCCGCCGCGGGCGACCCTGGACAGCCGGTGCACGAGTCCATCGCCCGCTGCCTCAACCTCGCGGACACCCAGGACAACGCCGCCGACTTCCGCGTCCTGGCCGCCACACCGGGTCTGGCTCAGACCTGCGACTGACCTCCTGCTCTTTGAGCAGCCTGATCGAAACGATTCTGCCAAGGTGAGACCACCTACACTCAAGGAGCCGTCAATGGCCAAGATCAAGATTCACTACTGCGTCGTTTGAAACTACAAACCGAGGGCTGCCCGGGTGGCAGAGGAGATCACGCTCGTGACCGGGATCGACGTGGAGTTGATCAGCGGTTCGCGGGGTGAGTTCACGGTTTGGGTGAATGACCTCTGCGTCTCGGAAAAAGGCCCCCTTGGCTTTCCCTCGCCCGAGTCCGCGGCCGAGGCGGTGCGTCTCGCACTTGGTAAATAAACTTGACGATCACTGACCTGATTCCGCCTCAAGACCACACGCTCAGGATCAACGACCTCGATCTACACGCGCTCACCTGGGACGGAGGCGGATCGACCACGGTCATCCTCCTGCATGGCTACCTCGATTTGGCGTGGTCGTGGATCTACACGGCGACGGCGCTGTGCCGCGGACGCAGCGACCTGCACGTCGTGGCCGTCGACTGGCGGGGCCATGGCAGCAGCCCTCGCGCCGCCCCGGGTCACTTCTACCACTTCGTCGACTATGTTCGGGATCTCGACGCGGTCGTCACCGCCGTCGGGCGTGACCGCGTCTTCATCGTCGGGCACTCCATGGGCGGCGGCATCGCGAGCCTTTGGTTAGGTGCGCGTCCGGGCCGTGCTCGACGCGCGGTCCTCATCGAGGCGGGTGGGCCACGTCCCGGCGGCCCCGAGGACTTTGTCTCGCGGGTGGGCGACTGGATCGCCCAGACGACGCCGTTTGACCCCACGACCCTCGACAAGCCCATGCGCGATCTTCAGCACGTCGAGGCGCGACTCCGGCGAAACGACCCGCTCCTCTCGGCCGAGCGCGCGCAGTTTTTGGCGACAAAGGCGGCCGTGCAGGGCGTCGACGGGCTCTGGCGATGGCGGTACGATCCGCTCAATCGGGTGCGCTCTCCCACGCCCACTCTGCCGGGCGTCTTCGAGGCTTTCTGGGGTCGCGTGCACATCCCGATCGTCTGGGTCGAAGGGGAGGTGAGCGTGCTGCGGACGATGACCGAGGCCGAGCGGCTCTCCTCGTTCCCGAACCTCACGCGCAGGGTCTTGCCCGATGCCGGACACATGGTTCAACATCATCAACCTGAAGCCTTGGCCAATGTGGTCTTGGGCATGATTGACTTTGACAATGAGGAGGGAGTTGCCTGTGGCAACGATCATCACCGATGAGTGCATCAACTGCGGCGCGTGCGAGCCTGAGTGCCCGAATAGCGCCATCAGCGAGGGCGACGACATCTACGTCATTGATCCCAAGCTGTGCACGGAGTGCGTCGGGTTCCACGGCAATGAAGCCTGTCAGTCCGTCTGTCCTGTCGAGTGCTGCGTGCCCAACAGCGACGTCCGCGAGACGGAGGACGAGCTCCTCGACCGGGCCGTGAACCTGCACCCCGACCAGAAGTTCCCGGCCAACGCGGACCTAAACTCGACCACCTCGCGCTTCCGCAACCCGGCGTGGATTAACGCCTCACGCGGCTGAGGTCAGCGTGCTCCCTGACGCCCGCCTTGGGCGTTAGGGCCGCGTGCCCTGCAAGGCGACGCTGTCTTTGAACCGCGCGCTCTGCT
The DNA here is from genome assembly GCA_009692505.1 of Myxococcales bacterium. Taxonomy (GTDB): domain Bacteria; phylum Myxococcota_A; class Bradymonadia; order UBA7976; family UBA1532; genus SHZC01. The sequence goes on from SHZC01000019.1 coordinate 15,242, forward strand.
CGACGGCGTCGAAGGCCGCGACGCCCGAGTCGCCGAGGCGCGCCGACCGCACGTCGACGAAGCCGGCCGCGAGGAGCTCGCTTTTCAGCCCAGGTTCGTCCCAGAGCCAGAGGTGCGCGCCGTTGCCGAACAGTCGACCGGCGGCGGCCTTCCAGCTCGACTCTCCGCCGGCCCGCCCGAGCATGGACCGCTCCATGAACGCCGAGCAGGCGTCCGTCTCGCCGCTGTCCAGGTAGCTGACGACGAGCGCGCGAAGGTCGGGCACGACGACCCGAAAGAGGCCCCCGGGCTTGAGCAGGGAGAGGCTGTTCCGCAGGGCCGTGCGGGCGTCCTCGCGGGAGAGATGCTCGATGATGTGAGACGAGTAGACGCCGTCGCAGCTGCCAAGGGCGATGGGCAAGCCGTGCACGATGTCGCCGTAGCGGACGTTGACCGGGAACCTCGCCTTATTCTTCGTATACAGGCGACCAAGGAGCGGCAGCCGCTCAAACCTCAGGGTCGGGCTGGCATCGAAGTTCTCCCACCCGGGCGGCGCGCAGAAGCCGCAGCCATACTGAACAAAGGTCGCCATTCGTCTCGTCTCCGCTCAGGACACGCTGGATAGTATCTCCGACCCGACCTGGGGGCATACGCCCGCGCACGTTTCAGTCAGGGCGCGCTTCGCCCGGTGAGGCGCGTCAAGCCGCCGAGCGCGTGTCGACCCCGACGGACGATGAGCACGGTGGCGTCGCAGTCTTCGGGGAGCTCGAGGACCTCGCCTCGGTTGAAGCGGACCTCACCATCGGCGTCGACCTCGACCACATTGCGTCGGGCGTCCGCGCCGATCATCTTCAGGAGCGTAGATGTGGGTCGGCGTTCGGGCCCGGTGCAGACCCGATGGCCGAGCTCGTCGAGGTCGCGCAGCGTGGTCGGGTGATTCGCGCCCGCCGGGACCAGGTAGAGGTCGTGCGTGCCCTCGACGGTCCAGAAGCAGAAGTCGTTGAAGAGGCCCCGGGGCAGTCCATAGACCTCACACACCGGGTCGACCACCTCGCGGAACGGAAGCGAGAGAACCCTCGGCGTCACGGCCCAGAAACCGGATGCAGCAGCGGCATGACCACCGTGAACAGTCCACCCGCCGCCAAGAGGACCGCGAGTGCTGCGACAAAGCCGGTGGCCCGCCCGAGACGGATCGCCTTCTTGGACGCGACCGCCACGAAGACCGGGCTCATGAGCGCGAACGCCTTGCCTTGCCCCGCCATGGCCGGATGCAGGGGATCGCGATACCAGAGGTGCAAGACCAGCGCGCTGACGCAGATCGCGAGCGTCAGGTGCAGGCAGGCTTCGATGAACGCAGAGCGGCGCATGGGCTCAAAAGGCCGAGAGCGTGGCGGGCGCGCGGCGAACGGGCAGGCCCGCTTCAGCCTCGAGCTCCGGGCAAAACAGGCGCGTGTCCGTGGTGAGCTCGGAGACGGCGGCGGCGAGCTCAGTCAGCGGCTCGCCCGCGGCGAGGACCACGCCGACCGCGGCGGAGTCCGGGCCCACCCCCGACCAGTTGATGGACGCATATCCAAGGCCCCTCAGCGCCACAGCAAGGCGCTCGGCGTCCGCTGGGCTCGGGGAGTCTCCTGGGCCTCCCCGGAGCCGGTAGAGCCTGCCCTTGGCCTCGGAGAACAACGAGAGGCACTCCACGATGGCGACCCTGTCGCCCTCATGAGGTCCCGGCACCTCGCCGATCGAGGCCCCATCCACGAGCACGACGTCGCCGAACGCGGCCAGCCCGCCGTAGCGGGGGATGCCGGTCACTCGGGCGCGGGCCGGGCAGAGGCGATCCCCCCAGACGACCTCGGCTTGAACGGGCGCGTCGGCATGCGCGGAGACTCGAATCGGCAGTCGCTCACCCGGGCGGGCGTAATCACCATCGCTCTCCGGCACGACGATGCCCAAGCGTTGCCAGGCCGTTCTTGCTCCGGCGAAGTCCCGCACCGCGGTCAAGGCGATGCCCAGGCTCCACAAGGCGCCCTTCTCCTCGGGCTGATGGACGAGCACCTCCCTGAAGGCCGCCGCGCTCTCGTCGTACTCGCCGGCGAACTTGTGGATGATGCCCAGGTTGTATCGGGCACTCACGTCGCCGGGGTTCTTCGAGAGCGCGAACTTGATGAGCGGCGAAGCCTGTGCGCGCAAGCCCCACGACAAGAAAAGGTCGCCGAGATCGCTGGCGAACGCGGCGCCTCGGGAGAGGGCGTCGGGCGTCACGAAGTCGATGATGTCGATGGCCGCCTCACGGTCCCCGAGGCCGTGAAGGAGCGTGCCAATCCAGTCCTCGAGCACCTCGCCGGCCATGGTGTCGGACAAGGTGCCCGACCAGGCCGAGGCCAGGATTCGCAAGGTGAGGGGATAAGCCCCGACCTCGCGCAGCTCCGCCATGAGGGCGTGGAAGGTGTCGGTGGACTTGCCGTCGACGAACGTCACCAGATCGGCGACGAGCACGTCGACGGCGTCCGCGCTCGTGGTGCCCTCAGGGGCGGCCAGGAAGCGGTCGACGCGGTCAGCGAGCGAGGTGGGCAGGAGGCTCATCGGCGGCTCATCGGCAATCACTCAGGAGCGCGTGAAGCGCCGATACTTCAGGCGACGAGGCGTGTCGGCTTCGGCCCCGATGCGGCGGCGTCGATCGGCCTCGTACTCCTGGTAGTTCCCCTCGAACCAGAACACCTGGGAGTCACCCTCGAACGCGAGGATGTGCGTGGCGATGCGGTCGAGGAACCAGCGATCGTGGCTGATGACGAGCGCGCAGCCCGGGAAGTCGAGGAGCGCGTCTTCGAGTGCACGCAGCGTGTCCACGTCGAGATCGTTCGTCGGCTCATCGAGCATGAGCACGTTGCCGCCAGACTTCAGCAGCTTGGCGAGGTGGACCCGGTTGCGCTCGCCGCCCGAGAGCTCGCCGACCTTCTTGCCGTGGTCCTGGCCGCGGAAGCCGAAAGCGCTGACGTAGGCGCGGGAGTTGATCTTTGAGCCGCCCATCTCGATGACCTCGGCGCCGCCGGAGATCTCCTGGAAGATGGTGTTCTGCGACTGGAGGTCGTCGCGGCCCTGGTCGACATAAGACAACTGCACGGTCGAGCCGACCTTGATTTCCCCGGAGTCGGCCTTCTCCTCGCCCGTCAGCATCCGGAAGAGCGTGGTCTTGCCGGCACCGTTGGGGCCGATGATGCCGACGATGCCGCCCGGGGGCAGCGAGAAGCTGAAGTTCTCGAAGAGCAGCTTGTCGCCGTAGCCCTTCGTGATGTTCTCGCCTTCGAAGACGAGATCACCGAGGCGCGGGCCGGCCGGGATGCGGATCTCCAAGCGGCGATCCGTCTGGTCACGCGCCTGGGACACGAGGTCCTGGAAGCCCTTGATGCGGGCCTTGCTCTTGGCCTGACGCGCCTTGGGGCTGGCGCGGATCCACTCAAGCTCATCTTTGAGGGCGCGCTGCCGAGCAGATTCCTGCTTCTCGTCCTGCGCCATCTTCTCGCTCTTTTGCCTGAGCCACTCGGAGTAGTTCGCCTTCCACGGCACCCCCTTGCCGCTCTCAAGCTCAAGCACCCAGGAGGTCACGTTGTCGAGGAAGTAACGATCATGCGTCACGATGAGGACGGCGCCGTGGTAGTCGCGCAGGTGCTTCTCGAGCCAGCCGATCGTCTCCGCGTCGAGATGGTTGGTGGGCTCGTCGAGCAGGAGCAGATCCGGCTTCTCAAGGAGGAGCCGGCACAGCGCCACACGGCGACGCTCGCCGCCCGAGAGGTTCGTGACGGGGGAGTCACCCGGGGGGCATCGGAGCGCCTCCATGGCGACCTCAAGGTGGTTGTCGAGGTTCCAGCCGTCGACCGCGTCGATCTGGTCCTGGAGGCGTGCTTGTTCGTCAAGCATCTTGTCCATATCATCGTCCGGCCCGAGGTCGCCCATCTTCATGCTGATGGCCTCGAACCGCTCAAGCAGCGAGGTGACGTTCTTCATGCCCTCGCGGACGTTCTCGAGCACGGTCTTGGTCGAATCGATCTCAGGTTCCTGGGACAGGTAGCCGGTCGTATAGCCCTTGGCCAGCCAAGCCTCGCCGACGAAGTCCTCGTCGAGGCCGGCCATGATCTTCAAGAGGGTCGACTTACCGGCGCCGTTGCCGCCGACCACGCCGATCTTTGCCCCGGGGAGGAAGGACAAGTAGATGCCCTTCAGGACCTCCTTGCCGCCCGGGTAGTTCTTACGCAGATCGCGCATGTGGTAGATGAATTGCTCAGCCATGGCTTCACTCGCTCGGGGAAATTTGGGCGCAGGATAGGTGGGGAGGGGCGGTCTCGCAACGGGCAGCGTGGGTCAGCTCGCGCACTCGCCGTCGCCGCGATGGACTCCGAAGACGTCCTCGGTGCCGAGGTCCTGAAACATAAGGTCGGGCGCGTCGTCGGCGACGTCGTTGAGCGGATCGACAATGGCCTTGACCAGCGCCTCGTCTACGCGCCAGAAGAAGTCGGCGACGGACTCGTTGGCGTTGCGTTCGGCCTCGTAGAGCCCGACGAGGCCCAAGAGCGCCTCGCCCGCCAGCCGAGCGGGGACCTTGCCGATGCGCCGACCGAATCGCGCGCCTTCGTGGTCGAGCTTGCCGCCGAGGTGCAGCTCGTAGAGGGGCAAGACCCGCTCGCCGACGCGCCGAATCCCGCCGTGAAAGCCAATCGCGGCGACGTGATGCTGGCCACAGGAGTTGGGGCAGCCGCTGATCTTGATGTCCCCGTTGAGGGCGGCGCGCACGCTGGAGCGCGACTCATTGGCCTCGAGGATCTGCACGAGCTCGCGGCCAAGCTCGCGGCTGCCGGTGTAGGCGAGGTTGCAGCTGTCGGCCCCGGGGCAGGAGGTCAGATCGACGAGCGTTCGCGCGTGGCTGCGGCCGATGCCGAGGTCGGTGAGCGCGCGGTGCACATTCGGCAGCAGGCGCGCCTCGACCCAGGGCAAGACCACGTTCTGGTCATTGGTCGTCCGGAGCGTACCGTCGGTGTACGTCGCGCACAGCGAGGCGAGCCCGCGGAACTGCGCGGCGGTCAAATCACCGAGCAACAGGCGAACGACCACGGCCTTGAAGCCCGGGTGCTTCTGGGCCAGGACATTGTGTTCTTGCCAGACGTCGAAGCTGCCCAGCGGTGACTGCGCCTCGATGTGCGCGCGCTCCGGAAGTTGATCGGTCTCGCGGCTGGTCGGAGGCATGACGAGCGCCTCGGGGTGCAGGGCTTTTATCTCCGCGAGGACGCTCTCGTACTCGACCTTAAAGGCCTCGAACCCGAGCTTCTTGATGGCGTACTTCAGGCGCGCACGGGCGCGGTTGGCGCGGTTGCCAATGCGGTCGAAGATCTGGGTGACGGCCTCCGCCACCACGGGCATCTCGCTCGTCGGGATGAAGTCGTGCAGGACGTAGGCGTTGGCCGGAGAGGTCGACAGCCCACCGCCGACGAGCACGCGAAAGCCCTGCTGCCCATCGACGATCCGCGCCACGAAGCCCAGATCGTTGATCGCCGCCTGCGCTCGGTCCTGCTCGTTGCCGGAGAACGCGATCTTGAACTTGCGGGGGAGCTTGCCGAAGCGGGGATCGCGGAGGAGGTGATGCTGGCACCATTCGGCGTAAGGCAAGACGTCGAAGGCCTCGTCGGCCACGATGCCGGAGAGGGGATCCGCGGTGACGTTGCGGACGGTGTTGCCGCACGCCTCGCGCGTCGTCAGCCCGGCCTCGCCGAGCCGACGCTGAAGCGCCTCGCAGTCGTCGAGCTTGATGAAGTGGAACTGGATGGCCTGTCGCGTGGTGATGTGACCGAAGCCGCGGCTCTGGTCCGTCGACACGTCGGCGAGGGCGAGGAGCTGCTCGGAGGTCAAGAGCCCACCGACGACCTTGACCCGGATCATCTGCACGTCCGGCTGTCGCTGCCCGTAGACGCCGCGGGTCAATCGGAAGCCCCGGAAGGTGTCCGCGTCCATCTCTCCGCTTTGGTATTGGTCAAGGACCGCGACGAACTCGTCGATGTCGGCGACGCTCGAAAAACCATTCCTGGGTGCGCGCATAGCTGCTCTCCACATTAAAAAATCGCGGGCACGGTAGCAAAAACACCTACGTTTCGGGCCGAGAAAAGCAAGTCGTCAGGCTCGGTGGCTCGAGAGGTCGGGCTCAGGTAGCCTCAGGCTCCCAAAAAAGGAGCACCAAAGATGCGTGACCGACCGCTGAGCCGCTGGGCTCTGACTGCCCTCTGCCTCGCCTGTACGGACGGGGCCTCGGAGGGCTCGGCTCATCAGCGCGACGTGGACGTGGGTCGATCCACGCCCGACGCGCGCGTTGTTCCCAACGACATCGGGGGCGAGCTGGTCGTCGACTCCGCCGTGTCTGACCAGTCGGTCGGCGACTTGGCTTTGGGCGACGTCGGGCCCGTGGACGCGGCGGTCGTGGATCGGGACGCGCGTCCCTTGCGCCGAGCGAGCGAGCAGCCGACCGAGGGGGCGTCCAACGTGCAAGGCGCCGCCGACTTGAGACCCGCCGTCGAGCCCTTGCTCTCGAGGGCCGGCCGGGTGGACACCGACGAAGAGAAGCTGACCGGGCCCGAGGCGAACTGCCGGCTCGGCGACTTCCGGCTCGACAACGAGCTCATCTCGGTGTGCATCCAGGACGAAGACACCTACGGCATCTTCTCGTTCTTCGGGGGCACGATCATCGACGCGCACCGGGCCTCGAGACCGGGCACGGATCTTCTTCAAGAGATCGTCATCGCGCCCGGGATCGGCTCAGCGACGGCGGAGCACGTCGGCATCGTGCGTGACGGCTCGGATCGAGGTCCGGCGATCCTTCGCGTCGAGGGTCGCGCCATGCCCTCGCGGCTCATCCAAGGCGTGCTCGCCGGGCTCTTCGTGCCCCCCGACTTCAAGGTCACGACCGAGTATCGCCTCTCGCCCGGGGCGGACCATGTGGAGATCTACACGTGGATCGAGGCGGACGTGGTCGGTGGATCGGCCCCGACCGCCGACGTGATCTTCTTCGGAGATCGCACGCGCTTCTTCGTGCCGGGTGGGCTCCCGGACCGGCTCATCGCCGCGCCGGTCGCGTATCTGGCGGCGAGCAGCGTCTCGGTCAGCTACGCGATCAAGAGCCTCGACGGACCCTTCTCTTTCGTGGCGATCCCCACGAGCGAGACGCCGGTGCCGGCTGTCAATCACGGCGACGTGGGCCTCAACCGGGGCGATCAGGTCCTGCTTCGGCGGGTGCTCGTCGTGGGGACCGGCGACGTCGAGAGCGTGCGACCCCCGGTGGCAGACGGCTTGCCGACGGTCATCGTCGGGCCCAGTGGCGCGTCGCTCGACGTGCTCGATGATCAAGGGCGGACGGTCTCGCGCCTCACGCTCGGTGACGATGGCCGGGGCGTCGTCTCGCTCGTGCCCGGACGTTATCGCGTTTTGGCTGACCGGGCGTGGGCGGGCGGGGCGATGCCGCCGCTGGACTTCAACGCGGGGGACGAGGTCATCTACGCCGCCGGCGCGCCCGGGGTCCTGCGCGTGCGCGTCCTCGACCCGCTCGGGAACCCGGTGCCGGCCCGCCTCACGCTTGAACGCGAGGGGCAGGCTCGGCGCATCTTCTTCGCGGTCGACGCCGACACGTTTGTTCTGCCCATTGGCCCCTGGCAGATGACCACGACCCATGGCTTCCACTCCTCGGTCGACGTGCGGGAGGTCCTGGTCGAGGCGGCCGCTGAGCCCGTGCCGGTCGAGGTGACGCTGGAGGATCAACTCCCGTTCGAGGGGCTCACATCGGGTGAGTTCCATCAGCACGCCAGCCCGAGCGCGGACAGCGACGTCGACGTCGAGCTGCGCGTCTTGTCGAACGTGGCCGAGGGCGTCGGCTTCATGGCCCCAAGCGAGCACGACGTCCTCTACGACTTTGGCGGCCTCGTGAATCGCATGGGCCTGAGTGATCGAATCATGGTCTTCTTGGGCACGGAGGTTTCACCCATCTACGGCCACTTCGGCGCGTATGGGCTCGAGCCCCGACCCGACGAATCCGGCGGTGGCGGCGTGATGTTGCCGGTCCTCGAGGACGGCAGATGGCGGATACGCAGGCCTCCCGAACTGGCCGCTGCGGCGCGTGAGTTGGGGGCGTCGGTGCTCCAGATCAACCACGGGCGCAGCGCCCCGAGCGGCTACTTCACGCACCTGGGCTACGAGACCGGGCAGCCGTTCGCCGAGCTCGATCAGGACGAGTTCACCCAGGACTTCGACAGCATGGAGATCATGAACGAGTCCGGGGACTTCTGCGCCTTGACCGCCGACTGGATGTCCCTGCTCAACCAGGGCTGGCGCATCTTGGCCGTGGGCAACAGTGATACGCACTCGGTGTCGAAGCCGCCGGGCTGGCCCAGAAACTATCTGCCGACGCGAGCGGCCACGCCCCAAGGCGTCCAGGCCGGCGAGATCATCGACGCCTTTCGTCAAGGAAACATGACCATTGGCGGCGGCGGGACCATCGACTTCCCCGACGGGCCGCAGCCAGGCTCGACGCTCGTCCCGGTGGACGGCGGGGTCTTGATCCGCGTCCGCCTCCGAACGCCCACCTGGACGCGCCTGACGCGGCTCGTGGCCTTCGTGAACGGCCGGCAGATCCTCGACCGCGCGCTTGTCTCCGAAGACTCGGCCCTGGTGGATCTCGACGAGGTCATCCGCTTCGAGACGCCCGTCGACGGGCACCTCGAGCTCCTCGCGGTCGGCCCGCCGTTGCCGTTCATCGCGCCGGGTGAGCCGACCTTCGCCGTCGCCAACGCTCTTTGGATCGACGCCGACGGGGGCGGCATCACGCCCGTGGGCCCCGGACCCATCGACCGCCTCGTCACCGACTTCTGCGACTGAGACCGCTGGGATTCACCCGGTCAAGTCAGGCGCGAAATCCGTCCTTCAACGTGCGAAGGGCGGCGAGCACTTCGACCGGGCGCTCGCTCGAGCACCCGACGGCGTTCGCCACCGCCGGGACTCGAGTTCGCAAGAAGGGGTTGAACGACCGCTCGGCGCGAAGCGTGCTCGGCAGCGTCGGCAGGCCGTCCGCGCGCCGGGAGCGGGCCCAGGACGCATGGGCCTCGATCTCGAGATTGCCTGGCTCGATGGACGCAGCGAAGCGCAGGTTGGCCTCGGTGTACTCGTGGCCGCAGTAGATCTCAGTCTCCTCGGGGAGCCCCCCAATCACGACGTCGAGCGCGTGAAACATCTGCGTGGCGTCCCCCTCAAAAAAACGTCCGCAGCCGGCCGAGAACAAGGTGTCTCCGGTGAAGAGCTTGCCGGCGGTCAGGAACGCGACGTGTCCTCGGGTATGGCAGGGGACGGAGAGGACCTGCACGGTGGCTGACCCGACGATGAACGTATCGTCGTGCACGACGCGGTGCGTGACGCCTTTGACCTGAGCCGCGTCGACCTCGTGGGCCACGACGACGAGGTCGGGGAACGTGGCCACGAACTCGCTCAAGCCACCGACGTGGTCAAAGTGGTGGTGGGTCAAGAGGACGTGGGTGAGCCGCCTCTGGTGCTTCGCCAAAGCCCTCAGGACCGGGGCGGCCTCACCGGGATCGACGACGGCGACCGCGTCGCTGCCCGCAGGCAGGAGCAGGTAGGCATAGTTGTCGGACAGCGTGTTTACGAACTCGACGTTCATGGTCTTGATCTCCCGTGGTCCCGTCGGCACTATGCTGCCGCTTTACGATTACTCGTTCTGAAGGAGCCCGCCCATGAAGTCCGCAAAACAGCGCCGCAATACGGCCCGTCAGAAGGCGGCCCACAAGAAGAAGATTGAGAAGTCCCGCCGCCGGGTGGGCAGCCTCCTCAAGAAGAAGAAGAACGGACGGCTGACCTCGACCTGAGGTTTCGCCCTCCGCTTCTCATGAGCACGCTGAAAAAGGGCCGTTCTGGCCCGTTCAGACTGCTTTTTCAGCAGCCCGCCTTCGCCCCGCCCAAGCTCCCGTACACATCCAGTCAAGGGCACCGCCGGGCACGTCGCCCGACGGCTTCCTTCAGGTCAGCTCGGTCAGTTCAGATCTATCTGGCCGATGTTGACGTCGTCGCCGACGATCAGGCACTTGCCCGTGTCCTCGGCGTCGAGGTCGGTGGGCAGGATTCGCAGCGAGTAGTCGATCTGGTCGTCGCCGTTGTTGCGCATCGCGTCGCCGGTGACGAGGACGTAAGCGCGTCCCCCGGCGCCGGCGTGCACGTTGAGGCACTGTGACGGCACCTGGGGCGAGAACTGCGGCTCGGACGCCATGTCGAAGAACTGTTCGTCGGGCCCGATGAAGGTGAGCAGCACCAAGCCGTCCGTGAAGACCGCGTAGGACAGGAAGATGGTCCGGTCTTCACCCGGTGGGATGTCGAGGGCGTACCAGTCGCCCACACCACGCTCGTCGCTGCAGACCCAGGCGTCGCAGATGGAGTGCTCGGCGCCCCCGAGCTCCACGGCCCTCGGCTGGTCGTCGTTGTCCTGGTCCTGCTCCTGCCAGTCCGCGACGCAGGGGTTCGTCGGTGGGCTGACGGTCACCTGGAGGTCGTAGGCGTTCTGATCGATCGCGGCCGCGCCGCTGACCAGCACCGAGTAGCAGCCGGGCGGCGACTCCCCCCGGGAGACGTCGATGACCTCGGGTGAGCCGTCGTGCAGAGAGGCGGAGAGGGGCAGTCGGCAGCGGGAGGCCACGCAGCGTCCCTCCAACGGCCCCAGGCCCGGGCGGCCGTCGATGTCGCAGTCCGCGTCGGAGCGGCACCCGCAGTTCCCGTTCAGGCAGAAGTTGGACGCGCCCTGCTGCTGGCAAATCGCCGCGTTATTGCAGGCGAGGTCGGCTGCGGCGTCGTCATCACACTGGAAGAGGCGGAGATCGAGGTCACCCGCGCCATGGTTGAAGCCCACGGTCGAGCAGATCCGCGAGTTCGCCACCGGGACGTCGAACTCGTACCAGTCGAGGTCTGGCGTGTTCGGAGGGACATTGCAGATCACCCCGCTCTCCTCGAAGCGATTGCCTGCGCCGTCCGCTGCCGCGAGGCTGACGGCGGTCGCGAAGGTGTCGTTTCGCATCCCCCCGGCGCCGACCTCGGCAACGTCGGACCCGCAAGCCATCGTCGGGGAGCGGTTGATGAACAAAGTGTACTCGCGAGCCATCCCCGCGTTGAGGGCCCGCACGCGGACGTAATATTCGCCGGCCGGGGCCCCGTTGTAGCTCGCGGCCTGACGGGGCGCGGCGACGGGAGTCATGCGGCCGCCCTGACCACGCAGCGCGCCTTGGGCGTCGATGATCTCCACCACAGCCTCGCCGGCCAGCCCGTCGCTGAGTGCCCAGGCGGCGATCTGCTCGCCGCCCTCGGCCGTGAAGTGAAAGTAGTCCGTCTCGCGGATACACAGCGACAGGGCGACGGGCACCTCAAGGTCGACGCCCGGTCGAAGGAGCCCCGCAGCGGAGATGCCCGCCATGAGATCGAGATCGGCGTTCGGCCCGACGTCGACGATCTGGTCATTGGGCTCGGCGGCGTCGAGCTCGCAGCCATCGCCGCTTGCGAGGAGGTTGACGATGAGGCCGTAGTCGTCGAGCACGGACTGGCGATCCTGCCCACGCACGCGGATGAAGTAGTCTTGGTTCGACAAGCCGCCGGAGTCGCGGGCGACGCTCAGCGTGTAGCGGCTCGTGCCCTGGGGTGTGACGACGCCAGCGCCCGTCGCGTAGTTCGGGTTACCGAGACCCAAGCGAAGCCGGTCTGTAGCGTAGATCTCCACGACGGCACCACCGAGGAGGCCGGCGACGTTCAACTCCAGGCTCAGACCCGCGTTGTCATTGTGGGCCGGGAAGACGAACCAGTCTTCGTCGGCGCCACAGATGCTCCCGCGAAAGTTCAGGACCTCTTCGTCACGGATGCCGGCCCAGGCGACGGGCATCGCGTTGTCCTGGTTGTTCCAGCCCATGCCGCCGTTCTCGAGCTCGCTCTGGTCGGGGAAACAGGCGTCGAGGCTGTCGATGACCACGACGGTGACGTCGAAGCGGAGGTCGACGGCCTCCTCCGAGTACACCTCGATGTAGTAGTCACCCGGGCGTTCAACGCCAAGGCCCGCCATCGAGGTGTGCCGGAGACGCTTCGGTGAGCCGGGCTGGATCGCCTCCCCGACGACGGTCACGCCGTCGTCGTCGTAGAGCCGCAGCTTGAGGTCCCCGCCGGCGTCGTCGAAGGCGAGGTCGACCTGCATGCGGGCGCCCTGAACCAGGTTCACCTTGAAGAAGTCGGAGCTGTTGCCGCAGACGAGGGCACCTTGAATCTGACCGAAGCTGTTGACGATGGGGATCTCTGCGGCGGTCATCGGGTCGCGGTTCGGGGGCACGAACTCGTTGTCGCGGCACCCTTCGACACAGCGACCGTCGTCGGGCACGCTCACGTCGCAGTATTCTCCGTCGGCGCAGTCGACGTCCTGGATGCAGTCCTCGCGGCAACCGAAGTCGGGGTCGCAGTAGTTGCCCGGGCCACACTCGAGGTCCATCTCGCAGGCGACGCAGATGTGCATCTCGTCGCAGATGAGCCCACCCTCGCAGTCGTCGCTGTTCGCTCGACACCCCGGCTCGCACATCCCGCTACCGCCGACGTCGCAGAACGTGCCGTCGGGGCACTCCAGGTCCATCTGGCAGGGACCTTCGGGGAGCTGCTCGCAGGAGTGCTTATCGGGGTCGCAGAACAGCCCGTCGGGGCAGTCGGAGGGCTGGCCTTCGCGGCACCCCTCGATGCACGAGTCATCGACGCTGCAGAACCGGTCGTCGCCGCAGTCGCCGTCGATGGCGCAGGCCGGACCGCAAGGGTTGGGGTCGCAGGCATCGCGCGCAGCCAAAATACTGCCGTCACAGGCGCCGCCCTCAGCGGGCACGAGGCCACAGGTCGAGCGAACCGCGCCGTTGCAGCAGACGGCCGCCCCGACGCAGGCGCCGCTCTCCACGTTACAGACCTCCCCTTGGGGGCAGGCCACCGGATCGTTGGGATCACAGACCACGACCGCGGGGCCGCAGAGGCCGGTCTCGACCTCGCAGACCTCACCCATCGGGCAGCCCGCGTCTTCGGCGCAGCCGCAGAGATGGGTCGCCGCTATACAGACCTGACCCATCGCGCAGCTGGCCGCCCGGCAGCCGTCCACGCAGATGCCCTCGAGGGCGTCGGCGGCCTTCTCGCAGTACTGACCCTCGGGGCAGTTCGTGTCCAGGACGCACGAGGACGGCGGGGGGCGCATGGCGTCGCCCATGTCGCCGCCGCCTGCGCCCTCGCACTCGGGGCCGATGCAGCCCGTGTCCCCAGGATTTGGCTTTATGACGCCCCGACTCGTGTCCTCACAGGCCGACCCTGCGACGGCCACAAGCAAGAGCAGCGAGAGCTTCGTTCCCCAGCGATTCATCGATACCACTCAGTCCCCCGATGTCGTTTTGGTCGACTATTGAAGTGTGACAAAGGCCGTGAGGCGGCCCGTTCCGGCACGCCCGCTGGCGCTCAGTTGGAGTTCGAGCTGATCGTCAATATGCTTGACCTCTCGGCCAGAGGCGATCAGTAAACCGCCGCCCGGGAAGACCCGGCTGTCCACGGCCGAGGCCGCGCGCGTGATCGTGTCGATGTGGTCGGAAGCTTGGCCAATCGGACCCCATTGGGTCAGGCCGCCGCCGGTTGCCGCCCAAAGCCCGACCGACGTCACGGCCAGATCGGTCGCGGCAAATCGAAGCGAGGTCGACTCGAGGTTTGCCCCGAGATTTGGCGCGAGGAGTGCTGAGGCGCTCACGCGGTAGAGGCGTCGCGCCTTCGTATCGGCGATGTGGAGGAAGCCGTTGTCCTCGTCCACCACAACCCGCGAGAGGACGCCTCCGATGCGGTGTTGAGCCACGATGTGCCCCGGCAAACCCCGTTCCGCGAGGACAGGATCGACGAGCGCGACGTGGCCGCTGCGCGCCGAGACGATCGCCAGCCGGGCGGCCCCGAGCCCGTCGACGCCCCCCCGGATGTACGCGACGTCAATGGGCTTCACGAGCGGGACGAGGCTCACGGTTCGCCGGACCTTGAGGCGGTAGGGATCGATGATGCTCAGCGTGTTGTCCCCGGCGTTGACCGCATAGAGCCGGTCCGGCTCCCCATCGAGACCCACGGCGATCGCCAGCCCTGTGCACTCAGGTCCGGTTTGGATGAGCCTCACCGTCCTTGCGGGTCGCGCCTTCAGATCGACGACCGAGACGCCACCCGAGCTGGGCGCGGCGACGAAGAGATATCGACCGTCGGGGGATGCGACCATGGCGCCGAGGCCGTGGCCGGTCTCGACATCCGAGACGGCGTTGAAGGTGACGTTTCCGCTGAGCGGGTCACGACCGTACTCGATGAGCGTGATGCGGCCGCGGCCGTTGAGGAGGGTGGCGGCCGCCGCGAAGGGGGTGCCGCCCTCCGCGACCGCAATGACGACACGACGCTCCCGCTGCAGCCCGCTCGGCGCGGTCGCTCGAACGGAGATCGTCCGATCGCCGCCATCCAGGAACGAGGGCGTCCAGCGGATCCGGACGAGCTTCTGCGCGAGGGGGTTTGGCCCGTCTATGACCTCCCACTCCGCGCCCCTCGGCAGGTTCGGCCGCGGGATCTGCACGGGGCCGTCAAAGCCCCCGGCATCCTGGGGGGCGCTATTCACCGCGAACTCGAGGAGCAGCTCGCGGCCCTCCGCCGTGCTCGCGGTGGCCGGCAGGAGGACGATGGGCAGCGCGCGGGTGACCTCAAGATCAGTCTCGGCGCTGTCCGTCCCGCCGTCGCCGTCATCGACGTCCACTCGAATCACCACATGGCCGAGCCGTCGATAGGTGTGCCGGACGGTCAGGCCCTCCAGGATTGTGCCGTCGCCCATTGCCCAGCGCACGAGCGGTAGATCACCTTCGACGTCAGCCACCCGCGCCGTGAACGCCGTCTCGACGCCTATCTCGACCTGCGGCTCCTCGAGCTCGAGGGTGACCTGGGGGGCGACGTTGTCGACGCTGACGATCTCCTCGGCCGAGGCCGTGCTCCCGTCTTCGTCCTCCACCGTGAGGCGAACCGTGAAGCGCCCATCATCGGGGAAGGCATGGCTCACCGTCTGTCCTTCGCCTGTTGAGCCATCACCGAAGTCCCAGCGGTAGAAGCGGATCGCGTCGACGACGTGCCCAGGCGCGCTGAGCGTACCGTCAAGAAAGACCGACACGCCCTCCGGGGCCGGGGCCGTTCCGTTTGGATAGGTCACCTCGAAGGCGGCAACGGGTGAGACGTCAAAGACGACGACCTGCCGGCTTGAGGCCGCGCTGGAGTCCTCGTCCCGGGCGGTGAGCGAGATTGTGAGATTGCCGTCATCGATGAAGAGGTGCTCGAGCGTGCGCACTCCGGGGCCGGTGCGCACGGCCGCGCTCCCATCACCGAAGCTCCACTCGAGCTCGCGGAGGGGATCGGCCGGGCCTCCCGCTCTTGTGTTCCCTGCACCGAAAGCCAGCGTATCGCCCTCGATGGCCACACCGGGCCCGGTGATCTCTGCCTCCGGCGAGAGGTCGGCGATGTCAATCTCGGTACACGCCGTCAGGGCCGTGTCGGGGTCCTCAATGGTCAAGCAGACCTCGAAGTGGCCTTGGCTGGAGTAAGTGTGCCGAGGCGCGAGCAGCGCCTCGCCCGACTCAGCCGGCGTCCCGTCGCCGAAGTCCCATGTGTAGCTCAGGATGGGGTCAGAGAAGCTCCCCGGACTGGCGAGCGCGCTGAATTGGACCGGCTCACCTTCGAGGAGGCTGTCGGCACCGAAGGCCGTCACTTCCTCGATGACCGGGCTGAGATCGGTGATCCGCACCAGGACGCTGGCCTCGCAGGAGGAGTCGATGTCCTCCACCGTCACGCGGACGAGGTACTCGCCGGCGCTGTCAAAGATGTGGAACGGGCGGAAGAGGTTGGGCGATCGCTGGGGAAAGTTGTCGCCAAAGTCCCAGTTGAAGACGAGAAGGGGATCACTCTCATGACCGGGCATCGTGCCTGTCGCGTCGAAGGCGACCGCCTCTCCCTCGGGCAACTCCATCTCAGGTCCGATGAGGACGCAGAGGGGATCGATGTCGTCCACGGTGACGGTCGTCTCGCCGACGGCCACGGTGCCGTTGCCCGCCTCGATTCGAACGCGGATGGGATACACGCCGTCGCCCGTCGCACCATCGAACTCGGCCAGGCTGGTCTGCCCCTCGAAGGGGTCGTAATAGCCGTCGTTATTGATGTCCCAAGCGTAGGCGACGATACCCCCGAGCTCAGGCGCCGCGGTGCTGCCGGAGGCGTCGAGAATGGCGACCTCGCCCTGGATGATGTGGTAGGGACCACCCGCGTCGGCCTCAGGCTTCGCGAGCACCGTGAAGCGCCGGCTCGCGGTGATGGGCTCACCTCCGCAAGACCTCACGGCGACGAGGGCGACGTAGTCACCCGGCTGATCGATGGGCTGTCCGGGGATGAGGACCTGGGCGACGTCAGCGTTGCGTTGCAACGTCGCGTCGACCGACGTGAGGCAGCCGCCGGCGCCCGGTTGGGTGACCAGGTAATCAAGGATCGCGGTGCCCACTCGCTCGCCCTCGGCGACGCCGCTGAAGGTGATCGAGATGCTGTTAGGCGCCGGGGGGCGTCGCGTATTGACGGAGACCTCCTGGGCGTTGCCGCAGTTATCGGTGACCCGGATGACCCGTCGAACAACGCAGCCGTCCTGTTCGATGACTTCCGTGCTGATCGGGTTCGGATCCTGTGCGTCGTCCACGTCGTAGCCGACCGCCGGTGGATTGGGAAAACACTCGAGTGGACCGGGCGCGTCCGGCATGCCGTTCGCGGTGACCTGAGGGGCCACCCGATCGAGGCGAAACGTGACGGAGTCCTCCATCGTGAAATCGTCCTGGGTCAGCCTGACGACCAGGGTGCGCGAGAGTCCGTCGTCGATGAGGCCGAGCGCGTAGAGATCGGTCTCCTCGGGCACGCCCTCCACCTGCGGGAAGTAGAACGACTCGAAGGCGAGCTCGCCGTCAATCTCGAAGGTCAAGGCGACCACGTTGGCGTCTCCGCTCCCGTCGTCCTCGGTGATGCGAAGCAGGAGGTCTACAGGGTTGATCGGGGGCGCGGCTTGCCCGCCGAAGACGCCGCCGCCGAACAGCACGCCGCCGTTATTGACGCACGCTCCCTCGGCGGGCGAGACGATATCTACGGCCGATGCGGCGAGTGCCCCGAAGGGAAAGCACGAGAGCAGGAGGACCCCGACGTTGATTCGCATTCTGAAGCTCCGCTCCGAAGGTCTGGCATCGGTCTTGCGCCGGACTTGCGCCGGACTTGCGCCGGACACTGCCGCGGCGAGCCTAACCGGAAAGGCCGACTTGTTCCAAGCCCAGTGCCGGGATTCGCGGGACGGTCAGGCTTGTTCGGTGTGGGGGACGAAATCGGAAGGGAGGAATCGCGGAAGCAGTCGGCAGGGGGTCAATCGTTGACGCAGGCGTCGGGGAACTCATAGAGGTCGGAGTCGCCATTGGACCTGGGCACGATGCACTCGTTGTAGGTTCGGATCATCAGGCAGCGACGGTCGTCGTCGGTGTAGTAGTTCAGCGCGGCGTCGTACTCATAACGCGAGACCATGCCCAAGCCGATGGCCTGTGCCCTACGGGCGGCGAGCGCGACGGGGTGGTAGAGACCACACATGTACTCGACGCGGAGGACCGAGAGCTCGATGCGGAACTTCGTCGCCAGCATGAGGCAGCTCTGCCACTGCCGCGTGTAGACGCCGTCGCCCGCCGCTTCGTACATCAGGTCAATGAGGTTCATGAGCTGAATCTCGTTGTCGAGGGAGTCGTAGTCGCTGATGCAGGCGCCGGCCTCGCAGAGGATGCCGATCTCCTGGCGGCTGAAGTTGATGACCGCATTGAGCGTCGGCATGAGCGCGAGGACCTTGGCCCGACCGGGCGCCGGTCGATTGTCGTTCGCGCCGGCGTTCATGTAGGCCTCAAGGTCAGTCCGCATCGCGATGAGCGCGGCCTCAAGGCGGTCATTGACCTCGTTGGAGGCGCGGACGCGGGCCTCGACGGCGCGGATGTCGGGCATGGCGAACTGACCGTTTCTCGCGCCGCTGCAGGGATCGGTCGCGTCCTTCAGGTAGAAGTAGGCCTCGTACGCAGCGGCGAAGAGGTCCCGGGACCAGATTGAATTGCCCTGTCCTGGGTTCGACACCGCTTCGCGGAAGCCCTGCCGCGCATAGATGGCCTGGGCCTGGGCGATGAAGGTGTCGGCCTGGGCGACCGAACGGGCGGAGACCTCCTGCGCCGGGAGGCCGGCCACCGTCGCGCGGAGGCGGGTCGTCTCACGGAGGAACTGCCGCGACATCGCCCAGAGCAGGTTGCCGTAGTCGCCGCCTCGTACGAGTGAACGCTGAATGTCGAAGGACGCGCCGTCGTAGGCGATCCAGGTATTGCCTCGGCGGTTGTACCGCTCGCCCCAAGCCCCGTTGTCCAAATCGATGAACGTATTGCCGACGAACTGTCGCGCCAAGAGGGGGGCGCCCGGGTTGTTGGTCACGGCAGCGATGCGGGTGCGGCCAACCTCGAGCAGCTCGGCGAAGGTGATCTCCCGCACCGTCACGTTGATGGACTGCGTCGTCGACGAGTCCTTGTCGAGCACGCGCAGGGTCACTGTCAGCGGCCCCGCCGTGTCGAAGGCCATGACCGCAGATCTGGCGTTCAGACCGGCGACCTCGGCCCGCCCGTCCCCATTGAAGTCCCACTCGTAGCGGGTGATCGCGTCGTTCGGTGCACCGGGCCGCGCTACGGCGGTGAAGGTCATGCCGGCGATCTCGTAGAAGGGGTCCGGCGGGGTGATGCTCACGATGATCGGGTTGACGTCGGTGACCGTCACGAGCACCAGCGCCTCGACGGAGTTGTCCTCGTCCAGCACGCGGAGGCGGAGATTGTAGGGGCCGTGCTCCGCATAGGTGTGGGTCGGCCGATTGAGGTTCGCGCCCCGCTCGACCGCGCTCCCGTCACCCCAATCCCACTCGTACATCGTGATCGCGTCTGCAGCGGAGCCGGCGCGGCTGCGTGAGCCGTCGACCTGAAGCTGGACTCCCTGGGCGACCGTGTAGGGCCCGGCGGGATCGGCGATGGGGCTGACATCGCGGACGGTGACCTGAAAGAGTTGGTCGGTGAAAGCGCCGAGCGAGTCGGTCGCGCGCAGCTTGCCGACGAAGAGCCCGCTGTCATTCGTCGGGTAATCTGCCAAGGGGCTGGCAGCGCCGTCGAAGTCGAAGGTTCCGTCGTTTCGCCAGTCCCACTGATATCGTGCGACCAGGTCGCTGGCCTCGGGGGCGCGCGTCTCGCTCGCATCGACCTGGAGGGGCGTGCCCTCGTCGACGATGTAGCTCGGGCGACCGGCCGGACCATTTTGGTCTCGGCGGGGGTGATTCGCGGTGATGGCGGCCACGACCGGAGGCGCGTTGACGATGAAGTTGCGCGTGATCTGCCGGGCGACGTTGAGGCAGTTGGGCACGGTGACCGTCAGGACATGTCTGCCCGCGACGTTGACGAGCGTATTGGCCACGTACGCCTGAGCACCGCCGCCGTCGCGGGCGATGGTCGCGGTGATCTGGCCCGCGCAATCCGCCGGCCCAATGACGACCCAAGTCATCCGGGCTTGCGCGACGAGCTGACCCTCATTGGCACCGTTGATGGTGAGACCCACCTGCTCGGCGACTCGATAGCTGCGGGTGGCCTGGCCGACGTTGCCGCAGCGGTCCGTCGCGCTCACGGTCAGGGTCCGGCCGCAGCCGTTGGCGACCGTGCTCTCCGAGGTGACTGGGCTGTCGTCACCCGCGTCCACGATGGCGATGGCCGGCCGGGGAACCTGGTTGGGGTTGACGCAGACGTTCGCGGGAAGCTGCATGCCGATCGTGACGGCGGGTGCCGTTCGATCGAAGAGGAGGAGACCACCGGCGTTCGCGAGGCCGATGCCTCCCTGACCGTCGTCGAAGCGGATCTCCAAGGCTCGCTGGCCCTCGGGGATGGCGGCGGGATTGACCTGGATCTGGCCGTTGACGGGGTTGCCGTTCGCCAACGTCGCGATGTTCGCCCGCCTCGCGACCTCGACGCCGCCGACGAGGACGATCGCCGTGACGACGTCGCCTTCGGGATCCGAGACGGTGAACTGCACGACGAACGGATTCGCCGCGATGCAGATGGAGGGATCGTTCGCGCGAGGCGAGACGATGTTGCCCACCGGCGGGGCCTCCTGGTTGACGAAGATCGTGGCGTTGTTGGCGGCCGAGCACGCCTGCGGATTGTTCGAGTCGCAGACGATGAGGCTCACGACGAACTGCTGATTCACGCGCCAAGCGGCGTTGTTGTAGTTGGCGACGACCTCACCCGTGAAGTCGTCCGTGCCCCCGTTGGGGCCTCCAGCCACGGCATTGTCCGCTGTGCCAAAGAGGTTGTCTCCATCCGTGTCCCACTTCCACACGCTCACCGCATCGCAGGGGGCGTTGGGGTCGAATGAGGCTCGCCCGTCGAGCCGGACGTTTGCGAAGCCCGCACCCACTGCGCCGGTCGCGTAGGGGCCGCCGGCGACCGCTACGGGCGCGACGTTCACGACGTCGATGTTGACGACGATGTCGGCCGTCGACGTGTGCCCGCTTGCGTCGGTGACGCGAAGGCGGACGGTGATCTGGCGGGCAATGGAGGCCATGTTGCGGCGCACGAAGGAGCCCGCCGTCTCATACGTGCCGTTGAGATCGAGGTCCCACTCGTAGAGCACGATGGCGAAGTTCGGGTCGCCTGCCGGGGCGTCGGTGCGTGACGCGCGGGCGTCGAATTCGACGACGTCGTCGCAGGCGACGCGGTTGGGCGAGGCGGTGCCGACGGCTGTGGGTCCGTTGATGACGTTCAAGACCACGTTGTTGACCGCGGTCACGCCGAAGCGGTCGGTGACCCGTAGACGGATCGAGTACTGATTGGCCGCGTTGATTGCTGCGGCGTTGAGTTGCATCCAGGTGATGGCTTGCTGTCCGGTCGCGTTAGAGGAGAACTCGTAGGAGCCATCGGCTTTGAGATCCCACTCCCAGCGGGCGATCGCATCGCCACAAGCGACGTTCGGATCGTTGCTGCCGCGGCCGTCGAGCGCCAGGTTGTCGCCGCGTACGATGGTGTAGGGTCCACCGGTGACGGCCACGGGGGCGCGGTTGCCCTCGGTGATGTTCACATCGATGAACGTCGTCGAGCGATTCCCATTGGTGTCCGTCACCTGGAGGCCGACGCGGATCGGACCACCGAAGCTGAACTGGTTATAGGTCCGGACGACCCGAACGCCCTGCCCATCGTCGAAGGCGCCGTCGGCGTCGAAGTCCCAGTCGTAGCTCGCAACGTCCACGTTCGGGTGCGGGTGGTTGGAGTTCGTGGCGTCGAAGGTGATGCCCGCGCCACACGCGGCGGGGTTCGGGCTGGCGGTGGCGTCGGCGACCGGGTTGCGGGCGTAGACGTAGAGGTTCGCCGAGTCGCGGCCGGTGAGGTTGGTCGTATCTACGACCTCAAGCATGACCCGATAGGTCCCGGGCGCGCCGGCGCCGAGGTTCTGGAGCTCGTTGGCCGTGAGGTTGAGCACGACAGCGGCGCGGGCGCCGTTGGGATCGACGACGGTCCGGTCCCATACGGGCATGTTCGGGTTCTGGTTGGCGATGTCCCATCGGTACGTCGTCAGGACGTCGCCGAAGTCGACCGCATCGGGGTCGGAGGACTGCCGCGGATCGAGCGCCACGCCGTCGCCGACCAGGATGTGGTACCCGCGCTCGGGGGGGTCGGTCGGGTCAGCATCGGCCGTGGGTGCGGTCGGGGGAAGGTCGTAGACGATCCGCTGGCGGAGCTCCGCCGTACGTCCATCACGATCAGTGACCCGGAGGCGAACAAAGATCGCCGGGATGTTTTCCGGATCGGGCACGGGATTGAAGACCTTCACGAAGGCCACGGCGGGCTGGTTGGCCACCTCGAACGTGCCGTCGTCGTTGAAGTCCCAGTCGAAGCGTACGATGGTCATGCCCGGGATGGGGCTGGTGCTGTTCCGGCCGTCGAGGGTCGGTGCCGAGTTCCCCGTGACGAGGTTGATGGGCGCGGGGTTCGGGTTCTGCACGATGACCGCGGTCGGTAAGGCGCGGTAGATCGCCACGGTCGCGTTGACCGTGCTGTTGAGCCCGAAGCTGTCGGTCACTCGCAGCGTGATGCGGTTGTTTGGCAGGCCGGTGACCGGGTCTGCGGGGCGGATGAGGTTGGCGAGGACGGCCCACTGGATGACAGGCTGGGCCCCGGTCGCGTCGATGCCGGCGTCGCCGAAGTCACCGTCGCCGTTGATGTCCCACTCATACAGAGCGATGCGGTCGCCGCAGGCCAAGTTGGCGTCACTCGAGGGTCTTCCATCGAGCGTGAGGTTCGCGCCTTCGAGGACTGTGTAGTTGCCCTGGGAGACGGCGGCCACGGGGCGGGCGTTACCGGCGGACACGTCCACCGCGAACTGGGTCTCGGCCGTTCGCCCGAGGTCATCTTGAACCTGGAGCGTGACGGTGTATTGGCCGAACGCGCCGTAGGTATGGGTGAACACCGGGTTCGCGCCGCCGCCATCGAAGTCACCTTGGCCGTCGACGTTCCAGCGCCACTGGGCGATGGTGCGCTCGGGGTTCGGGTGGAAGCTGCCGCTGCCGTCGAAGGTGACGACCTGGCCACAGGCCGCCGGGTTGGGGTTGGCCCGGCCGACCGCGGTGGGCAACGTCGGGTAGATGGTCAGGGTCGTGCGGGACTCGTCGCGGGCACCGAGCGAGTCGGTGACGCGCATCCGGAGCGAGATACCTTGCCCGCGGGGCAGGTTGGCGATGTTGGCCCAAGGGATCACCGCGCTGGGGCCGTTTGCCGCGCCGTAGTTCATCGCGTCGTTGAGGTCCCAGACCGTCGTGATTGTGTCGCCGCAGGCGAGGTTCTGGTCGCTGGGCGCGCCGCGAAGCTGGAGGTTCTGGCCGACCTCGACGATATAAGGTCCGCCGTGCGGCGCCGAGGGCTGAACGTTGGGTGCGGCGGCCACCGCGATGCTGATGGTCTTGACATCCATCTGCCTGGCCTCGGCCTGGCCGTTGTCGATGACGCGCAGGGTCGCGGTGTAGTTGCCGCGGTTCCGGTAGCGGTAGGTGAAGACGGCGGCGTTATCCACCGTGGTGAAGTCCTCCGGCGCGCCAGCGACGTTCCACCAGAGGCCGTCGGCCTGGTTGACGTCCCACTGGTAGGTCGCGATGCGCGCGCCCGGGTTCGGGTGGAACGAGCCGGCGTGCGAGAACCGCACCTCGCCGTTGTTTCCGCCGGAGCATCCCTCGGCGACCTGTTGGGGGGCCGCCGCCGGGATGCCCACGGGCTTGGGGTTGAACAGAGTCGGGGTCGTGACGAGCGCGCCGGCCCCCGCGACGAGCCAAGGTGCGCCGTAAGCGCAGGTCACAGAGTGGGCATCGCAGAACTCGTCAACCATCTTGCCGAAGTCCGCGTAGCCGCCGAGGTTTCGATCCTGGGCGCGGAGGTAGTAGGTCACGAACTCGCGGTACCAATCGTGACCACCGACGGTGGCCATCTCGGGCGCGCCGGTCCGGTAGCCCTTCTGGTGGGAGTACATCGCGTAGGAGTTGCCGCAGCGTCCGGCGTTATAGACGCCGAGCGGGTAGGTGCCGCGGGCGTCGTTGGGGTTATTGCCGCAGAGGTAGCTGCCGTTGCGCCACAGCCGGGTCTCCCAGCCGCCGCCGTGGGCCCGTAGATTTGTCGAGTCCCAGTTGGCGGACGTGAAGCTGAGGTAGCGGTCGTATCGCTCCCGGAGCGTATCGGCGGTGTAGGGGTTGTGAGCCGCATACGGGACGCGGCCGTCGCCCCGGACCATAGTGTTCACACCAAGCCAGCGAGCGCCGAGGATGGCACCGCCCGTGATCTGGAAGTTGTTGGTGTAGCCGCAGCGGTACCCGGCACTGTTGTCAGCGCCGATCATGATCACGAGGCTCTGGGCGACCCGGAACTTGAAGCGGTTGTTGACGATGACGCCAAAGCGCCGACCGACCTGCTCCGCCGACTCCAGACCCACGAGCGCCCATTGGGTCGTCGACCCGTCGTTAAGGCCGCAGCCCCCGTCGTCGACCTCGTGGTAGTACCAGCCGCCGATGCCGCTGTTCGAGTCGATCTGAATGCGCCCCATCCAGTCGGTGACCTCTTGGACCAGCCACTCCCAGGAACGCCCGCGCCAGGGACCGGTCTGAATCGGCGTGCCGGCGAGGACCGGCAGGACCGTCGTCAGACCACCCATCGCCATGCCCGTGCCGTAGGTGCCGCTATCGGCGCCGATGTAGATGCCCGAGTCGTTGTCCGTGCCGGCGATCGGGTTGCAATTGAGCTGGTTGCCGAAGGGGTTGTCATAGCCGCAGGTATTGACTTCGTCCGCTGCGGGGATCCCGCGCGCGCCCGTGTGCCCGTCACGAATCAGGTCGTGCACGTATCGGATGACCGTCTCGGCGTAGGGGTCGGTGTTCCATCGCGCCGTGTTCGCCGCTTCCCAGCCGTTGGGCTGCGCTTGGCCTTGCCAGTTGATAGTGTTCGGCGGGTATGCAGGCAGATGGCCGTTGATCGTGAAGGTCCAGGCTCCGACGCCGTCGAGCACGACATACGACCGGCCGTACCGCGCTCGAATCTGGGAGTTCTCCGCGCCGCCGTCTCCGTCGTACCGCCACGTCTGGCGGTGCATCCACCATAGGATCTCTTGGATCGACATGCTGGACATGATCAGGAGTTGGTCGGCCGTCCAGTCGAGGGGGTCGTTGGAGGGCGTGAAGTCGTAGACAAAGATTGGGAACGTCCCGAAGGACTCGTGTTGGTTGCAGAGGTTTAGCACGCGGACGTTGACGCCCAGCACCCGATCACGGTCCACGACGGGCACGAGGAACGTCCGCCCAATGTCGTAGACGGTCCGGCCCTCGGGGACGACGTTGCGGAAACCTGGGTTGGGATCTCCAGGCTCATTGTCCTGGTAAACCTGATCGAAGTTCGTATCCCACCAGACGCGGTAGCCGGCGTTGCAGTTGGCGTTGCGTACGATCGCCTTGAGCGTGATCCGGGCCCCCTCGTGCGCGGGGTGCGGCAGTGCCGGGTTCGATTGCGCGAAGGGGACCGTTACGATGACCGCCTGCTGGGCCCAGACGAGCGTCGGCAGGCACAGCACGGCGAGTAGAGCAACCCATGCAGGAGCGGAACTGGGCTTCATCTTGTCATCTCCGTGAGGCATTGGAGCGGCCATTGGGTGGACCATACGAGAAACAGCACGGTACCTTGATGCCCGAGATCATTCAATTCACAATTCAGTTACGAACTTTCGACGGATGTAAATTGATGGCGAGTAATCTTCGATGACGAGACAAACACAGGCGATTTCTCTCGCCGCTGGGCTGGCGGTTCTTGGATTGGCCGCCCTTTGGATGTCCGGTTCTGCGGACTCGGACAAGAAACCCGAAGTCGGGCCGGACGCGGCGGTCGCGCGGCCCATCG
>SHZC01000020.1 GCA_009692505.1 Myxococcales bacterium
GACTCACCGGATTCGGGTGATCTGAAGCGGCAGCCGCTGCCTGCTCTGCTTGACGCCGATCCGTACACGGTAGACCCCGCCGTCGTCGTCGGCGACGTAGAGCGTCTGGCCGGCCACGACCTGGAGCCTGTGGTGGCGGCTGTCCCCATGGGTGCCGGCGATGCTGCCCAAGACAGCCGTGAGCGCGGCGTCGGCGAAGAAGCCTGGATGGGCATAAGCATAAGGCCGCGTGCGCTGCCCGTCGGGCCCTCGGGGGATGTCCGACTCGGCGATGAAGGAGAGAAAGTCAGCGTCTGTACCGTCTGGACGGTCGTAATAAAAGTCAGCCGCCCCGCGCGTCGTCTGGTGCGTGGCCTCAGCGAGCTCGCGCAGGGCGGCGGGGTTCTGCGCGAGGTTGTCTCGGATGCGGGTCACGATCTGCTCGGCCGACACCCCGAGCGGTAGGTTGACGAGCCGCAGCTCAGCGTTGGCTTCACCCTCGGCCAAGCCGCCGTCGTGCATCCTGATCTGCGCGAGCTCATGAACGATGTCCCAGATGTACTGCGGGGGCGGAGGCTGACCGACGTTACTAAACGTCTCAAACTCCACGAAGCCCGTCTCGTCGATGCAGGCCCGGAACACCTCAACCCCTCCGCCCAACTCGTAGACGACGCAGTCCTCGACCAGCCGCTCGGCGAGCAGGCGACCCATCTCGGCGACGAGGTGCTCCATCAGAAACGGCGGCGTCTGCCACACCGGAGAGTCACCCGTCGGCCGGGGTCCACGTTGGGTCCCCGCGGGCAAGAACAGCGGCGACTCGTGCACTGGGAAGCGGACGTCCTCGATGTAGGGCACGGGCACGAGCCCCTCGACCCGAAGCCAGTTCGGGTCGTCGAGCGCGAAGACGGTAGCCGCCCGACCGTCTGCACCCGAAATCTGGCCGCCGATCGCGTTGACGCTGGCGACCCGACCCAGGGCCAGCTCCACGCCCTTATAGGGCAGCGCGTTGGCGTTGACCTTCACCGTCAGGGCGAACGCAGCTTCGACCACAGCAAAGCCTCGAGCCGCGTTGATGATGCCCGGGTGCGAGAGGCCGTCCGCGGTCAATCTTCTACCAAAGGTCGTCGACATCCGCGCGAAGTTGTCGACGACATCGCCGAGGGTCACGGGCAATGATCGAGGCGCGACCGCGATGGACTCACCGTTTTGACCCGCTCGAAACTGCGCGGCCGGGTGGGTGCCGATGAGGTCTTCGAGCAGGATCCTCGCCGCGATGTCCGGCGGGATCACCGGGCTCGCGCGATCGGGCATTTGCAGCAGATCGGCGACGGCGTCCGCGCTCGCGATGCCGATGGCCCTTGAGACGTCGATCAGGCCCGACAGCTTCGTGCCCCGAAGATCGGCGGTGTCGGGGCTCATCGTCAGGAGACGCTGAAGGTTTCGCGCGCTCTGCGTCTCGAGCTGCTCGGGCGGGGCGGTGGCGATTTGGGCGAGGGCATTTTCGACGAAGCCTTCGAGCGGCAGATCCAAGAGCCAGAGCTCGTCGAGGATCGGCATCGGCACGGCGCGAAGGTCGTTGAGCGTGAGGCGGCGCTCGAAGGCCTCGACGTTCAGCTCAAGGTATCGAAGTTCCAAGGTGCGCGTCTCGTTGACGGCCATCGCTCTCGGCTGGACCTCGCCTTCGACGACCACCTCCTCGGCGGCGCAGGCCAGGAGGAAGAGCAAGGGGCACGCGATCAACCTCAAGGGCCGACCTGCTTGCTGGCGACGACGACGCGATGGGGTCGCAGAGGATCGCTGCGGTCCTGGTGCAGCCGCAGACGAAAGACCGAGCCCTTCGCGTCCTCGATGTAGACGGTCTGTTCCTCTTCGAAGACAACGAGCTTCTCGTGGGTGACATCCGTCGAGCCGGCCATCACAAGCAGCGAGGACTTCTGCGTCGGGGTGAGCGCGGCGTCGAGGTAGAACCCGGGCGACCGCCAAGGATAAGCCTGACCGTCGCCGAGATCCTCTCTGGCGATGAAGAACAGCGCGATGCGGCCGTCGTCGAGCGCGGCGAGGTAGAAGTCGAGGGCGTCGTTGCGAGATCGGAAGTCGCCGAGCAGGGACTCGGAGATTCGTGCGCGCTGCTGCTGGAGATAGGGTCGAACCGAGCGCGCGCACTGCTCGCCCGTGATGCCCACCGGCACGTCGTAGACGGTGAACTCCACGTTGGCCGCGCCCTCGAGGAGGTCGCGGCCGTCCGGGCCGTGGAGGCTGACCTGACCGACCTCCAGGATGAGCTCCCAAGCGTATTGGTCCTTGGGCCCGAGGTTCAGGGGCACGCCGAAGTGGATCCACCCCGGCGGCGCGCCGTCCTGACCAATCTCGACCGTCGCGAGGTCGCCGAGGTACGAGGTCAGATTGGTCAAGTTACTGTACTTATTGAAGCCGCCAGCCGCGATGATGTGCTCGAGCGTAAAAGGCGGACGCGCCCAGACTGAGGTCTCGCCGACGGGGGACTCCGGGAGATTCGACTTGCAGTAGTCGTCCCCCGAGCAGGCCGGGACGAAGTCGTCTGTCTCCCGAATCCTCAACCTCAGATCCATCACCGGCCGGTCGGTCAAGCCGGTGACCTCAAAGCCTGCGGGGCTCTCGAAGTCGAACTCTAACGGATCGTCGAAGGTCGGCCCGACGACGTCTCGGAGCACGTTGATTTGTCCCGTGCCCTGCTGAAGCGAGACGCCCTCGAAGATGCGGATATTGGACTCCGCGACGACGCGCATCCGCATTTCATCGCCCATGACCACGCCATGAGGCAGGAAGTCGGGTGCCAGGATGCCGGGGTGTCCGCCGACGGGGCCGAGCTTTTGGGCGAGCGGCTCGAGATCGCCAAGCGCGTCCTCGAGCGTGAAGAGGATGCCGCCGTTTGGGCCGATGTTGGGGTGCGAGCCGATGAAGCGCTCCTTCAGGGCAACCGCGAGGACGCGGCTGTCGAGGAACTCCTCGGTGCGCCTCAGACGCAGGCTATCGGCGAGCATCTGCCCAAAGCCTCCGCCAATGCCCACAAGATCGCTGACGGTCTGGAGAAACTCGATGGACGTGCCTAAGACGACCACGTTCGCCGGGGTCATCGTCAACAGCCGGACGAGCGCGTACTCGGGGCTCTCTCTCCAGCCCATCCCGTCCCGCGCGAAGCTGCGACCCAGGTCCGTGAGCTCGCAGTCGAGCCGGGGATCAGGGTCGTCGTCTCGCCAGTCCGTCCCGCAGGCGGCCTTGATCGTGTCGAGCGTATTGACGAGCAGCGGATAGGGATCGAGCTCCAACATGACGATCTCAGGGGCGATGTCCCCGAGCAGCTCCTGGACCTCGTCCCGGTTCATGTCGAGGGCGAGCGGCGGGGGTGGTCTGAGGTCGAGGTTGAGCGTGAACGTGCGCTCCCCGAGCGCGTCGGGATTGGGCAGAGGCGTGAGCGTGCCGGGCTGAAGACCAGGGGGTGGGCCTGAGTCGGCAGGGTCGATACCGATACGCGGGGACGTCGACTCCACGCCTGCACAGGCGGCCAGCCAAACGGCCGCCAGCCAAACGGCCATGGGGCTCCTGCGCGTGATGAAGCTCAAAGTCGGACCTCGACGTGCGCCAGGATCGACGCGACCAGCAAGGTATACTCCCCATTGCCGAGGTCGTAGTCGGAGGTCGTAACCGTGCGGGGCAGGATGGATTGGAGTCGGGCGTCGGCCGAGACCGAGAGGTCGGGCGAGGCCGCGAAGATGAGACCCGCCCCGAAGGTCAAGCGGTGCCCGTCCGGCGAGGCCGCATCGACGGTGCTGTCTGGCGACGCCGGGCTGTCGTAGCCGAGCAGCGCCGCGAACGTCACCGACTCGGGCCCCTGCGCCTGCCCGAGCACGGCCACGGAGATCGTGTCGTTCCAGGCCCTCGGCAAAGACAGAGACGACCTTGGGGGCAAGCCGAGTCGAGGTTGAGCGAGCGCCGCCGACTCGAGCTCGATGCGAAAGGTCTGAAGCTCCGACCAGCGGACATAGCCGAGCCGACCTTCGAGACGATATCGCGGACTCAGAGACCGTCCCGCCGCGACGGCGAGGCGCTTGGGCAGTTGGAAAGCGACCGTCGCGTCGCCCTGCACGAAAGGCGCGTACCGGAGGCCGACGTGCTCCAGATCCCCGGTGAAGAAGTCGTCGTCGAGGTCGAGCGTGAAGTCCCCCTCGAAGTCGAGCGCGGCCCCGTTTTGGTAGGTCAAGGCGAAGTCCCAGTCCCGATTTGGAGCGACATGCACCCCGGCGTTGAAGGTCACAGCCCGCGCCGTGGCGTCGTGGATCGATATCGGCCGCTCCAGGACGTTGAGCTCCCTGACCATCGTCGGGGCGTCAGCTCCGAAGTCGTTGACCTGAGAGATCGGCGGCCGGGAGAGCCCGCGTCCGAAGTCGGGCAGCGCGCCGAAGTCCTGCCTCTTCTTCATCGAGGCCTGCCCCTGAACGTAGCTGACGGCGAGCCCCACGGAGAGCTCTGGGTTGACCTGAAGCGCCAGACCTCCGCTGAGGTGGGCCACGACGATGTTCGCGTCCTGGATCGCAAATCGCTGCGCGCCGTCGTCCGGGTAGTCGACGATCGCGGCATAGGGCGCGTAGACCCCCAGACCCAGCACGAGGCCACGTCTTGGGGTGAGCAAGGCGGCGAAGAGATCACCCGTGGGCGACACCGGCGTCGCCGTCACCTCCGGGGCTGACCCCGTCTTTGAAACATCAAGATCCTCGGCCGGTATGGGTCCAGCGAAGTTGAGCGTGTCCTCGTTCTGGTAGGCGCCGAGCCGTCGCCGAGTCACGGAGGCCCGCCCGGCGACCAAGCCGAGCCCCAAGGACAAGGTGTGTCGCGTGAGGCCCGAGAGTCGGGCGGGGTTGTGAAACAGGGCCGCCGGATCGGCTGTGAGCGGTCCAGAGGTCAGAGCACCGACGCAGGGCGCGTCCAGACCGGAGGCCTCGGCCAGGGAAGGGAGCAGCGTGAGAAGCCCAACTGCACGAATCCAGCGAGAGTGGGGACCGCCTGGCCGCACCTCAGCGCAGGACCTCGACCTTGCCGGTGTCGAGATCGTATCGCGCCGCGAGCAGACGAACACGCCCGGACACGAGGTAGGACTTGATCATCGGGCTCTCCCGAATGAGCCGCCGGACCAGATTTCGGGAGTTGCTGTCGATCGCCGCGTCCAGCAGCTCCGCGCGAGGGACCCGATGGACGACCTCGAGGACGGCGGGGGTGATCGCCGCGACGAGGGTGTGAATGTGGTCGCGGGCGTCCGGCGGGACGGTGTCGTCGTCCCCGACGTGGCCGCGACCATGGCCCTTGCTTCGAGGGGGCTGGCTGAAGGCCGTCTTGTCCGACGAAGTCGCCCGGTGGCCGTCGCCATGGGCCGCGTCGCCATGGGCCGCGTCGCCATGGGCCGCGTCGCCATGGGCCGCGTTGCCATGGGCCGCCTCGGGGCTGTGCTCCACTCGATGCGCGGGCGAAGGTCCGGGTGCCTCCGGAAACAGCGCCTCGACGGTGGCCCGGACGGCCCCGCATCGCTCATGGCCGACGATAAGGACCAGCGACGCGCCGAGGTGTTCAATGGCGTATTCGATGCTGGCCATCTCAAAGTCGCCCATCGCCTGTCCGGCCGTCCGCACGACGAAGACCTCGCCAATGCCCATGTCGAAGAGCAGCTCCGGGGCAAGCCTCGAGTCGGAGCAGGTGACCACCACCGCGAAGGGATGTTGGCCGTGGGCCACCTCCGCACGCCTCTTCGGAGTATTGTTCTCGTGCTTCGACCGACCCGCGATGAACCGTGCGTTTCCATCTTTGAGTCGGGCGAGCGACTCATCGGGGTTGACGACCGGCCCGCCCCCGGAGGCGAACGCTCGGAGTGGGCAGAAGAGAGGCGAGACCCCTAAGACAAGCCCCCAAGAGATGACGCAACGCATCAAAGCTGCTCCACTTTTTTCGCGCCTTGCCAGCCGAGAAGCGGTCGCTATCATGCGCCCGCCGGAACCTGAGATCGGAGAAGAATCATGGGCATTTTTGACGAACTTTCGCGCAAGGATCACGAGCAGGTGGTCTTCTGCCGCGACGAGGTCACTGGCCTGAAGGCCATCATCGCGATCCACGATACCACGCTCGGCCCGGCCCTCGGCGGCACGCGGATGTGGAGCTATGCCAACGAGGAGGACGCCCTGCGCGATGTGCTTCGTCTGTCGCGAGGCATGACGTACAAGAGCGCGGCAGCGGGGCTCAACCTCGGTGGGGGCAAGGCCGTCATCATCGGCGACGCCAAGACCATGAAGAACGAGATGCTCTTCCGCGCTTACGGGCGGTTCATCCAGGGGCTCAACGGCCGCTACATCACGGCTGAAGATGTCGGCACGACCGTCCGGGACATGGAGTGGGTCCGCATGGAGACGGACTCGGTCGTCGGCATCAGCCGCGCCCTCGGCGGCTCCGGAGATCCGAGCCCGGTGACCGCCTTCGGCACCTACGAGGGCATCAAAGCCTCGCTGAAGTGGCACACCGGCAACGAGTCGCTCGCGGGCCGCACCGTCGCCATCCAGGGCGTCGGCGCGGTCGGGTATCACCTCGTCAGCCACGTCGTGAAGGCGGGCGCCAAGGTGGTCATCGCCGACATTGATCACGACAACCTCAAGCGCGTGACCGATGAGTTCTCGGGCATCGAGGTCGTCTCCCCCGACCGCATCTACGGCGTGGCCTGCGATGTCTTCGCGCCCTGCGCGATGGGCGCCGTCGTCAACGACGAGACGCTGCCGATGTTGAAGTGCGCGATCGTCTGCGGGAGTGCCAACAACATCCTCGCCGACGAAGACAAACACGCGGTCGCCCTCGAGGCCCGCGGGATCATTTACGCGCCCGATTACGTCGTCAACGCCGGTGGCCTCATCAACGTGGCCAATGAGCTCGAAGGCTACAATCAGGACCGCGCGATGAAGCACGCTGAGGGGATCTACGACGTCACGACCCAGATCTTCCGCATCTCCCGCGACGAGAAGATCACCACCGTCAAGGCCGCCAACGCCCTGGCCGAGCGACGGATCGCGGCCCTGGGTCGCATCAAGGACACGTTCTGCGGCTCGGGCATCCGGCGGCGTGGTCGCGCGTGAGCTTCTCGCGGGCCTTGCCCTTCGCAGTCCTCCTGGCGTGCGGCGAGGCTGAGAGCCCACGTCGTGAACCAGGAGACCTCGCGCTGCAGCCTGATCGTCCGGCGGATGTGTCCGCAACGACCGATGCGGCGCAGCGCCCTGACCTCGGTGCGGTGCCCGATAGCGCAACCGACGCCGCCCCGGACCTCGCGCACGCCTTCGACGCCGCCCCTCCCGGCCTGACTTTCTCCCCGGCCGGTCGCGTCGTCGAGCTCGTCCTGCCAGACAACCCTGCGCACGCCGCGACCCTCGGCTGCGCGCTCGCAGCCCGCAACAATGGGTCGTCGCTCGCGTCGATCGTCTCGCTGATGACGCAAAGTGGGCTCGCCCCCCTCGTAGAACGCAAGCCGGACGGCAGCGTCGATCTCGTCATCGCCATTCAGGCCGCAGGGTACAAGGCGATGGAGCTCGGACCCGTGCAGATGCGGTCCCTCTACGGCGGCGCCATCGCCGGTAGCGAAGACTTCAGCGTCGATCCGGCCTCCCTCGCCGAAGACGGCCTGCCCCGGATGCGCTGGCCCGTGATGGACACCCCGGCGGACGGGCGGTTTCATACTCAGGGCGCGACCTTCACGCTGTCCCTGTCCTTCGGCCCGGAGTTCCCGCCCCTCAACCTCGTTCTCCAAGCCGCGACCCTTCGGGGGGTCGTGTCGGCCGACGGTCCGGGCATCGCTCTAAACGACGGCTTCCTGGAGGGTTACTTCAGCGCGACCTCCATTCGGGGCCTCATCACTGAGCTCGTGACCCTCTGCGCGACCGAGCCCGAGCCGTCGTTCTGTGGGGGGGTCATCGCTGTCCTTGGGGGCGCCGAGGAGCCCAATCGGGCGTTTAATATCATTGTGGGCCTCATCGGGGGCTTCGATGCGGTCGCCGACGAGGCCAGTGGGCGCGCCTGCAGTGCTGGCAACCCAGACTGCAATGCGGTGGGCGTTTGCCTGAAATTGCGCGCAGAAGGCGTGACGCTCGTCTCGAACTAGGGGATCGTCCGCGGGAAGTGCGCAAACGGATCCTGATCGCCGAGCATGAAGTCTCCCTCGCCGACGCGCTCGTCGCCCGGCTCGGGGCCCGCGGTTATGCGTCGATGATCACCACCGACGCCCGATCCACGCTCTTGATCTTCGACGAGCGTCGGCCGGATCTGGTCGTCATTAGCCTCACGCTGCCAGACGACGGTGGCCGGGAGATCTGTCGGGCGATCCGAACCCGTCCGCTCGGCGCCCTCGTCCCGATCCTGTTTCTGGGCACGGGACGCGAGGACGTCCGCAGCGTGAGCGAGGCCATCGCCGCGGGCGCCGACCACTACTTCCGTAAGCCCGATGGCATAGCGGAGCTGCTCAACAAGGTCGTCAACTACATCGGCCCGGGCGATGAGTCCGCGGCCCAAACCGAGGTCCGACCCTCGCTGGATCTGGCCGACGAGCAAGCACTCATCGACGCACTGGTGCCGGAGAGATCGCACCTCTCGGCGCAGGCCACCGACGACGGCCTCTTTCGCGCCATTCGTGACGTGCTCGCGGCCCGCCCCACGCCCGCAAAGCCTCTGGACTGGGACGAGGTGCGACAGCCCATCGTGATCCCCCCGGTGGCCCGTCCTGCGGCAACGGCCGGCGGCCTCCGCTCGGCGGCGACGATGACCGATACGGACTGGGCGGCGCTGGACAACCTGCTGCATGGCGAGAGCGAGCCTGCGCCGCGCCCACGACGGGACGCGACGCGGCAGGCCGACGAGGCGGCCCTCGCGGCGTCGCTGCTCGTGACGCCGGCCCCGGGCCCACCGGGCCTCGTACATTGGCCTGAGCCCGCCCCACGGCTGGAGCTTCAAGAGACGCAGGTTGGCCCGCCGACGCCCTACCCCGCAGCCCCGCACGCCGCGGTCCATCTCGACGACACCCACGTCGATTGGAGAGCGGGCCGTCAACTTGCGGAGCCCGAGCTCAGCGATGAGCCGGAGTTCGACCCCCTCGCGCCGGTCGAGGTCCGGCGTTTCCAGGGCCTGGACGCAGGTCTCGGAGCGGAGGCCGAGCTTGCCCCGGAGGGCGGATCCGAGGTCGTCAGCCCGACCCCCCGGCGCGCCGCCCTGCCGGGTCGCTCGCCTCATTTTGGTGGACCTGCTCGCTCGCCACATTCAGATCATGGCGTCGAGGTCGACAGCCCAACGTCGGTCAACAGCGTGGTCCAGGCCCAAGGCAAGAGCCCTCCCTACTCGCCACCCCGTCGTCCGGCGCACGATCCCGCCGATGCCCTCGCGGCCTTGCTCGACACGGGCCGTCAGGTCGATCTTGAGCGGCGGGGCGTCGGCGAGCTGCTCGCAGCCTGCACCGAGGCCGCCTTGACCGGACGAGTCGAGATCGCTTCGGGGGGCGTGCTTCGCCGCATCTTCCTCGACGCCGGCGCGCCCGTGTACGCCGACAGCAGCGAGCGGCACGAGGACCTCGTCTCCTTTCTCTTCGCGGAAGGACGCATCGCTCGCGCGGTGCTGGCAGAGGCGCGGGAGCGGGCGGCCGACCTCGGGGCCACCACGGAAGAGGTCTTGATCGAGGCGGGCTATCTGGACTCCGAGGACGTCTATCGGAGCCTTCGCGGCTACGTCATCGAGCGCGTCCTGTCGACGTTCGCCCTGGAGGCGGGCGAGGCCATGGTCATTCGTGGTGGCGCGCGTCCGCTCGATCCGGTTGATCTCGGGATGCACCCTGGTCGCCTGGTGCTCGACGGCGTGCGCCGCAAGTACGGCCGACTCCGCCTCTATCGCGTCCTCGGAACGCCGGCGATGGTGCCCCGACCGCTCGCAGGTCCGCGCCGTGAGCTGCCGGGCTTGGTCCTGCGACAAGACGAGATGGCGACGCTCTCGCTCGTCGACGGTCGACGAACGGCGCTCGACATCGCGCGCGCTGTCCAGACCAGCGAGCTGGACGTCCTGGGGATCTTGTACGCGGCCGGCGTGCTCCAGCTCATCGAGGCTCCGGTGGGCCACCGCTCCGCCCCGGGGTTACCCCCACTCGATCCCGAGCTCTTGCAGCGCGCCGGGGCCCCCCGCACCGACGACCAGATGCCCGGCTTCGCGGAGCTCGTGGCGCAGAAGTTCAGCGATACGCAGGCCGCCGATTATCATCAGGTCCTCGGCGTCTCACGAGGCGCGACGGGCTCGGAGATCCGCGCCGCCTGGGAGCATCAGAAGCGGCAGTTCGATCCACATCGGGTGCGACGTGAGGGGCCGCTCTGGCATCAGGTGCGCGAGATCGCCGCGGTCGTTGACGACGCCTACGCCATCCTCGGTCACGAGCGTCGCCGCCTCCGCTACGAAGCCCACCTCGGATAGAGAGAAGTCCGCATGGCCCTGCTCCGCGTCCTCACCCACCCCGACCCCAGACTGCGCCTCGTCGCCGAGCGCGTGACAGACTTTGGTGAGGCCTTTCAAACCTTCGTCGATGACCTCGTCGAGACGATGTATGCAGAGGTTGGCCGTGGGCTCGCAGCCCCTCAGGTCGGCGCCTCTCTCCGCGTCGTGGTCATCGATCTGCGGAGGCCTGACGAGGGTGGCAAGCTCGTGCCGGGAGACGTCTTCGTGCTCGCCAACCCGGAGATCACCTTTCGGGAGGGGGAGATCGTCTGGCGCGAGGGCTGCCTCTCGC
Source organism: Myxococcales bacterium (assembly GCA_009692505.1). Lineage (GTDB taxonomy): Bacteria > Myxococcota_A > Bradymonadia > UBA7976 > UBA1532 > SHZC01. The sequence continues at coordinate 10,787 of SHZC01000020.1, forward strand.
TGCCGGGCATCGCCGCCGAGGTCCTGCGCACCGAGCACCTCAAGCTGCGTTATCAGGATCGCCTCGGAGAGCACCACGTCCTCGAGGCGCGCGACCTCTTCGCCGTCTGTATTCAACACGAGCTCGACCACCTCGACGGCACGCTGTACGTCGACCGCCTCGGGCCGCTCGAGCGCGCGCTCGCCCTTCAGGACTACACCGAGGCGCAGCACCTGGCGGGCCGGCAGGCACCCCCGGCATGAGCGCGCTCCGGGTCCTCTTCATGGGCACGCCTGCCTTCGCCGTGCCAGGGCTTGAGGCACTCTTCGAGGCGGGCTGCGACGTCGTCGGCGTCGTCACTCAGCCCGATAAGCCCGCGGGTCGAGGGCAGGAGGACACGAAGCCGCCGGTCGCCAAGGCCGCGCTCCGACATGGCTTGACGCCGCTTCAATGGCCGAGGTTGTCCGACGTCAGCTACGCCGCCCTCCGCGCCCTTGAGGCCGAGCTCTTCGTGGTCGTGGCCTACGGCAAGGTCTTGCCCCAGCGGTACCTCGATCTGCCCCGACACGGCTGCTTGAACGTCCACGCCAGCCTCCTGCCACGGTGGCGGGGCGCGGCCCCGATTCAGCGGGCGGTCATAGCGGGAGACGAACGCACCGGCGTCTGCGTCATGCAGATGGAAGCCGGGCTCGATACGGGGCCCGTCTGCCACCGGCTGACGACGGACATCGGCCCGGACGAGACCTCCTCGGCGCTGCATGACCGGCTGTCGGTGCTCGGGGCCCAGGGGCTCAGCGACGTGCTCGCGCGGCTTGTGACCAACGGCCTCACGTTCGAAGCCCAATCGCTCGACGGCGTGACCTACGCGAACCGGCTCGAGAAGGGCGATGGGCGCATCGACTTCACGCAGGACGCGCGCGCCGTTCACGACCTCGTCCGCGGGGTTCATCCTTGGCCGGGTGGGTTCGTCGATCGGAGCGATGGCGCGCTCAAGATTCAATCGACGCGCCTGGCCACGGCCGCCGAGGTGCCGACGTCTGACCTGCAGGAGGCTGCGACGGTCTTGGCACCCGCAGCCGACGGTCCAATCATCTCCTGTGGTCGCGGCGCCGTCGTGCTCACCTCCCTTCAACGCCCCGGTCGACGCGTCATCAGCGGCGCGGAGTTTCTGCGGGGCGCGCGCGACCTTTCCCCAGGCATGAGGCTATGACCACACCGATATCAGAACCGCCGAAGGGCGCGCGGGCCGTCGCCCATGACGTCCTCATGGCCGTGGATGCGCGCGAGGCCTATTTGCAGCCCGCGCTCGAAGCCGCTGCCCAACGTTCGGCCCTCACGCCCCGTGATCGCGGGCTGACCCTTGAGCTCTCCAGCGGCACGCTGCGCCACGTCCGTAAGCTCGACACTTTGTTGGACGGCTGCATCGCGCGGGGGCTCGCCTCCACGCAGAACGAGCTCCGGTGGATCCTCCGGGTGGGTGCCTACCAGCTCATCTCGATGGACCGAATCCCGGCGCGGGCGGCGATTCATGAGGCGGTCGAGCTCGCCCGCACCCGGCTCAACGATGGCGCGGCCCGCTTCGTCAACGGCGTGCTGCGAGGCGTCCAGCGCCAGATCGCCGCGCGCGAGTGGAAGCCCGAGGCGTTGACCCCGGCGGTCCTGCACAGCCAGCCGGACTGGCTCTATGAGCAGCTCGTCGCGACCCTCGGCGAGGAGGAAGCTTTGCTCGCCGCGGCCGCCGTGAACCTGCCCGCCGAGCTGACCGTTCGCACGACGATGGCCGACGCGGACTTCGTCAACATGCTTGACCAATCGGGCATCTCCGGTCAGAAGGCGCGCTTCGTCCCGAAGGCTTGGCACGTCTCCCACGACACCCTCTTCCGCACGGAGGCCTTCACTCGGGGAGACTTCTTCGTGCAGGACGAGGCGGCACAGCTCGTGGTGCACCTCCTCGATACGCAGCGCGGCGACAACCTCTGGGATGTGTGCGCGGCGCCCGGTGGCAAGTCTCGCCACATCCTCGAGACCCTCGCAGGCACAGGCAAGCTGCTCGCCACCGACGATCACGCCGGAAAGGTCGCCCGCCTCAAGGACACCCTCTCACGGCACGAGAACGTCGAGGTCGAGCGACACGACGGACGCACGCCCCGAAACGCGACGTTCGACCGGGTCTTGCTCGACGCGCCGTGCAGCGCGCTCGGCACGCTCCGCCGGCACCCGGAGATCAAGTGGCGACGGCGGCCCGAGGACATCCCGCTCATGGCGGCCCAGCAGCAGACTCTCTTGCTGTCGGTCTGCGAGGCCGTGCGCCCGGGTGGTGTCCTGATTTATGCCGTCTGCACCACGACGGAGGCCGAGGGGCCCGAGCAGGTGCGCGCCTTCCTGGACCTTCGACCTGACTTCGAGCGCCGACCTCCACCCGAAGGCAGCATCGACTGGAAAGAGTTGCTCGACGCCAACGGGGATATGCGCGTCTGGCCCCATCGACACGGCATGGACGGCTTCTTCGCCGCCGCGCTTCGTCGACGCGACTAAACTCAAACCCGCCGCCACCGAGGCCCCCGACCGATGACCGCTATGTCCACGCCTGTCCGAATTGCCCCTTCGATCCTCTCGGCCGACTTCGGTCATCTCCATGACGATGTGAGAGCCGTCGCTGCGGCCGGCGCCGACTGGATTCACGTCGACGTGATGGATGGGCACTTCGTCCCGAACCTCACCATCGGGCCGCTCGTCGTCGCCGCCGCCCGCAAGGCCTGTGATCTGCCCTTCGACGTTCACCTCATGATCGCGCACCCCGACGCCTACGCCGCCGCGTTCCGGGACGCTGGGGCCGATTTGATCACCGTGCACGCCGAGACCTGCCCGCACCTGCACCGCACGCTTCAGGTGGTCCGCGCAACGGGCGCCAAGGTCGGCGTGAGCCTCAACCCGCACTCGCCGCTCAACCCTCTCGAGCACATCCTGGACGAGGTCGACCTGGTCCTGCTCATGACGGTGAACCCGGGCTTCGGCGGGCAGAAGTTCATCCGAGGGGTCCTGCCGAAGATCCGCAAACTTCGAGAAATGATCAGAGCGCGGGGGTTGACCGTTGACATCTCCGTGGACGGCGGCATAAATTCGGCGACCGTTTTCGAAGCTGCGGCGGCGGGGGCAAATGTCTTCGTCGCTGGCTCTGCGGTGTTTGGTGCTCCGGATTATGGCGATGCCATCGCTGAACTCCGGGCCTTGGCACTCAGCGGGGTCGAAACCTCGAAAGCCGCTCCTGTCGGGGCGTAGCGCAGCCTGGTAGCGCACATGCTTCGGGAGCATGGAGTCGGAGGTTCAAATCCTCTCGCCCCGACCAAACCAACTAAAAAGCCGGCGTCTTCTGGGAGATGCCGGCTTTTTTTTAGGTGCCGACGAGAAAGTCGGAGCAGTCGCCCAATCCCTGCCGGATGACGGTGGGGATCTCGGTGGTCAAGTCAACGACCGACGACGCGATGCCCGGCATATCACCTCCATCGAGGACCGCCGCGAGCCCGTGTCCGAAGATGGTCTCGGTCGTCCAGGGATCGTTGAGCGTCTCCTGCGTATCGGGATCAATCGCGCTCGTGACGATGAGCGGCCGCCCAGCGACCTCGACGATCGCCTGAGGCACACCATGGGCCGGAACCCGGACCCCAATTCGACGCCGCTTATCACCGATGATCCGCGGCAGCGTCCGGTTGGCCTCGAGGATGAAGCAGTACGGCCCCGGCAGGTAGCGGCGCAGGATGCGGAAGGCCCGGTCGTCGAGGAGCGTGTGCTCGCTGACGTGCCGGATGTCCTTGAAGATTAACGCGAGGGGCTTCTTCGGATCGAGGCGGCGCAGGGCCATGAGTTGGTCAACGGCGCGTTTGCGATCAGGCAGGCAAGCCAAAGCGTAGGTCGTATCGGTGGGGATAGCGACGACGCCGTCGTCTTCGAGCAGCTCAACGACGCGCTCAATCCGGCGGGGTGAAGGGAATCGCCCGTCAAGTTGCAGGATCAAGGCGCTCTTGGGGCCGGAGCTGCGGCCTCGGCGATCGGACTTGGGAGGGCGACGGTGGGGTTTTCGAGCCGGCGTCTGTAGAGCAGGACGATCCGCCCGATGACCTGGGCGACGTGGCTCCCGGTCTGCTCGGCGAGCTCATCGGCGCAGTCGTGACGCTCCACGGGCGACTCCCGCGAGATCGAGATCTTGATGAGCTCATGCTGCTCGAGGGCCACGGCCGTCGCCTGCACGAGCCCGTCAGTCAGGCCGTTCTTTCCGATTTGAACGACCGCCGAGAGGTGATGGCCCGCTTTGCGCAGTGCTCGGCGCTGGGCCCCAGACAGCAGGATGGGGCTCAAGACGGGAGGCGGCGTATCGCCGGTGGACGAGATTTCAGGCAACGGTTCTTCTCCGGCGGCGGATGATGCCGACGACCCCAATGACGAGCAAGCCGAATCCAGAAGTCCCCTGGGTTCGTGTAGAGGCGCAGCCGCAGCCGTCGCCAGTCAAGATTCGGTTGTCCTGGTTCACCCCGCCGGACCCGAGGCCGAACCCGCCGTCGGCCTCACCGAGGTTGCCGGCACCCGCGCCGGGGTCCTGATCGCCGCAGCGACCACGATGGCAGAGCTGGCCGTTGGCGCAGGTGATCCGCAGGCAGGGGTCGTCGACGCAGCTCCCGCCTTCGCAGATGTGCCCCGGAGCGCAGTCGACCTCGAAGCAGGCGTCAGCCACGCACGCGCCATTCGCCGGGTCACAGACGAGCGGGAAGGGGCACGCGACGCGCACGCAGGGGTCGCCCGTGCAGGTGCCGTTGATGCAGACCGAGCCGGGTGAGCACTCAACGTCTTTACAATCGTCGAAACACGTCCCGTCCACGCACCCCTGGCCGGCGGCGCACCCGGCGGTGGCGCACGGATCGGCGAGACACTGGCCGCGATTGCACTGTTGGCCGTCCGGGCATTGGCCGGGGCCGTAGCAGTCGTCGCTGAGGCACTGACCGAGCGCGCAGTAGGTGGCGGTCGGGCAGACGATGCCGTCGCAGGGGTCGCCGCAGCGTCCGTCCTGGCAGACGTGGCCATCGGGGCAGTCGATGTTGTAGCACGGCGTCACGCAGCGGCCGTCGACGCAGACGAGGTTGTTGAAGCACTCCCCCGCCTCGCAGAGGGGCGCGCACTCGCCGTTGACGCAGGCGTCGAGGTCGCGGCAAATCTGGCCGATGTCCGACCGCCCGTCGCAGTCGTTGTCGATGTTGTCGCAGACCTCGAGGCGCGGGTTGCCGCAATAGCCACAGGCGTTACGCGCGCCTTCATCAATCTCGCTGTCGCAGTCGTTGTCGCGCTCGTCGCAGAGCTCCACTCGAGGCTCGACGCCCCCACGGCAGACCACCTCGCCGTCGATGCAGACCGCCGTGCCTTCAGCACACTCCCCCTCGTTGACGCCACAGGGGCCACGCTGCTCGGGGAAGGCCTCGTCGAGCGCGCCGTCGCAGTCGTCGTCGAGGCCGTTGCAAAGCTCCTCGGGCTCGACGCCACAGCGGCCGCACCTGTTGACGACGCCATCGTCGATCTCCCGATTGCAGTCGTTGTCCAGGCCGTCGCAGATCTCGGCGCGGGGGTCGCAGTCGCACGGTGGGCAGTTCAGGCCGTCGTCGATGCTGAGGTCGCAGTCGTCGTCCAAGCAGTTGCAGACCTCGCTGCCGAGGTCGCCGCAGGCGCCACAGGCGTTGAGGACGCCCTCATCGAGCCGGTCGTCGCAGTCGTCGTCCCGGCCGTTGCAGACCTCGAGCGGCGTCTCGCCACAGCCTCCGCAGCGGTTCACCTCGCCGTCGTCGACGACGCCATTGCAGTCGTTGTCGAGCCCGTCACAGACCTCGGCCTCGACCACGCCACAGTCATCGCACGCGTTGCGGACGCCCTCATCGATCTGCCCGTCGCAGTCGTCGTCGTCGAAGTTGCAGACCTCATCTTGGGGGTCGCCGGGGCTCACGTTGCAGATCGTGCCGTCTCCGCCGGGCGCGCACTCGATGGCGCCGTCCCGCGCACACAGCCCGAGGCCGACATCGCAGGCATCGCCGAGCCGGGGGAAGTCCTCGTCGACGGCCCCGTCACAGTCGTTGTCCCGGCCATCGCAGCGCTCAATCGGCATCGCGTCCCCGATGGCGTTGCTCAGGGCGGCGACGAGCGCCTGCGGGTCGTCGGCTTGGTACGCGACGCCCGTGTTCAAGTCGATCTCGCCCAACGCGTTGACCGCGGTGCCGCCGGCGCGGGCGAGCGAGTCGAGCTCGTTGGCGAACGCCGTGCCTTGGCCGAAGCCGACGACAAAGGTGCGGACGTCGTGGACCGTGCCGCGAACGTCGGTGTTGCGGAGCGAGCGGGCGCGATTGACGAGCTGCTGCCGGATGTCCTCGCGGAAGACCGGATCACGCGCATCGACTCCCGGACACTGCTGATACCCGTCCGTGAGCAGGAGGATGAAGTTGGGCCGGCACTCGGCGGACGGGTCGTTCTCGATCAGGACCCGCATTTGCTCGGCGGCCGAGTCCAGCGAGGTCGTCAGCGGCGTGTAGCCATTGCCGCGCAGCTCTTTATTGTTCGGATACCTCTCGACGCCGTCCATCCACCGGAGGACCGAGTCACGGCTATCAGCGGCGGGCGGCACCAGCAGATCGGCCGGGACGCACCCAGACGTGGCGCCGTCGTAATTGATGCCGACAATGTTGGCGTTGGCGTCGCGGTACTGGGCACCGATGTTGTGCTGCTGAAGACCAAACTGGGGCTGGCCGACCTCAATCTGGTGGTACCGCATGAGGCCGAACTCGATGTCCGCCGCGTCGCGCACGACCGAGGACAAGGCCGACTTCGCGTGGCCGAGCTTGCTGCCGAGCTCGCAGTTGAACTCCGGGTAGTCGACGCTGCCGTCGCCCCAACAGTCTCGCTCATCGGCGTAATCCCAGAGCATCGAACCCGAGGTATCGAAGATGACGAGCACACGAGACGGGGTCTGACCAAGCGCCGACCCAGCCGCGAGCAAGGTGCCTGCGAGCACCGGAAGAAAGATCGAACGTCTCATGTCCCACTCCCCGTAGGCCCCGCCATGGGGTCTCTGCCCTCAAAGGGGCGCGCCTTTTAGCAAAGCACGTGCCCACTTCGCAAGGGGCCCATGGCTACCGCAGACCTGTGCCTTCGCCGGAAAGCCGGGCGAGTCACTTGGCCAGTGGCGACCGCAGTTGCAGATCTGGACGGGGTCGTAACGAAACAGGACGCCCACGACGAGACTTGCGTCGACGCCCCGCACGTTGGGCCGGAGCCCGACGCAGCTCAGGCGGAATGTTTCTTCGCGAGCGCGGCGACGATGCGCGCGCGGCGCTCATCATCTGCGGCCGGCTCATCGGACACTTCGCCGATGTCGGCGTCCGCGTGTCGGGCGATCAGCTGCGCCTCAATGAGACGCAGTCGGGCAGAGACCTCCTCGAGGGCGTCAGCGACCACGGCGTCGAGCTTGCTGCCCAACGCGGCGTCACCCGGCAAAGAAGCCCCCACGCGCATACGCAGGAGGCGTTCTTCCTCGGCGGAGAACATCTCAGTCTCGACGACCACGGTTGTGGTCGACTTTTTGGGTTCCTTTTTCACGCCGATCCTTGTTGGTCGGTAATTCGGAATCGACCCGGTCCCCACGGAGACCGCGGGGGCCGAGCACCTGAGCCGGGCCTGACCCGCCCTGCGCTCAAGCAAGATGTGATGTGTATAAAGCACGCCCTGCCGGGCTCCAAGTATTTTGCCCTCGCGTCGGCCAGAAGCTCGAATTTCGGCAGGTCACCGAGGTGCCGTTAGCCCTTCGCCCAGGCTGAGATGCACCTCGCTTTGGACAAAGATTTCCACGAGCCCCGAATCGAGCTTGCCTCGGTCCGCCTCGCTCCAGAGGATGTCGCAAGCGGCCTGATAAGGCAGGCTCGTCTTGTACGGGCGGTCCGCCGCCGTCAAGGCGTCAAAGATGTCGACCACCGTAATAATCCGGGACTCGATCGGGATGTGCTCGGCCAGGAGCCCTGCCGGATACCCGGAGCCATCGAGCTTCTCGTGATGCCGCGCGGCGATGTCGGCGAGCCCCTCGAGCTCGCGACCCCAGGGAATCTGGCGGAGAAAGACGCCGGTGTGCACGACGTGCTCCTGGATCGCCATACGCTCCGTGGCCGTGAGGCTGCCGTAGGGGACCGAGAGGCACTCGTGCTCGCGCGGGGTGAGGACCGGGCGACTGTGCCCCTCGCGATCGCGCCAAGTGCGCTCGGTCAGCGCCTTGAGGAACTCCCGCATCTCACCATCGACGGGGTCGGGGTAGTTGGCCTTCGTGATCCGCCTCAGCGTCTCCGTCAGCTCAAGGCGATGCTCCGTGATCTGCCGCTCCGCCGCCGGGGCTTCGAGCTCACCCCGCACGACGCGCCGAAGCACTTCAATCTCGTTCGAGAGGCTCATCACGTCGAAGCGGGCGGCGAGCTCCTTATAGTCGCTCGTGTGGAGGCGGTGGGACTTGAGCAGCACGCCCTCGGCCACGCCGATTTTGCCAAAGTCGTGGAGCAGTGCGGCGTACTCCAGCCGCCGACGTCGGTGGTCGTTGAGCGAGATCCGATCCTGAAATCGAGGGTTCAGAATCGCGGCGTCGGCCAGCGCCACGGAGAGCTTGCTGACCCTCAGGGAGTGCCCCGATGTACAGGGATCTCGAGCGTCAATCGCGAAGACCGCCGCGCGGACAAATCCGTCGAATAGCCTGCGGATCTCGGCCGTCAGCCGAGCGTTGACCAGCGCGATAGACGCGGCCCCGGCGAGGCTCGTCGAGAGCTCGACGTCGCGCTCCGAGAAGGGAAGAACCTGTTCGGGCACATGTCTGAGAGAGACCAGCCGTGCCTGGGCGTCTCGCTTGCGATTGATGAGCTGGACGGCCCCGAGCACCTCGCCGTCCGCCGCGAGCAGAGGGACGGTGAGCATGCTCAAAGTCCGATACCCAGCGCGCAAGTCGAACGAGTTGTTGAACGTGACCTGCAGGGTCGGCGGGAGGTGCTCCACATCGTGAAGGTTGAGCGGCTGCCGCGAGAGGACGGCGTGACCGACGATGCTGCTCGCGTCGATGGGCAGGAGCCCAGAGGGCAAGTCGGATGTCCCGAGCGTGTCGTTCTGGGCGACCCGAAAACGCAGCGCCCGCTTGCCGTCCCCGAGATCCTCGACGACGTACAGCGAACCCGCGTCGGCGTTCGTGAGGTGGCGCATCGACTCCAGGACACGCGACAGGAGCCGGTCGGGATCACGCTCGGCGTTCAGGCTCGCGGCGATGTCGAGCACGTGCCGAATCTCGAAGTTGAGCCTCTGGCCTTCACCCCGGCGGGCTCGGACGAGCGCGAGCTCTATCTGCCGGGTCTCGATGGTCTCGAGGTCGCTCCACTGATGCTCGACGCCGAGCTCGACGAGCGCGGCGGCGCTCAGGTCCGAGTGCGGTCCCCCGACGAGGTAGAGCGGCGCCGCCGGCTCTCCGCGCAACGCAGCGCGCTCCGTGGGGCTACGGCCGACGAACTCCGACGTGATGACGAGGAGGACCGCTTGACCTTGCTGCACCCGGCAGTGGTCGAGGACACCGACGGGCATGAACGTCTCCGTGCCCTCGATGGCTGACAGGCGCTCCCGCAAGCGCGACCATCGATCGTGAAGCGCGCTGGACATGGTTCACTTTCGCTTGTGGAGGCGCTCTTGCACGCGGCGCGAATGTTCGACGCGGTCAATGATGCCCTTTTCGGCGAGGTCCTGCAGCAGGGTCCGATGAGCGATCGCCGCCTCGCGCAGGATCTCGAATGCCCGATCCACGCGACTGCGAAGGGTCGCGTTCTCCGCCTCCAGCCGGATGATCTCCAACGAAGCGTCCGTCAGCTCGGCGCTCTGCGTGGACGGATCGGTGGCCGCGGATCTGGCCGCCGCCGGGGGCTCGCGCCTTGGGCTGGCCTCGAGTTTCACGGGGCGGACCGGAGACGGGCGGACGGTATCCAGCTCGAGGGGGGGCCCATCCCGGCTCTCCGACGGGCTGCCCGGCGCCGCGTGGTCGAAGATGCTGTCGTCGGGAGAGGGGGTGAACGACGGCACCTCGATACCCGGCGGTGCGAACTCCTGGATGGGGCTGCCCTGCCTCGGCGCGCCGAAGTAGAAGTGCTCAATGGCGACGGCAATCTCGGTCGGCGTCGCGACGACGGGGCGGATCTCGTGGCCGGTCCGGAAGCGGAGCTCGTCCAAGAGCTCGTACGCTGCGGGATCGGAGACCGCCATCTCGAGCGCGCCGGTGCGCCCGTCAAGGAGCAAGGGCAAGACCTGCTTGTCACGCGCATAGTTCGGGGGCAAGAGCCGCAGGACCCCGGGCGCGATGCTCATCGTCGTCGACAGCGGCGCGACTGCGACCCCAAGCTGGCTGGCCAAGGCGTCCAGGATCTCCTGATCCGTGCAATGCCGGCGAGCCACGAGCACCTCACCGACCCGCTTGCCCCATCGCGCCGCCTCAGCCAGCGCCGATCGGAGCTGCAGCTCGTCGATGACCCCGGCCGTGACGAGGATCTCGCCCAATCGTTTCCGCATGAATCGAACCTCTTCCTTCTCCGGACCCTCGCTACCACCGTCAGCTTGGCGTGTGCAACGCCTTCAGCGCGGCGATCCTTGACCAATGGCTACGGAATTTGGCAAAGGGCCGGGGCGTCTTGCCGATGTGGCGCATACTTGATTGAACCCCACGGAACCCCGAGACGAGCTGACCGACATGGATCCCAAGAACCTCGAAGCCACGATTCGCCAAGCCCTCTCCAAACTCGAGGGGCCCACGGGCCGAGACCTCGTCAGCAGCGGCATGGTTCGGGAGATTGAAGTCGACGGCGCGGAGGTGACCGTGGTTCTGCGCTTTGAAGGCGTGCCCCGCGAGCAGCGCCACGCCCTCGAAGATCGCGTCGAGGCGCTGGTCCGCGGCCTGGAAGGGGTGACTGAGGTCATCGTCGACTCCGAGGTGCAGGGAGACCCCGACGTGCCGGCCGCCGCCTCCGCCGGGGCGCACGTTCACGACGCGAGCTGCGCTCATGATCACGGCGGTGGCGCGGCCCATTCACACGGCCCGGCGCCCACTGCGACGAAGCCGGCCGCCAAGGCCAGCAATGCGCTGAGCGGAGTCAAGAACCTCATCGCGGTGGCCAGCGGCAAGGGTGGCGTGGGCAAGTCCACGGTCGCCGTCAACCTCGCGCTCGGTCTGAAGGCGCGCGGCGCCCGGGTCGGCCTGCTCGACATCGACGTCTACGGCCCGTCCGCGCCGATGCTGCTCGGGGTGACCGACGCTCGCCCGGGCGCGACGAGCGGCAATAAGTTCCTGCCGGTTGATGCCTACGGCCTGAAGGTCATGTCCATCGGCTTCATGATGGAGGCCGATCAGCCCGGCGTCTGGCGGGGGCCGATCGTCGGCTCCATCGTCAAGCAGTTCCTGACGGACGTGGAGTGGGGTGAGCTCGACTACCTCTGCATCGACATGCCCCCCGGCACGGGCGACGCCCAGCTCTCGCTGACCCAGACCGCGCCCGTCACGGGGGCCATCATCGTCACGACCCCGAGTGAGCTCGCCCTCATTGATGCGGTCAAAGGCCTTCAAATGTTCCGCAAGGTCGAGACCCCGGTCATCGGCCTCGTCGAGAACATGAGCCACTACGCCTGCCCCTCCTGCGGACACGAGAGCCAGCCCTTCAACCATGGCGGCACCGAGCGCGTAGCCGAGCAGTACGGGGTGAAGATCCTCGGGCGCATCCCCATCGACGTCGACATCCAACGGGGCGGAGACACCGGCCGGCCCGTCACCGCCGTCAAACCCGACAGCCCGCAGGCCAAGGCGTTCCTCGATTTAGCAGACGCGGTCATCTCGACCTGCCCGTTCCGCAAGCCGGGGGACGACGGCGATCCTTCAAAGAAGAAGCCCGGATTTCTCGCGTCGCTCTTCAAGCGCTAAGCCCGTCGTTGTAAGTCACGACCGTGCAGAGCCCCACTCGCGTCAGAGAATACGAGCTGATCGAACTGCTGGGCGTCGGCGGCATGGGCGAGGTTTATCGCGCCGTGCACGTCCTCTTGGAGCAGTCGTTCGCGATCAAGGTCGTTCATCCGGCGCTCGCGGTGAACTCGGAGATCCGCGCCCGCTTCGTGCGTGAGGCGCAGACCCTCCAGCGCCTCGACCACCCAAATATCCTTCGGTTCGTCACGCTCTTCGAGGATGAGGCGCGGCTCTACCTCGTCACCGAGCTGCTCGACGGGCAGCCGCTTGACGTGATCGGGCCCACGACGGCCGATCTCTCGTTGCGCGCGGAATGGTTTCGTCAAGTCGTGCGCGGCGTGGCTCACGCGCACCGGCGCGGCATTGTTCACCGCGACTTGAAGCCGGCGAACATCCACGTCCTGCGCGACGGGCGGGTGAAGATCCTGGACTTCGGCATCGCCAAGGTCGTGGCCGCGAGAGGACTGACCGCAACGGGACACCTTGTGGGCACCCCTATCTACCTTCCGCCCGAGGTCATCTTGGGGGATACGCCGACCTCCGTGGCGGGGCCGGCCTGGGACGTCTACACTCTGGGGCTCCTGGCCTTCGAGAGCTTCTCGGGACGGCTGCCCTTCGAGCTCGATCCCAACGGGCCGCCCATCCAGCTCCTGAACGAGCTGTCGCGGTTATACGCCCGGAAGGGCAAGCCGCCGTCCCTGAGGGCCATCTGCCCGGAGCTCTCGGAAGGTTGGATCTCCGCACTCCAACAGTCGCTGTCCGGCGAGCCGACGGAGCGGCCCAAAGACGCCGGGGCGCTGCTTGAGCTGCTCGAGCGGTCCCCCCCTTTGGCCAGGTCTGCCTCCTTGAGCCTCAACCCCTGGGACCTCGCGCCCGAGGACGCGACGATGATCTCCCGCGTCAGGTCGGAGGGTTCGAGCTCCACGCCGGTCAAGCCCGGAAGGGGACGAAGGGCCGGCCCGATCGGCTCCCCCGCCCTGCCCGTCGACGAGGCCGAGCTGACTTTGAACAGCACCGATCGCCCCGACCGGCGGCGTCTTGGCCTCGCTCTTGGCGTCGCCGCGGCCGTCTGCGTGCTCATCGTCACCGGGATCGTGATGGCCTTGCGTGTTCCCGACCCCGTGGCCTCGGCGACCGCGATGGGCTCAGCCGTCGCCGTCTCGACCGTCGCCCCTCCCCCCCTGGCCGCGCCCGATGCAGTTCCGCTCATCGGTGCCGGTCCGTCCGAGGAGCTGGCCTTCGACCCCGTGCTCGTGCCGTCGGGCCGTGACCGGGGTCTGGCACCCCGCCTGGAGCGTGACGCCGCGCCCCGCCCGACCCGCGAGACCGCTCCGTTGAGGCCCGCGAGCCAGCGCAAGGAGCGCGCGCCCGAGGGGGCCGCTGTCGGCTACCTCAGCGTCGACGCCCAACCCCCCGCGCTGGTCTACGTCGGGGGTCGGTTCATCGGCGAGACGCCCGTGACTCGACGCTGGCTCAAGCCGGGCAGACACGAGGTCAAGCTCGTCCGCATCGCCCACCCGTTCCCGTACAAGCGTGACTACGCCGCGCAGGTTGTGGCCGGCAAGATCGTGAGCTTGAGGCATCTGGAGCCCGGCGCGAGGTGATCGCTTGACGTTTGTTCAGTGGGCGACATAGCGTCTCGGCCCATGTCCACCGCCGATCAAATCCTCGCGCTCTGGGCCGAGCATCCCGAGCGAGGCCAGCCCTTCATCGCCCGTCACGACTCCGAAGCCGTGGCCGCGCGCCTCGCCGACTTCCCGGAGTCCGTGCCCGAACCGCTTCGGCTGGCCCTGAGAGCGAGGGGCATCGAGCAGCTCTACAGCCATCAGGCGCAAGCCATCGACGCCGTGGCGCGCGGTGAGCACGTCGTCGTCTCCACCCCGACGGCCAGCGGCAAGACGCTGATCTACAATCTCCCGGTCCTGGCGCGCTGCCTCGCCGAGCCGAGCGCCCGCGCGCTGTATCTCTTCCCCACCAAGGCGCTCGCTCACGACCAGGTCGCCGAGCTCGACGCGCTGTCGACCGCGGCCGAGGTCGCGTGCGGGGCCTTCGCCTTCGACGGGGATACGCCGGGGGATGCGCGTCGGGCAATTCGGGCCGGGGCGCGGGTCGTGGTCAGCAACCCCGACATGCTGCACGCGGGCATCCTTCCGCATCATGATCGCTGGCAGAGCTTCTTCGCGGGCCTCCGCTACGTGATCATCGACGAGGTGCACACCTACCGTGGGGTCTTCGGCAGCCACGTCTGCAACGTGCTCCGACGGCTGAAGCGCATCGCGGCTTTTCACGGCGGTCGACCCCAGTTCATCTTGTGCTCGGCGACGATCGCCAACCCGCACGAGCACGCCTCCCGGCTCATCGAGGAGGACGTGACGCCCATCACGGAGAGCGGGGCCCCTCGGGGTGCCCGGACCTTCTATCTCTACAACCCACCCATCGTCGACGGGGTCCGGGGCCTCCGCGCGAGCTATATCCAGGCGACCCGCAAGCTGACCGTCGCGCTGTCTTGCGCAGGCGTGCCGACCATTGTCTTCGCCAACAGCCGCCTCAACGTCGAGCGCCTCACCCGCCACCTCAAGGAGGACGTCGCCCATGAGGGGCTCGATCCGGAGTCGGTCTCCGGGTATCGCGGTGGGTACCTGCCCGAGCATCGGCGGGGTATCGAAGCGGGTCTGCGGAGCGGGCGCATCCGGACGGTCGTCTCCACGAGCGCCCTCGAGCTCGGCGTCGACATCGGCCAGCTCGCCGCCTGCGTGCTCGCCGGCTATCCGGGCAGCATCGCCAGCGCCTTGCAGCGGGCGGGGCGCGCCGGCCGTCGTCACGAGGGCGCGAGCGTGGTTATGGTCACGCGGAGCGAGCCCGTGGACCAGTACATCGCCGTGCACCCCGAGTTCTTCTTCGACGGCTCACCCGAGCACGCTCGCTTCGCGCCGGACAACCTGCTCGTCGTCAGCGACCACCTCCGATGTGCGGCCTTCGAGCTGCCCTTCGAGGTGCCCTTCGCCCCAGGCCAAAACTTCGGCCGCTTCGGCGCCGAGGCCACGACCGCCCTGCTCGACTTCATGGCGGACCAACGCATCATTCACCGAGGGCAACGTCGCTGGCAGTGGGTCGGTGACACTTACCCGGCCAACGGCATCGGCCTTCGCAGCCTGGCCGAGGGCAACTTCACCGTCATCGATCGCGAGCACCGCCACAACATCATCGGCGAGGTGGATTACCACTCGGCCGCCACGACGCTCCATGAGCAAGCCATCTACATCGTGGGCGGCGAGACCTTTCAGGTCATGCACCTCGACTGGACCGGTCGACGCGCCGAGGTCGTCCCCGTCTCCGTCGATTACTTCACCGACGCCATGACCCACGGCGGCGTCCGGGTGCTCGACCGCTACGCGCACGTGGAAGGGCGTCGGGGCACGATCGGGCACGGCGAGGTGCGCGTCTTCGAGCGCGTCGTGGGCTTCAAGAAGATCCGCTTCACGACCGGGGAGAACGTCGGCTACGGGGACGTCTCCCTGCCTGACCAGGAGCTGCACACGACGGCGTTCTGGCTGGCCCCAGCGGCCGAGCTGCCCGCGCTGCTCTCGCTGTCCCGTCACCGGGTCGTCGACGCGCTTTTGGGCATCGGCAAGGCGCTGAAGGCGGCCGCCACGGTGCACCTCATGTGTGACGCCGGCGACCTCGGCGTGTCGTTGGTCAACGCGCAGGACGACAACCATCACGGCGACGCGGTCGATCCGGATGAGCTGCCGACGCTGTATCTCTACGAGCGATATCCGGGGGGCGTAGGCTTCCACGACGCGCTGTATTTCCAGGCCGGCGCGCTGCTCCACGGACTCGTCAAGTTACTTGACGGCTGCGGCTGCGACGATGGCTGCCCGGCCTGCGTCGGAGCGCCGGCACCCGCCCTCGTCGCCGGGGACACACCCCGCAGTCGGGCCGTGGTTCGGCAGGTCCTGCTCGCGCTCCGCGAAGGTTTGCTCGTGCCCGAGGAGACGCTCCATTGACGGACCTCGAGGATCTGCGTCGGCGGATGTTGCGGATCGTCGACCCACGCACCGCCGAGGCCAATGGGCGGGCCCAGGCGGTGCCCAACGCGGGGACGGCCGCGGGTTTGCCTGAGGCGTCACCCAACGCGGGTCCGGCCCAAGCACCGGCGGACCCCCTCGCCGCCCGTCGCCTCCTGCTCGCGAGGCGCAAGACCACGGTGGACCCGAACGTGGGTACCAGCACGCTGCCCGCCCATCTTCGTGGTCAGGAGGCACCCGCGCCCGCGCCAACGCCTACGCCAACGCCCACCGTCGACGCTCCGCTCAGCCCGCTCGCCAGCCGCCTCGGGGCCCTGCTCCGCTCGGCGGGTCGGGCGCCCGTCAAGTCGAGTGCCGCGCCCGGCGGTTTGGCCGGCGGTCCAAGCGACCACTACGCGACGCTTGCGCGGGCCTTCGACGGCGAGGTCCGTGAAACCGCCCAAGGTCGTGTCTTCGTCGCGGTCAATCGGTACACCGAAGACGACCGCCACGCCGGCCGCCCGCTCCTGCTTCTGCGTGAGCCGCCCCCCGAGGGTGCCGCCGCGCTCGGCCTCGACCTCAACCTCCGGAGCTTCTCCGCGCACTCCGCGCTCTTCCTGGACCTTGAGACCACCGGCCTGGGCACGAACGCGGGCACGCTGCCTTTTCTCATCGGCACCGCCCACTTTAGGCGCGGCGAGCTGCTCTGCGAGCAGTGGCTCCTCGGCTCACCCGACGACGAGGAGGCCGCGCTCACCGGCCTCTCCGAGCGGCTGCGGGGTGCGGACTTCCTCGTCACGTTCAACGGCCGCTCCTTCGACCTTCCGCTGCTTCAGGCCCGCTTTCGGCTTCATCGCCTCGACGATCCGAGCCTGGCCCTCGAAGGCCACCTCGATCTTCTCCCGGCCTCCCGGAGGCTTCTCAAGGCTGAGCTGAGCAACTGCAGGCTGACGACGATCGAGCGGGAGCTCCTGGGGCTTCATCGACGTGACGACGTGCCGGGCGCCGAGGTCCCGGGACGCTATCGGGACTGGCTGCGCTCCGGCGATCCGAGCTCCCTTGCCGGGGTCCTCGAGCACAACCGCCTCGACGTGCTCTCAATGGTCAGCTTACTTGACGAGCTGCTCCTTCGAGTGTCCGAGCCCGCGTCCCTGTTTCAGCGGGACCCGGTCGGGGCCATACGTCTCGCCGAGCGGGCAAGGCGCCTTGGGCTCTCGACCCTCGCCGCACGGTTCTTCGAGGCCGGGCGGTGCTTTGCTGAGGCCGAGGCGGCGTGCGACTCGGGCCTGCGTCGACTGGAGCGCGCTCAGCGCAGGCGTTTGGCCAGAGCGCGAAAGACCGTCGGGGAGAACAACAATAAGGAGTGACCGAGATCCGGGGGACCACCAGTCCTCCCAACCGAGCGGTGGCCCTACACCATCCAGTATCGGAGCGCCGCCGAAGGAATCCGCGTCCTTGCATTTGCACACCAAAAACGGCAGCCATTCTACTGGCTGGGTAGGCAATGACCGTGATTGCCCGGCCGACCGCCCCCGAGGGCGCCGCCGCGCTCAGCCTCGACCTCTAGCTGCTGACGACCATCGAGCGGGAGCTCTTGGGGCTTCATCGGCGTGACGGCGTGCCAGGCGCAGAGCTCCTGGGACGCTATCGGGAGTGGCTGCGCTCCGGCGATCCGAGCTCGATCGCCGGGGTCCTCGAGCACAACCGCCTCGACGTGCTCTCGATGGTCAGCTTACTTGACGAGCTGACCCTTCGGGTATCCGAGCCCGCGTCCCTGTTACAGCGGGACCCGGTCGGGGCCAGGCGTCTGGCCCAGGCGGCTCGCGACTCGGGCCGACGTCGACGGGTGCGCGCTCACCGCAGCCGTTCGGCCACCGCGCGAAAGACCGTCGGGGAGAACAACAAGCCCAGGTGGCCGAGATCCGGCACGTGCACCACATCTTCGTGCGCGCCGAAGATCCGGGGGACCACCAGCGGGTCGGAGCCCGCGACGATGGAGGTGAATCGCACGCGCGCGGCCTCGTCCCGCGTGGCCTCCAGGCGGGCGAGCAGGGCGGAGTCGGGGCGCAGGTCGCGGCCTACGCGGGTCGGCACCCAGTAGGCGTTGTAGGTGCCCTGGTGCGGCGTGCCGAGGGTGATGCAGCGGTCGACCCGGCGCGCCCCACCGAGGTCCTGCAGGAAGACCCGTGAGACGAGGCCACCCAGGCTGTGACCGATGAGGTCGATGCGACCGCCCCGCACCTGCGTCTTGAGGAAGTTCCGCAGCGCGATGGCCCCGGCGACGATGCCTCGGCTGGACGGGTAGTTGAAGAGCCGGAGCTGCTTGAACCCTCGAAGCCGGAGGTACGCGGCCAGCGGCATGAGCGAGGCCTTATTGGCCATGTAGCCATGCACCAGGACCACCGTCCGCTGGTCAGCCACTCGCGCCGTGGGGGCCGAAGCGCCGCGCAGGCCGAAGGGGAAGAGCGCGCCCTGAGCCGCGTAGGCCAGGACCTCCTTGGCGATGAGGCGACCGACGGGCTCAGAAGACGGCGGGTAGTCTTGGATCATGCGCCGACCTTTGCGAGCGGACAGGCGTTCGTCAATTGCCTTGACGTGAATCGCCTTCACGTCAATTGCCTTGACGTGAATCGCCTCCCCGTCAATCCATGAAAACCTGTGTCCAGTAGTGCTGGCCGGCGCACGGCGCGTGCCCGACGCCGAGGCGCCCGAAGGTGCCGTCCAGGATGTTCCGGCGGTGGCCCGGGCTGTTCATCCAGATGTCGTGGGTGTCCGCTGCCGTCGCCGTGCCCATCGCGATGTTCTCGCCCCAGGCGTTGTAGCGCGCGCTCTGACGGTTGAGGCGGTCACCCGTGTCCGAGCCGTCGAGGCCGGTGTGGTCGAAGTAGCCGCGATCGCACATGTCCTGGCTGTGGGCGCGGGCCGCCCGGGTAGCGGCATCGTCGCAGCTGAGGGCACCCACGCCCGCCTGCGCCCGAGCCTGATTGACGAGCGCGAAGTTGCCCGCCTCGAGCGGCTCGCCACAGCCGGCCCCTCCGCCGGGCGGGACCACCGGATCGCCGCCCGGTTGGGGTTCTGCACCCTGACCCCCACAGAAGTAGCCTTGGGTATTGTCGACCCAGCCGCAGCCTTGCCCGCGAAGTCCGCAGTCCTCCCGTTGAAGGGCCCCGTCTTCGCACCAGACGGCCACGGCCCCCTCGCAGAGCCCGAGATAGTCGACGCCCTGGCAGGGGTCATCAGGGGGGGGCGGCGGCGGGGCGAGTCCGGCGTCGGCTTCGATGACCGGGGGGGCGGCGGCGTCGGGTCGGCCCTCGGGGGCGGCGGCGGCGTCCGTGGCCCCCGGCGTAGGCGGCAGACTCGCGCGCGGCGGCAAGCTCGTGGGCGGGGGCGAGCGGAGCGCGTCGCGCTCGCCGTCGTCGGTCAAGGTGCCCGCACTCGAGCATGCGGCGAGGGGCAGGCCGAGGGCGAGCCAGAGACCTAGAGCAGTGAGGGAGATGCGCATAATTGAGCCCGGAGGCAAGAGTGAGGCCAGCACGTTTCGGACGGGTCCGTCAAGGGACCGCGACTAAACCCTTGTGACTTGCAGGCCCCAGTCGGGGCACCGAGGTCTCAGGTTTGCCAAAAGGAGACTGGAAATCCCTGTGGTTGGCGCACTAGTCTTCGCCCGAAATTTTCGGTTCCGCACCTCGGCGTCGGCCCCTCACCCAAGGATATTGAAATGCGTACTCTCACTCTCCTCGCCTTGACCCTCCTTCCCGCGGCAGCGATCGCCGGCGAGAGCACAGGCCCGATTCACCACGGCGCGGCGTTCACCCTGAAGACCCCCGCCATCAACCTCGAAGACGTCGCCGCGGCGCCCGACTCGTTCGCCGGCAAGACCATCCTCGTCGAGGGGCAGGTCGCCACCGTCTGCAAGAAGAAGGGCTGCTGGCTCGGCATCAAGGGTCAGAAAGGCGCGCTCGCTCGGGTCAAGTTCAAGGACTACGCCTTCTTCGCGCCGACCGACTGCGAGGGCCAGCAGGCCACGCTCGAGGGCACCGTCACTGTGACCAAGCTCGATGACAAGGAGCGCGCGCACCTCGCGGAGGACGCGGGCAAGAAGATGGAGGACATCCCGGCCGTCGAGCTCCAGATCCTGGCCAACGGTCTCGCGCTCGCCGCCGCCGCGCCGGCCTTGTCGATCATGCCCGCGTCGGTCGCACCCGCGCTCAAGAAGTAGTCAAGCAAGCCTGACGACCTGACGCGGCAACTGCCGCGGGTTTACCTGACGCGGCAACTGCCGCGGGTTTACCTGACGCGGCAACTGCCGCGGGTTTGCCTGACGCGGCAACTGCCGCGGGTTTGCCTGCCGCGGCAACTGCCGCGGGTTTACCTGCCGCGGCAACTGCCGCGGGTTTGCCTGAGCTCGGCGTCACGCTCACGGCTCCCCGCGCCCCCGAAAATCTCATCGAATGCTTGAACGGCAGACAAACGTCTGGTAGACGAACATCTGGAATCAACCGGAGGCATCCCCTCAAATGGCCACGACCCCCAAGGCCCCTAAGCCCGTCCTCAAAAAGCCCGCCGTCAAAAAGCCCGCGTTCAAGGCGGCCGACGAAGAGCCGACGGCTGCGCGCCTCCGACGGAAACCCCGCGGCGCCCACGGCCTCACGCGCGAAGCGGTCTATCAGTTCGTGCGCCAGCTCCTCATCGAGGGCCGCCCGCCGACCGTGCGCGAGGTGCAGTCCAACTTCAGCTTCAAGGCCATCGAGTCGGCGCGCACCCACCTCGAGAACCTCGTTCGCGATGGCAGGCTCATCAAAGACGGCGGCGCCCGTGGGTACCGCCTGCCCCTCAACGAGCGACCGCGGATCGCCCGTCAGGTGCCGCTGCTCGGTCGGGTGCAAGCGGGCGCGCTCACGACCGCCATCGAGCACCTCGAGGGCCTCCTCCCCGTCGACGGCCGCCCAGACTCCGAGGAGCTCTTCGCCCTTCGAGTGCGGGGCGAGAGCATGATCGGCGCCGGCATCCTGCCCAATGACATCGTCATCGTCCGCAAGCAGGAGCGCGCCGAAGTCAACGAGATCATCGTCGCCCTCATCGGCGACGAGGCCACGGTCAAGCGATACAAGGTGCGCCGCGGCCGCATCGAGCTGCACGCCGAGAACCCGGCCTTCTCGCCCATCGTCCCGCCCGAAGGAGGGCTGCGCATCTTGGGCAAGGTCATCGAGGTCCGACGGTACCTCGACGGTCAGCCCCTGCGCTGAGCGTCCGGCGCCGAGCACAAACCGCCGCGCCCTCGTCAAGTCAGTTGACCTCTTCCGACGCCGCGCCTCCTCTGTCGCGACGCCACGGGTGCAGCCATGGGTGCCGCGGTCCTCTCCTTCCCCGAACAGATCCCCGCGTCCGCGCTCGAAGCAAGCCGCACGCTCCAGCCGTCCTTCACCCTCGAACGCTTCGCCGGCCGCCTCATCGAGCTGTCGACCTTGGGCGCGAGCGCCGCGTCGAGCTTCACCTTCCTGCTCGTCCATCAAGCCCAACGGGCCGGTGAACCCGTCGCTTGGGTGCTCCTCGGCGAGGCGACCTTCTACCCCCCAGACGTTGCCGCCGCCGGGATTGATCTCAACGCCCTGCCGATCATCCGGGTCTCCAAGTCCGCCGACGCCGGGCGCGCCGCCACGCACCTCCTGCGCTCAGGCGCCTTTGGCCTGATCGTGCTCGATCTCGGGGCCGAGAGCGCGTTGCCCACAGCCCTGCCCGTGCCGCTCCAGTCGCGCCTCGAGGGGCTCGCCCGCAAACACGACACCGCCGTCGTCTGCCTCACCCGGAGAGGCGCGGAGGGGGGCTCTTTGGGGCCCCTGATCTCGTGGCGCGGCGAGGCGCATCGGCAGAGTCGGCAGGGTCGTCAATGGGGCGACCTCATCACGCACAGAGACAAGCGGGGGGGGAGCGTCTCTAGGCTCTCGGTGGACTTCAACGGCCCTCTCGGGCTGGACTTCAACGCCCCGAAGGGGACGGGAGAGCACCCTTGAACGCGGTCGCCGAGCGCGAGCATCTGGCCTGCCTTGAGCTGCCCGCGCTCCCCCTCCAGCTCCTCCTTGAGCGTTGCCCCGAGCTGCGCGAGACGCCCGCGGTCATCGTCGACGTGGATACACCCAACGGCCGCATCCTCTGGGTCAACGACGCCGCCTGGGCGCACCGCATCCGGCCCGGTATGCGCTACGCCGCCGCGCTCTCCCTCAACGCTCAGCTCCGCGCCGACGTCCTCGAGCCCGCACAGCTCGAGCGGGGCGCCCGACGGCTCACCGAGCACCTTCGGCGCTTCAGCCCACGAGTCGAGCCTTCAACCGAGATCCCCGGCCTCTTCTTCATCGACGCCAGCGGGCTCGAACGGCTGTTCGGCTCGCTGATGGAGTGGGGTGAACGTCTGCTCGCCTCGCTCCTTGAGCTCGGCTTCGACGCCCGCCTCTGCGTAGGCTTCACGCGCTTCGGCACCTTCGCGGCCACGCGCCTCCTGCCTCGCCTCTCGTCTCCCCTCCTGCTCACCGATCCCCAAGATGAGCACCGCCGCCTGCTCTCCACCCCCCTCGAGCGGCTCGGCCTGGAACCTCGGCTGTGCGAGACCCTTCACCGCTTGGGCTTACGTCACGTCGAGGCGTTCCTGGCCCTGCCCGTCGACGGTCTGCAGACTCGCTTCGGACCCGCGGCCGTCGAGTTGCACCGGCGCGCCGCGCTTCAGACCTTCGAGCCCCTGCGCCCTCAGCCGATCCCCCCGAACCTCTGGCGACGGCTGCTGTGCGAGCACGGTGAGACCGACACCACCCGTCTCCTGTTTTTGGTCAAGCGTCTTGTCGATCAGCTCCTGACCCTGCTCGCTGAGCGTCACGAGGCCCTGACCGAGCTGCACCTTCAGCTCCGGCTGAATACGAGGGTCAACGCGCCCGAAGAAGAGCGGCACACGCTTCGCCCCGGCGAGCCCACCCTCGACAGCCCCGTCTTGCTCGATCTGCTGCGCCTGCGCATGGATCAGCTCGAGCTGCGCGCCGGGGTCGTCGAGCTCCGCGTCGGGGTCGTCGGGGTGCGCGCGACCGCCGAGCAGCTCCGCCTCTTCCGTGATGGCCCCAAGCGGGATCTCATGGCCGCCAACCGCGCGCTCGCCCGCGTTCGGGCCGAGCTCGGCGAGGGCGCCGTCCAACGGGCCGAGCTGCGCGAGGGTCACCTGCCCGAGGCCCGCTTCGGGTTCGCCCCCCTCAGCGAGCTGCGCGCCCCGGAGGCCAAAACAAGGCCGCCTCGCGTGCTTCAAAGACGCCTGCTCGCCAAACCCCTCCGCCTCAAGCCCGTGCCCCGGCACCTGCGCGACGACGGCTGGGTGCCTCACGATCCCGCCGCCGGCGCGGTCGTCAAACTACATGGCCCATACGCCATCAGCGGCGGGTGGTGGAGCCAGGAGCAGAGCCGCGAGTATCACTTCGCCGAGACCAAGCGGGGCGATCTGCTCTGGGTCTACTACGACCGCAAGCGCCGCAACTGGTACCTGCACGGCTGGGTGGAGTGAGCGGCGTATGTCCCAAGCCTTCGTCCCCCTCTGGTGCAAGAGCAACTACACCTTCCTCGAGGGCGCCAGTCATCCCGACGAGCTCGTCGAGTCCGCACACGCTCATGGCCTCCGCGCCCTCGCCCTCACCGATCGCGACGGCGTCGCCGGCATCGTGCGGGCTCACGAGAAGGCCAAGTCGCTGGGCATCAAGCTCCTCGTCGGCTCGGAGCTGACGCTCGAGGACGGCTCGACGATCGTGGTGCTCGCGCGGCATCGGGAGGGCTACGCCAACCTCTGCCGGGTCGTCACCAAAGGACGCCTGCGCTCGGCCAAGGGGAGCTGCCGGCTCCGCACCGACGAGCTCGCCGCCCACGCCGAGGGCCTCATCGCCCTCTGGGGTGGGGACCGCGGGCGCCTGGGCCAGGTCGTCGAGCCCTCGGAAGAACCGTCGCTCGCCGCGCAGGCGGGCCTGCTCCGGGAGGCCTTCGGCGAAGACCTCTACGCCCTCGTCGCTCGTCATCGACGCGAGAGTGAGCCCGCCCTGGAGGCCCGGCTTCGAGGTCGGGCACAGCGCTTCCGCCTGCCGGTCGTCGCGGGGACGGAGGTCCTCTACCACTGCCCCACCCGACGCCCCCTTCAAGACGTGCTGACCTGTATTCGGCGAGGCGCGAACGTGCAGACCGTGGGGCAAGCCACCAAGCCCAACCATCTCCACGCCTTGCCTTCAGCCGCCGAGATGTCCGCGCTCTTCTCCGACGACCAGACCGCCCTCGAACGCACGCTGGAGGTGGCCTCACGCTGTGACTTCGATCTCGGCCAGATCCGCTATCGCTACCCGGCCGAACGCCTGCCCGACGGACAGTCCTCCTCGACCTGGCTGCGTGAGCTCACCTACGAAGGCGCGCGCGGTCGGTACGGCGGTGAGGTGCCCGGGGACGTCCGCGCACAGCTCGACCGGGAGCTCGCGCTCATCGATCAGCTCGACTACTGCGGCTACTTCCTGACCATGTGGGAGATCGTCCGTTTCTGCCGCCAGAGCGGCATCCTCTGCCAAGGCCGCGGCTCGGCGGCGAACTCGGCGGTCTGCTTTTGCTTAGGGATCACCGCCATCGATCCGGTGCGGATGGGCCTCTTGTTCGAGCGTTTCATCTCGCTCGAACGCGCCGAGCCTCCCGACATCGATCTGGACATCATGCACGCCCGCCGCGAGGAGGTGATTCAGCACGTCTACGCCCGGTATGGGCGCAGCCACGCGGCCATGGTGGCCAACGTGATTCGATACCGCGCCCGCTCTGCCCTCCGCGACGTGGGCAAAGCGCTCGCCCTGCCTGAGACGGCCCTGGACCGCGTCGCTTGTACCCTCGGGTTCTCCGAAGGCGCAGAGGACGAGACCTTACGCCGCGGTGGCCTCGACCCCGATCACCCTCGGCACCGGCTGCTCATGCGCCTGACTCAGGAGATTCAGGACTTTCCAAGACATTTGTCTATACATCCGGGCGGGTTCCTGCTCGGCCACGAGCCGATTCACGATCTCGTGCCCATCGAGAACGCCACGATGGAGGGCCGCACGGTCATTCAATGGGATAAGTACGACGTCGAGGCTCTCGGCCTGTTTAAGGTCGACCTCTTGGGCTTGGGCGCGCTGACGCAGCTCGATCTGGGCTTCGAGCTCATCCGCAGACACCGGGGGCAGTCGCACTCCATGGCCACGATCCCCGCCGATGATCCCGACACCTACGCCATGTGCCAACGCGCCGACACGGTCGGGGTCTTCCAGATCGAGAGCCGCGCCCAGATGGCCATGCTGCCGAGGCTGAAGCCCCGCTGCTTCTACGACCTGGTCATCGAGGTGAGCCTCGTTCGGCCCGGCCCCATCTCCGGCGGCATGGTGCATCCCTACCTCCGGCGCCGCACGGGCGAGGAGCCGGTGATCTATCCCCACGCGAGCCTGAAGCCGGTGCTCGAAAAGACCCTCGGCGTGCCCCTGTTTCAAGAGCAGGTCATGCGCTTGGCGGTCGTCGCGGCGGACTATACGCCGGGTGAGGCCGACCAGCTTCGGCGGGACATGGCGGCCTGGCGGCGCTCGGGACGCATCGAGAAACATCATGAGCGGCTCGTCTCCCGCATGAGGGCGAAGGGCATCGACGAGGCCTTCGCCGAGCGCGTCTTCGAACAGATTCGGGGCTTCGGCGAGTACGGTTTCCCCGAGAGCCACGCCGCGAGCTTCGCGCTCATCGCCTACGCCACGGCGTGGATGCGCTGCCACTACCCGGCGGAGTTCTTGTGCAGCCTCCTCAACGCGCAGCCCATGGGCTTCTACTCCCCGGCCACCCTCGTGGAGGACGGGCGACGACATGGCCTGTTAGTCAAGCCGATTGACGTCTCTGCGAGCGACTGGGACTGCACGATGGAGGGCGACGCCGTGCGCATGGGCCTGAGGTACGTCAAGGGGCTCGGCGAGCTCGAAGGGCGGCTCGTCGAGGGTGAGCGCAAGCACCGGGGTCCGTTCCGCCACCTCGAGGACTTCACGCGGCGAACGAAGCTCGACTCCGGCGACCTCGACGCCTTGGCCCTCGCGGGCGGCTTCGAGACCTTCGAGGAAAACCGGCGCGGGGCGCTCTGGGCGGTGCGGGGACTGTCTCGCACCCGCGGCATCTCCTTGCCCCTGCCCACGGCCGACGCCACGCCTCCGCTCGAGGCGCTCTCCCCGCTCGAGGTCGTCTCCTGGGACTACGTCTCCAGCCACCACAGCACGCGAGGGCACCCACTCGAGGCCCTCCGCGAGGCGCTGCGCGCCCAACGTCTGCCCGACGCGCAGGGGGTCTCAAACCTGAGCCACGGCCAACGCACCCGCTACGCCGGGGTCGTCATCTGCCGCCAACGGCCCGGCACCGCGGGCGGCGTCGTCTTCCTCACGCTCGAAGACGAAACGGGCTTCGTCAACGTGGTCGTATGGGCGCAGGTCTTCGAGCGATACGCCGCCCTCGTCAAGACGGCGTCGTTCCTGGGGGTCTCAGGCCGGGTCCAAAACGAGCAGGGCGTGGTCCATTTGGTGGCCGAACACTTCTTCGTGCCCCACATAGGCCCGGAGCCACCGGAGACCCAGAGCCGCGACTTTCATTGACAGGCCTCCAGCGGCGTGTGAGTGACCGGCGATGCCGCGTCCAGCCCCCGAGTATGATCTCTGCCTGAACGCCCACATCACGGGCGCAAACCCTGCACGGATCATGGCCAAGTTCTTTCGGCAGGCCGGGCTGAAGGTCCACTTCGAGGAGCCGGAGACCCTCGAGAGCTCCCCGCGCCTCTGGGCCATCGCCCACGCCGTCGCCGTGTCACGGGTCTATATGGTCCTCGCCGGGGACGGCACCCCCGCCGGATGGGTGCAGGCGGAGTTGGAGTGGGGTCTCAAGCGCCGCGCGGCCTACGACGACCTCCAGATCCTGCCGGTCGTGCGCGCGGGCTTCGAGGCCGGGAGTACTGCGAGCCTCATCGAGGCGCTGTCGCCGTTTCGCCTGCCCGATGACAAGACCGAGGATAACCTCCTTCTCCGCGACCTGCTCCGCGACCTCGTCGCGCGCCTTCGGGCCGGCGGCGCGGGTACGACCCTGCCGCTCTTCGAGAACGAGCCGGAGAGTGCCAAGCCCTTCCCCGGACTTCGCCCCTTCGCCGCCCGCGACAGCCGCTTCTTCTTCGGCCGCGAGCAAGAGGTCATCGAGGTCGGGCAGCGGCTCGGGAAGGTACACACGGCGCATCGGCGATGGATGCACCTCTCGGGCCCCTCCGGGATTGGCAAGACCTCGCTCGTCAGGGCCGGCCTCGTGCCCGCCGCCCGACGTGGGGTCATCGCCCGGGCGCCCGCCGACTTCATCGTGGCGAGCCTGCGCCCCGCACGCCGACCGATCGCCCGCCTCGCCGAGTCCCTCACGCGGGCCATCGGGGGGGATCTCTGGGTGGGCGAGGTGCTCGAGCGACTCAAGACCCCCGACGGCTTGGCCGAGCTGGTCCGCGAGGAGATGCACATAGACAAAGGTCTGTTTTTATGTGTCGACCACCTCGAAGACCTCTTGGGCGTCGACCCCGAGGAGCTCGCCGCCTTCGACGCGCTCCTCTCCGGGGCCATCGACGACTTCGACGAGCGGCTCTACCTCGTGACGACCACCCGCGACGACCTCACGCAGCCGGTGCTGTCGCGCCTGCCGAAGACCGGGGCACTCGCCGCCACCCGCGCAACCTATATGGAGCTCGGCGCCCCGACCCGAGAGGGCCTCTGGGAGGCCATCGTCGGCCCGGTGAGGCTCGCGGGCGGTCGCTTCGCTGACGGCCTCGCCGAGCGCATCCTTGACGACGTGGAGCGCACACCCGACCCGCTGCCTCGGATGGCGCACGTGCTGTCGGCCTTATGGGACCGAAGCTGGGAGGGCGAGCTGACCCACGCGACCTACGAGGCACTCGGAGGCCTCTCAGGCGCGCTGGAGCGGGACGGCTCGACCTTGCTCGCCGAGATTGGGCCCGAAGACCAACGCCGGGCCCACGCCCTCCTGCTCGGCCTCGTCGCCGTCGGGCGGGGTCGAGGCGACACCCTCCGCGTCCTCACGCGCGAAGAGGCTCTGACGGCGGCCGGTGGAGGACCGAAGTCCGAGGCCGTCCTCAGGGCACTCGCAAATGTCGAGCGCGGTGGGCTCCTGCGTCTGGGTCAAGACGAGACCGACGACGAGGGCGAGCCGGCCGATGATGAGGGCGGCACGAGCATCGTCTCGCTCGCGCACGACGCGCTCCTGCGGGACTGGAGCGGACTTCAGCAGCTCATCGAGGTCTCGCGTGAAGCGCTCGAACGCCGAGACGAAGCGCGGGCCTGTGCCCAGATGTGGCGGTTCAGCGGCCACAAGGACGCGGAGATGCCGAAGGGCCCCAGGCTTCGCAGCCTCGAAGGGGAGTCGCTGACGCCCAGCACACTTGAGCTCTATCCCAACCTCCTCGACGTGGAGACCCGCCGGTTCCTCGAGGCCGCCCGGACTTTGGAGCGCCACCGCGAGCAGGACCAGCACCACCTCGCCGCCACCGCGACCGCCGCCGACGCCCAACACCGGGCCTTCGACCGCGCCCGAACGAGCGACCAGATTCGAAAGCTCAGGCTCGTGATCGTCGCCCTCGGTGCCTCGACCCTCATCGCGGTCCTGCTGGCCGCGCTCGCTTTGGGTGAGCAGGAGGAGCTCCGCATCCAGCGCAATACGGTGGAGGCCGAGCGGAGGCGGGTCGAGGCGCAGCGAGAGAAGATCGAGGCCGGCAAGGTCGACGCCGATCGCGACACCCTCGCGATGGAACAGAGATTCCGGGACGCCGAGCGCTCTCGCCGAGCCGCCGGTCGACAGAGCGCCCGCGACGGTCAGACCGTCGACGATTTGCTCCGCATCGCCATGGAGATCTCGGCGACCGCCGACGAGGCCATCAAACGCATCCCAGGTGAGGCCTCGAAGTACGCCCGAAGGGTCGTCAGCCAGGCACTCTCGCGCAAGCTGCAGGAGTCGCTCTCAGCCTCGCCCGACAACGAGCTCATGCGCTTCGCCGCAGCGCAGCAGCACCAGATCCAGGGGGATCTCTGGGCTGGACAGAAGCAGCCCCGGACCGCGCTGACGAGCTATACCCAAGCCGAGGTGCACCTCGACGCCTTGCTCACAAGCTCAGCGCCTCTGCCCCGGTTCCTTGTCTGCATGGCCACCGTCCAGCTCGGCATCGCGGAGCTTCATCGTCGTGAGCCGCTCAGCGACGCGCGTCGGACTGAG
>SHZC01000021.1 GCA_009692505.1 Myxococcales bacterium
TGGGTCGGACCTCCGGGCCGGGGCGGTCCGTGCACACTCGATAGGCGAAGAGTCCGCCAAACGTAGACGCCGCGATGTCGAAGCCGCTCCCGCTGCCTTGCGCCGCGTGATGTGCGGCATACGCCGTCTCGAAGAGCGCCGTCCGATCGTGTGGACCCCTCTGCGAGGCCGTGTGCAGGGCGGCGCAGAGCGCGACGGTCGACGCAGCACTGCTGCCCAGGCCCAGCTTCATGCGGGTCGGCGTGAGCGGCGGGCCGACGAACATCGCTCGGGAGTCAAGGAGATAACGACCCGGAGGCGGGGCGGTCTGCCGCGCGAGGACCGCGTCCACGAAGCGCCGGCGATGGGGATCGTCCTCGCTTGGACCGAGCAGTTCGAAGTCGAGGGTCGAACCTTGAGGCTCGAAGGTGCACTTCACGCCTCTTGTGACCGCGACCACAACGGCCTCATGACCTTCGAGCACGGCATACTCTCCGAAGAGCAGCACCTTGCCCGGGGCGACGGCCACCAGCCCCGTGGTCATAGGCTCGCGCCTGGGACCGCGCCTGGGCCGGGCTGGCAAACGAGCACCTGTCGGCAGACCGGTGAGAGGGCCTCGCGGACGCGGTCGGCGTCCACCGCGGCGCAGAGGGCTTTGACGTGAGGGCCGGCGTCCATCGTGGCATAGACGAGGATGCCGTCGCGTCGGAGCGTGTCGATCACATCGAGGGCCGCGAGCGTGGCCGACGCCCAATAACGAAGGGGTGGGCGCGTGGCGAGCATGCAGGCGTGCATCTTCAGGGTGGAGTGCTCCATGACCTCGCCGAGCGCGCGGAGATCGCGGCGCCTGATCGCGTCGCAGGCCGCGTCGAGATCCGCCGGATGAGAGGCGACCCAAGCGTCGTAGTAGGGGCTCGTCTCCTTCGAGAGGTCCATGCCGTCGCGGGACGACCAAGGCTTCGGCCCAGCGACCGTGAGGCCGATGACCAGGCGCAGGTCCCATTCGCCGTCAGGGCGCACGGCGGACAACGCGCCCGTGCCCGCCTCGAGCCGAGCGAAGCCCCCGAGCAGGGACCGCGGCGCCGAGCCTGAGCCCCGCCGGACGAGGTCGAGGAGACGCGGGTCGAAGTTGGCGTTGGGGCTCAAGTCGAAGCCTGAACCGGGGCCGTGAACGGGGAGCTGTGCCGCTCGCCAGGCCGCGAGCCCGAGCGCGGCGAACCCGCTCGCCGAGCTGGCGAGTCCCGCCGCGGTGGGCACGGTGTTCACGCTTTGGACCGAGGCGCGGCGTGTGCTCGACGCGGCCTGACGAACCCCGTCGAGCAGTGCTGAGACCCGCGGATCAACGGATGTGACGCCGTCGAGCTCGAAGACGTCCTCGTCGAGCGCGGGGTCGAACCTCACGGTCGTCGTCGTGCCCGGCTCGCTGAGCGTCAAGGAGACCGAGCCGACCGCGGGCAGGTTCTGTTTGGAGTCGACCTTGCCCCAGTACTTCACGAGGGCGATGTTGATGCCCGCGTGAACGGTCACGCCAGAATGAGCCACTTTGTGCATTTCGCCCACTATGTCACACCCGTCTGGCACACTTCGGCGTGGGGCACAACCCGCCGGGCGCCGCCGGGGGCGTTGAGAACAGGGTCCTTCATGCCTTGGCACTGGACTTGCTCATAAGGTTTCCAACGCCGGCCTCCTGGCCCCTCCCTCCTCCGGGAGGTCGGCGCCCCCCAAAAGAGAGAGAGACGCCTTCGGGCGTCTTTTTTTTTGGCTTCTCGTTCTTGACCGACGGCTCACATCGAGAGGGCTTCGGTCCCGATCAGCGCCTCGAGATCGTCGATCTCCTTCGGGATAGCCGCGCTGAGCACGTCAGGCGCGCCGTCGGTGACGAGCACGTCATCTTCGATACGAATCCCGATGCCGCGATACTCCTCGGGCGCGAGCTGGTCGCGGCTCGAGATGTAGAGGCCCGGCTCGACCGTCAGCGTCATGCCCGGCTCGAGGGCGCGGGAAGTGCCCCCGACGTAGTAGCGACCCACGTCGTGCACGTCCATGCCGAGCCAGTGACTCGTGCGATGCATGTAGTACCGCTTGAAGCCCTCGTCCTTGATTCGGTCTTCCACCGGGCCGATGAGCAGGCCGAGCTCCACGAGCCCCTCGGTCAAGACCCGCACGGTCGCCTCATGCACCTGCTCGAAGCTGTAGCCCGACCGGCAACGAGCGATGCCGGCCTTCTGCGCGGCGAGCACGAGGGCGTAGAGGCGGCGCTGGGGCTCGGTGAACTTGCCGGAGACCGGAAATGTGCGCGTGACGTCGCTGGCGAAGTAGTCGACCTCACAGCCAGCGTCGATGAGCACGAGGTCACCCGCCTCCATCTGGCGGGCGTTGCTGCGATAGTGCAAGACGCAGGCGTTGGGCCCGCTGCCGACGATGCTGGAGTAGGCCGTTCGCCTCGCGCCCCGAACGCCCCACTCGTACTCCATGGCCGCCTGAAGCTGGAACTCGAAGACACCCGGGCGAGAGACGGCCATGGCCTTGCGGTGCCCGATGTTCGCCAAGGTCGCCGCGCGGCGCATGGACGCGATGGCCTCGGGCGACTTGATCAGGCGCTGCTCGTGCAGGAGGTCTTCAGGATCGAGGAGGTCGCCCGGGGTCTCAGCGCCCGTCTTGCGCTGCATACGAGCCGCCCGCATGGCCGCGACGACGACCTCGTCGTCTTCGGCGTTCCGACCCAATGAGAAGTAGAGGCGCCGGGCCCCGGCCAGCCACTTGGGGAGCTCGGTGGCGAGGCTCTTGAACTCGAAGGCCTTGTCCACCCCGAGCGCCTCGGGCGCACGTTCGACGCCCATGCGCTCGCCGTCCCAGACCTCGGCCTCCAGGTCCCGCTTTCGGAGAAAGATCGCGGTTCGATCACCCACGGCCCGATGGGGGGCCACCACGAGGACGGACTCTGGCTCCTCGAAGCCCGTCAGATAGAAGAAGTCGGACTCCTGTCGGTAGTCGTGGTGTACATCGCGATTGCGGATCTGCTCCGGCGCTGCGAAAAACACGGCGACCGCGTCTCTCATGCGCTCGGCGAGGGTCTCGCGGTGCGAGCTGGCGAGTTGGACATGGAGAGCAGGAACGAGAGCGAACATGAAGGTTCCCCTGTTTTGGACCCGCGTGAATATCACTTATAAGCGAGCGCGCGGAAGAGGTGCGCAGCCCACGCTGTGCCGAGGCGCCTCCTGATGTCCACGGGCCTCAGGTGGCTGTTCCTCGCCTTGGTCAGGCTGTTTTATCCCTCAATCCGGGTCGAGAACGCCGACAGGGTCCCGGTCGCAGGGCCGATGCTCATCGTCGGGAATCATCCCAATGGGCTGCTCGACCCGGTGGTCCTGAGGCTCGCGCTTGGGCGGCCCGTGTCCTTTCTCGCCAAGAGCACGCTCTTTGGGAACGCGATCGGCCGCCTCGCGATGAGCGCGTTTGAGGCGATCCCCGTCTTTCGGTCGAAGGAGGCGGACACGTCGAAGAACGAAGATACGTTCTTCCGCTGTGTCACCCATCTGAGCGCGGCCGGGGTCCTGGCCTTGTTCCCCGAAGGGACGAGCCACAGTGAGACTCGGCTCCTGCCCCTCAAGACCGGAGCGGCACGCATCGCCTTGCAGTTCGGAGCTTCGTCAATGCCCTTGACGATTGTCCCGATGGGGCTGCTCTACGAGGACAAGGAGACGTTTCGGAGCGCGGTCAGCGTCACCGTCGGGCGACCCTTTACCATCGAGGCCTTCGTGGCCCAGCACGCCCTTGACCCCAAGGCCGCGGTCGCCGCGCTGACGCAGCGGATCGCCGACGGGCTCGGTGAGTGTGTGCTCGAGGCGGACAATGGGATCGTCCTGAAGGCCATCTTGTCCGTGGCCCTCTGGACGTCGCCGGACGGAGGTCGGGACGAGGCGCAGCTCGATCTCCGAGCCCGGAGGCTCGCCGAGGCGTTTCGCCGCTTGCAGGGCGATAGCCCGGCAGCAGCCGAGGCGGTCCTGCGCTCCGTGACCGACTTTCAGAGGCTCTTGCAGAGCGTCGGCATAAAGACCCCGCTCATCTGGGACGGGCAGGCCAAACCCTCCGCCGCGGATGTCTGGCGCGGCCTCCTGACCCTCGTCCTCCTCGTGCCCATCGCCCTCCTCGGCGCGATGCTCGCGTGGGTGCCCTATCGCGTGGTGAAGCCCGTCGCCGTGAGGCTCGCCGGTCGCGAGACGGACGTGATTTCGACGATCAAGCTCTTGCTCGGGCTCCTCGTCCTGACGCTGACCTATGCCTTCTGGATCGGGCTCGCCTTTGGTCTGTTCGGACTCGGCGCGGCGCTCGGCATGGCTGTCCTCGGACCCGCGACGGGCTTCATCGCGCTGAGGTGGGGCGAGCGCCTTGACCGTCGGCGGCTGCTCCTGCGGTCGCGCTGGGTGAGGGCGAACCGGCAGGACCTCATCGCGGCGATCGCCGAGCGCCGGGCGGAGCTCGTGCGAACGGTGGAACAAGCGGTGGCCGACGAGGTAGACGAGGCCTGAGGCGAGGGGTGCGGGCTACCGGGGGTCGGCCTGAACGTCGGAAGGCCCGACCGTCCGGGCGAGGCGGAAGCCCACGTCCGCGTGTCTGCTGTAGCCGGTCCTCACCCCGATCGCGGCGGCCCGCGTATCGAGCGAGGCGCAGCTCGAGGAGCAGAGCCGGGTCGTAAATTCCATCGCGCTCGCAACATCGAGGCTCCTCTCTCAGGGATCGACCACGGCGTCTGGCGAGATCGGGCGACGCCCAGCGTGCCCCCCCCAGGTCCACTCGGCCACGTTGCCGAAGACGTCGAAGAGGCCCCAGGCATTTGGCCGTTTCTGACCCACCTCATGGCCCTGCTGTCGTACGTCCCCGACGAAGTTTCCGCAGTACGAGGCGATGGGATCCAGGAGCGGATCGTAAGCGCACCCGGTCTGTCCCTCCTCCCGCAGCTCCCCGACCGGCCCGCCATAGGTCGCGGTCGTTGTGCCGGCTCGAGCCGCGTGCTCCCACTCAGCGTCCGTGGGCAGCCGATACCCCAGACAGTCTGGACCCTCGACCCAGCCCGGGTTGACGGTGTTCCCCTCGTTATCGTCTTCGAGGCTATAGAGCAGCCCGGCAGGCCCTCGGCGGCGGATCGCGCATTGCTGTACATGGCCGCATGGAAGAAGCTCAGAAAGCTCGCGGGGCAGGTCAGGCCACAATCCAACACCGCCGAGCCCATGTGGTCGAAGGGGCGGTAGCCCTCGAGCGTGACCTCCATCAGCCCAATGAAGAACGCATGCGTCAGCGTCACCTCATGCTGGATCTCCCCATACTTGTGTCCCGGCTCGTCTTCGTTTGAGCCCATCGTGAACGTGCCCGACGGTACGCAGACGAAGCCTTCGGGGACGACGGTTCCGGCCGGGCAGCCATTGCAGGGCGGGGCCGCTCCGCCGTCACAGCAGCGCGGAGATCCGTCGTCGCACGGCCCTGTGGCGGGCGGGGGGCTGTCTGGGCTCACGTCCGCCTCCAGACGAGCGTCTGGCCCAACGAGAGGCAAGTCCTTCTGCCAGGCCATGTCGGTCTCGGCTTCGCCCGAGGCTTGCCCGCGCGGCTCAATGCAAGCCACCTCGAGCACGATCCCGGTCAGAAGAAGGCGCAGCCGACTGTCTTGTTGCCGACCGTAACGTCGATTAGGCATGAGGCAGGGACTCCCTGCCGTACCTTCGTCAATGGAACACCCGCTCTGACGGGAAGTAAAGGTGGGCTGGCCGCGTCGGGCATACGCGACCAGCCCGGTGAAGCCGCCAACGCTGAGTCGTTAAACCTCGCGTCGGGGTAAGTGGCTTCGGCGCGAGACGTTAGGTGTCCAACCCCCTGACCACAAGTCGAATCCACTCGATCGAGGGACGGAAAGCGCCGACGAAGCGAGTC
The DNA here is from genome assembly GCA_009692505.1 of Myxococcales bacterium. Lineage (GTDB taxonomy): Bacteria > Myxococcota_A > Bradymonadia > UBA7976 > UBA1532 > SHZC01. The sequence goes on from SHZC01000021.1 coordinate 5,902, forward strand.
CAAGAGCGCCCACGAGACTAGACAGAGGGTGGACCCACGGCGTCCCGAAGCTCGGCAAGGAGCGCGGGACCAAAGGCCTCCCAGCGCCCAGGCCCGAGGCCCGGCACGTCCAGGAACTCGGAGGCAGAGCTCGGCGGTCGGGTGGCCAACTCGGCGAGCGTGCGATCGCTGAAGATCACATAGGGCGGGACCTCCCGCTCGCGGGCCCTTTCGAGCCGCCACTGTCGGAGCCTCGCGGCGAGGGTGGGGTCTGAGGCCTTGAGGCTCGGCGTTGGGCTCGGCCCCTTTGCGAGCGTCGCCGTCGCCCCCTTCAGCAGCGCCGCCCGCTTCGACAGCACCGGCGCCACCCGCGCGCTCGCCGTCGTGGGTGGAGGCCCCCTCAAGCTCGCGACCTCGCGCCCCTTGAGGACGGCCTCTCCCCGGCGGGTCAAGACGATCAGCGGATACTCCCCACCGTCGAGGCGGCAGAGGTCACCGTCGATCAGCCGGCGGAGGAGGTCCAAGCAGCCGTCGCCGCCGAGGCCTCGAAGCGCGCCATAAGTCGGCAACGTCAGCAAGGAGGTGCCTTCGAGATCCCGACTGCGCGCCCCGGCGAGCATGGCGGCGACCTTGCGAACGCCGAAGCGGCCCTGGGCTCGCGACACGCCCTCGAGCGCGCTCCGAACGAGGGGCGCTTCGGCCCCGGTCACGGGCCTCGCCGGCATCCCCCCCCCGGTGGCGCGCTCAGGCGAGCACCGATCGCAGCCGGGGCAGGTCTGAAAATCGGGGTCGCCGAAGTAGTCGAGCAGGAGCTTGTGGCGGCAGTCGGTCGTTCGGGCGAAGCGGACCATGCGCCGGAGTCGCTCCCGCTCGGCCTCCCCGTGGGCCGACAGCGCCCCGAAGTCGAGGCCCAACTCGGCGAGATCGACGGGTGAGTCCGGATCCCTGCGGAAATTGCCCGCGCCATCGACCTGAATGGCGTCCACCTTCAAGAGGACCCGAGTCACGGCCTCGACCATGCTCTCACTCTCGATGCCCGGCAGGCCAACGAGGCTCCGAGCGGCGCAGCCGTCTTCGCCATGGCGGACGAGCGCTCGCCAGACCGCCGAGATGAGCTCTCGTGGGGGGTGGGACTGATCGATGAGGAACTCGTGGACGCGGGCGTCATTGCCACCATGCAGCAAGAGGCAGCTCGACGGGAGCCCGTCTCGTCCGGCGCGCCCGACCTCCTGGTAATAGCCCTCGAGGTTGCGTGGCAGATCGAGGTGAACGACGCCCCGCACGTCGGCTCGATCGATGCCCATCCCGAACGCCGTCGTGGCGACGACCACCTTGGCCTCACCGCGCATGAAGTGGTCCTGAGCCCGCGCCCGATCCCCGTCCGCCATGCCGGCGTGGTAGACGGCGACCTTGTCCTTGCCCAGCGCTCGCGTGACCACGTCGCCGAAGGACTCGACCCGCTTCCGGGTGCTCGCATAGCAGATGACCGAGCCCGACGCGCAGTGTTCGCCGATGAAGCCGAGCAGCCGCGCTTGCCTGTCGACATCCGAGGCGCAGCTCTGCGCTTCGAGGAAGAGGTTGGGGCGCAGGAAGCCGGCCACGTGCACGGTCGCCTGCTCGACGCCGAGGGCCCGGAGGATGTCCATGCGGACGTCCGGGGTGGCGGTCGCCGTGCACGCCAGGAGGCGTTCGGGCTTGACCCGCGATATGACCTCACCGAGCCGCGCATAGTCCGGCCGGAAGTCGTGACCCCACTGGGAGATGCAGTGGGCCTCATCGACCGCGAAGAGGACGGGCGGGCGCTCGGTCAGAAGCCGCACGAAGCCGGCGCTCCGGAATCGCTCCGGGGCGACGTAGACGAGCCTGGACTCGCCGCGCATCATTCGACCGATGGCCAGCCGCTGCTCGTCCGCCGATTGGTGACTATTGATGCAGTCCGCGTTGATGCCCCGCGCCCGAAGCCCGTCGACCTGGTCTTTCATCAAGGCGATGAGGGGGGAGACGACCAGGGTGGTGCCGCCGAGGAGCAAGGCGGGCAACTGGTAGCAGAGGCTCTTGCCCGCGCCGGTGGGCATGACCGCGAGGGTCGCCTTGCCATTGAGCACGTCCTCGATCACCTCGGCCTGACCGACGTGAAACTCTCGGAAGCCGAAGTGCCGTTCGAGCGCGGCGAGCAGGGTGCTTTGGTCCATCGTGGATGGATGTATCGGACAGCCGAGGCCGTCGTCGCCCAAATTCGTGCGGGCGGGGCGAGAGCACCAATCAGAAACCTCTCCCGTCGCCCCGCGGCGGCTGCCAGCCCGATCCCGGCGTTGCTCAAACTTGCAATATCAACCGATATTGACGCGCTTTCGCGCCTTGGGCTCGAGCCAGCATCCATCCACGGGAACTCGGTCCGAGTTTCCGGTTGGTACTCTGCGATCGCGAACTCGTCAACCTACTTGACGAAAGAGATCCCGCCGAGCTGCGTCCGCGCGCGGAAGAGGTAGAGCACCATGATGAAGCCCGCCGCGGCGGTGGCGATCGCCGGGGACACTCCGAGCGCCTCCCGCAAGGCGTAGAACGCGCCCGACAGGAAGATGAACACGAAGTTCAGCGTATTGTTGGCGGCGAACGCACGGCCGCGGTCGCCCTCCTCCATGGCCGTCTGAAGATAGGCGTTGACCGGGACGAAGAAGAGCGCGCCCGCGAACCCGGCGAGCACGAGGCAGAGCCCGGTCCAGACATAGGCGCCGCCCGAGGCGGTCAGCACGGTGCCCACGAGCAGCAGCCCACACTGGGCGATGAACATCGTCACCGCGCCGCCGAAGATGACCAGGGACGGCTTGACGCGACGGGCCACGGGCCCAGCGGCGAGGCAGCCCAAGACAATCGCCAAGGACTGCCACATCCGCAGCTTGGAGATCTGGGCCTTCTCCCCCTCCCCGATGTCGAGCCAGTCCGGCGCGGCGAGCCCGTTGACCGCCTGGCTGAGCACGCCGCCATTGAACCAGAACAGCGACATCCCGATCACGACGGCGAAGAGGGCGGGCCTCGACCACAAGGTGCCCAGCGTAGGCCCCATCCCGGCGAAGGGGTTGAGCGAGAGGCGCAGCGTCGGTCGCTGGGCGGGCAGCTTGCGGATGGTCAGCGCGAAGCCCAGGCCGATGCAGGCGAAGACGACGCAGGGCAAGGCCGCCTGCCAGAGGTTCGCGCCGAACTCGTCCATGAGGAAGCCCGCGAGCGACTCGCCGAGCAGGACCGAGAGGAAGGTGGTCATGGCGACGAGGCTGTTGGCGAAGAGGAGGTCACGCTCGTTGACCATCTCGGGCATGCCGCCGTATTTGCACGGCCCGAAGAACGCCGAGTGCGTGCCCATGGCGAAGAGCACGGCCAACATGGCGTTCCAGTCGCGGAGGTGCAGCGCGAACACGCCGAGGCCCATGATGCCGATCTCGACGACCTTCATCAGGACCATCACCTGGCTCTTGCTGAACCGCTCGCTAAGCTCGCCGGCGATCCCGCCAAAGAGAATAAACGGCAGCGAGAACACGGCGAAGGCGAGGCCCTGCTTATCGGCCCCCGGGAACAAGACGCCGACCGCGAGCAGCAAGATGAGCTGCTTGTAGAGGTTGTCGTTGAACGCGCCGAGGAACTGCGCGCCCACGAAGCCTCGGAAGCTCGGGTTCGATCTCAGGGGTGGCCGGTTGGTCATGTCCGCTCCCGGGTCTCGACGATTGCTGGTTCGTTGGCCCAGGCCGCGGAGAACCGCTCCAATCGGGCGTGCACATCCACCGGATAAGCCTCCCGCTCGCGCAGCCAGTCGAGCACGGTATAGACGAGGCACTCGCTCACGCCGAGCTTGCCTTCGGGGTTGAACGAGCGAGACTGCGACGTGCGGTCAAGGTTGTCCTCGAGCCACTCAAGCCCCCGTCGCCCACGCGCCTCCCACGCCTCGAGCACGGCGTTGGTCGTGATGCCCAGGCTGTAGATCTCGTACGCATTTCGCAGCGCCTCGAAGGCCACCTGCGCCACATGGATCTGCTGCACGCTCGCCCGCTGCCTCTCAGGCGTCGACGGCCGATGCAGCTCATCGACCTCCGGCAGGTGCGAGAGCAGCATCCCCACGGCCTCTGATATGCCCCAATACGCCAGGTGGTTCACCTCGAGCGTCGGCGTCTCCCAGAGCGGGTTCTTCTCGCGCAGGGCGTAGTCGCCGAGGGTCCGCCCCGTGTCGATGAACGTCGGCGTCACGCCATGCAGTCGGGCGACGATCCGCAGCGCCCGCGTATACGGACAGCTCGCCGTCCCGTACAGCTTCACGGCGTCTGGCCGCGCAAGACCGAGTTCCCGGCGTGCAGCTTCGAGCCGTCGATCGCCGACGAGCCGCCGAAGTCGCTGAAGTCGATGCGCCCCGACTGCTTGAAGAACTCGATGGGGTTTCGCCACACGATCTTCTCGATCTCGTCCTCGTCCATGCCGGCCTTCCGCATGACCAGGACCGTCTTCGGCACGAGCAGGGGATCGCTGACGCCCCAGTCCGCCGCGCTGTTGATGAGCATGCGGTCGGTCCCATACCGGCGGAAGATCTCGACGACGCGCTCGGGCGTCATCTTGGTGTTCGGATAGATGCTGAAGCCCGCCCAGCAGCCGGTCTCTTTGACCAACGGGATCGTCTCCTCGTTGTTGTGGTCGATGAGCACCATGTGGTCCTCGATGCCGCTGTCCCGACAGACCTCGATCGTGCGGATCGTGCCCTTCTTCTTATCGCGGTGAGGCGTGTGCACCAGGACGGGCAAGGCGTTGTCGACCGCGATGCGAATCTGGCTGATGAACGCCTCTTCTTCACGGACCGTCATGTCGTCGAAGCCGATCTCGCCGACGCCCAGGACGCCCTCCTTGTTGACGTACTCCGAGACGAGGGCCAGGACGTCGTCCCGTAGGCGCTCGTCGTTGGCCTCCTTCGGGTTGAGGCCCATGGTGCAGTAGTGCTTGATGCCGAACTGGTTCGCCCGAAAGCGCTCCCAGCCGATCAGCAGGTCGAAGTAGTCCTTGAAGGTGCCCGCCGAGGTCCGGGGCTGTCCGACCCAGAACGCGGGCTCCAATACGACCTTGATGCCGGCGAGGGCCATGCGCTCGTAGTCGTCCGTCGTGCGGCTGAACATGTGGATATGCGGTTCGAAGATGTGCATCGGGAGGGCTCTTTAGAGTCGGGCGAGTGTTTGGGTGATCGCGGCACGGACATGGTCGTCGGACTCGCGGGAGAGACGTTCAGTCAAGAAAGACGGAGTCCGGGGATCGAGCGCGTTCCCGAGGGCTCGGGCTGCGGTCAGACGCTCATCGGCCAAGGGGTGCTCGAGCTTCCCGAGCAGGCGACAGACGAGCCCCGGCGTCGGATGCAGCGCGGCGATGGGCCAGACGAGCAAGGGCACCGGACGGCCGGCGGCCTCTCGCTCGTCGGCGTATTCGGCGAGGCTGCGGGAGAGCTCGACGTCGGCGCGGGCCTCGAGATCCTCGAATCGCTCGACGGCCAAGCCGCAGAAGAAGGCCTTGAGGACGGCCTTGCGGAACTCGGCGTCGCTGAGGTGGCGTGCGGCGAACGGGCTGTCGAGCCAGGCCGCCTCCATCAGCTCGTTGAGGTACGTGCGGCCCGCGTCGCGGACCATCTCGAGGGCCGGTTCGGCATCGCCTTCGCGCACGAAGTTGATCGCCCGAAGCGCGCCGACCCTCGTCGCGGTGTCGCCGAGATCGTAGGTGCGAAACAGCGCGGCATACGCGCTCTCGGAGGCGTCGGCGACCTCCGCGATGAGCCAGGCGCGAGCGGCCCCGTCTGTCGTCCAGTGTCCGATGGGCATAGGGCCGAAGAGGCCAACGACCTTGGCGCTCGAACGATCGGCGAAGTTGCCGACGAGGGGGCGGCTCGGGATGTTGCGCCCCACGGCGAGCAGGAGCGGACGGACGGCGTCGAGGTCCTTTGGTGTCTGTAGAGACGTCAGAAAGTCGTGGGCGCTCGTGCCGGCGAGGCGAGCGAGCACCGTGGCCTTGAGGGCTTCGCGGAGGGCGGCGGCGTCGGCCATACAGGACTCTCCATCCGGGGTCTGCCAAGGGTCTGACAAGAAGACGGCCGCACAGTATTGCCGCCTCCTAAAGCTTCTGCCAGCCCCCACGCCCATAGGCGCCGCCCCCGGGCGCGGCGTTCGACAAGACGTAGACCGCGCGCCGATTCCGGGCCTCGTCGATCTCATCGCCGGTCTCCACGGCCAGAGCCGCTTCGCCCAGACCCATGATGTAGACGGGCAGCTTGACCCCGTGCCTCTTGAGGTGCTCGCCGATCGCCCGGGCCCGCTTCTGGCTGAGCGCGAAGTTCTCGCTCGCACCGCCGACGGTGTCCGTGTGTCCGGCCACGAAGAGGCCCGCGTCGGTGGCGGCCTCACGACCAAGCTCCTCGCGGAAGCGTTCGAGTTCGGCGTTGATCTCGGCGATCGCGCTGTCGAGCTTGGCCGACTCGCCCTGAGCGATGTCCCAGCGACCGGACTCGAAGACCACGTCGTCGTGAGGGATCTCCGCATACCAGCTCACGGCGCGGAGCCCAGCCCAGAGGCCGTGCGCGTCGTGCAGCTTGAGGTCGACTCTCCTCGTCTCGGGTCCAGACGGCGGCCAGTCGATGACGTATGGGCCAGGGCCTGCGGGCAGGTCCACGCTGATGTCGACCACCTGCTCGCCGCCTTTGGTCCAGACGGAGACCTCGGCCCGGGTCAAGGGGCGGTTTCCGGAGACGACGATGCGGCCGGCGGGCAGCTTCGTCGCTCGTGGCTCGTGGCCCACGCGAAGGGGCTCGAGCGCGGCGACCTTGAAATCGAAGGTCAGCTGCGAAGGGGCGCCGTCGACCCGCGCGTTGAGCACGGCGCTCCAGGTCGTCAGCCCGTTCGGGGTCGGAAACGTGAACGTCTCGCTTGCCCCCGCCGCCAGACTCGGCCGTTTGAAGACGACGACCTTCTTGCCGTTCGCCAAGCGCAAGACGACGTCAGTGGCGTCCCGAAGCGCCGTCAAATCGAGTCGGCCGGGTGCCCCGCGATCGACCACGTCCAAGACGCGGTAGCTGAAGCTCGAGTCCTGAGCCGCGGCCGGGCGGGGCGTCAGACTCGGGACGAGGACCGTCAGGGTCATCAGCATGAATGAGAAGGCGACACCGTTCATCTGAGGTTCTCCTTCGTGGGAGACTTGCCCGTATCGGGGGTGCCCGGATCAAGGCGAAACGGGTACCGGACGACGACCTCGCCTTCACCAACGGGCGCGGCATATTCGACCTCACCGAGCGCCTTGAGGACGCACATCCCGAGGAACGGGTTCTTCAGGGCCTCATCGGTCTGCTCGTCGTCGATGCGCGCTTCTTTCAATCGACCCTTCCTCTCGTGTTGCTGCACGACGAATTCGACCGCGAGCTTGCCGGAAAGTTCCGGGCTCGACTTCAGGGCTTGCTCATAGCAGTCGGTGATCCCGGGCTTGGCGGCGTCGATGCCCGCCTTTACCGCGTCCACGGAGAGCTGACCGGGCTTGTGAAGGAGCGTTCCGGGATCACCCGGGCCGCCGTGCCGATCTCGTCGCGCGGCCTCGACGAGCTGCTCGGTCGTGAGCGTAAAAGCACTTGAGGCCTGCATCGGCGGGGTGCTGGCACTCGGGGAGGTGCTTGCGCCCGGACCGGAGCCGCGAACCGTCGGCTCATTCGCCGCGCTCGCGACCGAGGTGCCCGAGATCTGGGGGCTCGAGGTCGGCGGCTCGGCGCCCCGAAGGAAGGTGAGGTAGAGCAGGCAACAGACCGCTACCCCGACGACGAGACCGATAAGGACGTTTCTCAAGCGCGCTCCCGGGGAATCCCCGACCGTCAGTTGGCTTGACCCCCGCGACACCCCGGCGGTATGTCGAGGCCATGCGAGCAAGCGATATCTACCGGGCCGATCTCCTGCGTGACAAGGTCATCGTCGTCACCGGCGGAGGTTCGGGTATTGGCCGGACCATCGCGATGGACTGCGCGGCCCTCGGGGCGCGGGTCGCCATCGGAGCCCGCAAGCTCGACCGCCTCACTGAGACGGCCGCGGAGATCACCGTCGCGGGCGGAGAGGCCTTCGCACAGACCCTCGACATTCGTGAAACGGACTCGGTCGACGCCTTCACCGAGGCCGTCATCACGCGCTTCGGGAAGATCGACGTGCTCGTCAACAACGCCGGAGGACAGTTCCCCTCAGCGGCCATCGACGTGCGCCCCAAAGGCTGGCGGGCCGTGATTGATACGAACCTCAATGGCACATGGTTCATGACCCAGGCCGTCGGGCGCCACCTCATCGAGCAGCGGAGCGGTCGCGTCATCAACATCGTGGCCAATATGTGGCGCGGCTTTCCGGGCATGGCTCACACCGGGGCGGCGAGGGCCGGCGTCGTCAACCTCACGCAGTCCTTGGCGCTGGAGTGGGCTCGGTTCGGCGTGCTCGTCAACGCCGTCGCGCCGGGGGTCATCGAGACGACGGGCTTTGACACCTATGGCCCCGAGGTCAAAGCACAGCTCCTCAACGAGGCCCCGAAGCACGTGCCCCTCAAGCGCCTCGGCACCGTGGACGATGTCGCCTCGGCCGTGGTCTATCTCGCGAGTCCGGCCGGTGACTTCATCACGGGCGAGACGATCTGTGTCGATGGGGGTCAGAAGCTCTGGGGCATGGCGTTTCCGCCCTAAAGGGAGTCGAAGCGATGGGGAGCACACGTATCGGGGTCTTCAACGTCGTCGCGACCGCGCTCCTCGCCGCGTGTACGCCCATCGGCTCCACGCCCGATCAGCTCGCTGACATCGGAGGGGATTCATCGGTCGCCGAGGCCGGCCAAATGGACGCCCTGGTGTCCGACCTCGCTCTCATCGGCGGCGACCTGCCCGATGGCCCGAACCTCCAAACCGATGGGCCCGCCTTGAACGCAGACGCGGCGGCCGACGGGCCTCTCGACCTGGCTGATCTGGCCATCGAGGCACCCGACGCGCAGTCATGCCCCGAGCCTCCAGCCCAAGCTCCCATAGGCAGCACGCTGCTCGCAGACACCGTCAACGGCCCCCCCATCGACGTGGGCGGGGCCCTCGGCGCCGATGTCTTCATGCTCTTCAACCTCGATGGCGACGAGGGCGGCGACCTCGAGCTGCTCATCGGTCGCGCGGGTCGCCTCGAGGCCCGGCGAAGTGACGGACGGCTGCTCTGGCAGACCGAGGCGTTCGGGCTCCGGTTCATCTCTGGCGTCGCTGACCTCGATGGCGACGGACGTGCGGAGATCATCGCGCGCGCCTCACGTCATCCCGGCTCGGTGCGCCTCTTTGATGCGACGAGCGGCGTCGAGCGGTGGCAGTTCCCCGCTCAGCCGTTCCTCCCGGTCTATGAGGGGCCCGTGGGCGTGCATCGCGTGCTCGTCCGGGATGTGGACGGGGACGGACGCCAGAACCTGATTATCTCCGATACGGGCTGCTCCGGCGCGGGCTCGGGGCTTACGGCGATCTATGACTTCGCCCGCGTGGTCGACAGGGATCTGGACGGCCGATTCGACGACGTAGCCCCGCCGGTCATCGTCAGCCCAGGCACCCGCTGCGGACGCTGGCAGACTCACGGACACTTCGACGACGACGGGCTGCCGGAGGTGGTTTACCCCCGCGCGACCTCGGTGGCCATCGTCGATCCCCGCACGGGCCTCGAGCGGACGTCGGTCGAGCTCGGCCGCAACCTCGGCAACGCCTTTCTTCATCGCCTCGCCGATCTCGACGGCGACGGTCGAGCCGAGATCATCGGGCTGTTCGGGAGCGAGCTGCTCGTGCTCGGCCTCAACGCGGACACCGATCTGCTCGAGCTGCGTTTCGCGACACGGGTAGGCCAGATCGACGCGCAGCTTGGCGCGATCGCGGTGACCAATGTCGACGACCTCGGCGCGAAAGACCTCGTCGTCTCAGGCTTCGACGCCGCGACAAACCTCTGGACCACCTATGCGGTGTCCGGGGACGACGGCACCGTGCGCTTCAGCCGTCCCGACTCGCTCCTCATGGGCGTCGTCGAGGGGGATGGCGATCCTTCGACCGTCGAGCTGCTCCTGCGCGAGGGCGAGAGGCTCGTGCCCGAGGCCCTGGGTCGACACACGCTCACGGGGCTCGCGCCGCTCGCTTTTGTGGACCTCTGGTCTCGAGAGGCGGCCGCGACGGTCTTCCTCCGTCGAGACGTATTTGACTCAGAGGTGACGGTCGAGGCGCGTCAGGTCGCCGCCGTCGACGGGCGCGTCTGGCTCGTCTCACATGATCCTCAGAGCCTGGAGGTGACGGGCTTCGAGGCCATCGACGGTGCGGGCGAGTCTGCGCGATTCCCTCTCTCCGAACCGCCCGGAGCCATCGACGTAGAGTGTGGCGAAACGTGCATCATCGCGGCCTCCCTGAGCGACGGCTCGCTGGCTTTCTTGGACGCGAACCTTCAGGTGCTCAACCCCGAGCCGGGCGGTCTCTCGCCGAGCGTCCGCCTGTCTGCGGGCGGGCTCAACCTCGTCGCGGCCCCTGGACCCGACGGTCTCATCGTCTTGGCCGTGACCCCGGCGGGCAAGTTCGGCCGCCTTCGCCTGACGCCCTCAGAGCCCGATGTGAGTCCCTTCGAGTGGTCGACCGCGCTCGGCACGACAAGCGGGAGGAGCCTGCTTCTGCCCGCGCCCGGCAGCCATGGGCTGGTCGTGCGACGAAACGTGGGGGTGCCGGGTGAGCTGGCTTGGGATGCCTTCGACGTTCAGACCGGGCAGCTCGTCTGGCGAAGCGCGCTGCCGGTGGATCGTTACAGGGGCGGCAACGACGCGGTGGAGATGGACGCCGATCTCGACGGTCTCCTGGACGTCGTTCGCCTTGACGTCAGCCTGGACCCGCTCGAAAGCGAGCCCGCGTGTGCCGCCCGGATCATTACAGGTCGGACCTATACCGCCGTTCACGGCCGCACGGGCGCGTTGCTCTGGCAGGTCACGCTCCGGCCCGGCAGCCCCTGCACCGGCAACGATCTCGGGCGCGTCTCAGCCGCCGACGGTGACGGGGACGGTGTAGCCGAGCTCTACATCACGGAGACGAGCACGCTGCGCCGACTGGACCCCACGACGGGGGCCGAGCTTTCGCGGGTGGATCTCGATCCCCTGCCCACGGGCATCCGGACCGGCGGCGTCGTGATTGCCACAGGCCTCGCGGCGGCGCCCCTCCTGCGCGTGGGCGGCAACGGCCCCATCGAGGCGCGTGACCTCAATCTCCAGCTCGTGTGGCGGGCGGATCCGGCCCTGTCGACCGATGCCCGAACCTGGACCGATCGCCCAGCGCTGGTCGTCGGCGCCGAGGTCTGGATCTCCCCCGCGGTCGGCCTGCCCACGGAGCGCCTCGCCCTCGACGGTCCGAACGCCGGGCTCTCCGTCGGGCGCATCGACGTATCTCAGGGCCAAGTCCGCGTCGCGATGGACGCCTCGGTTCCGACGGAGCTCACGGGCTGGCAGGCGATTGAGGACCTTCAAGGCGACGGCCGCGTGGGCCTCCTGGCGTCGGGCGACGATGGGTTTCTCGATGCTTTTGGTCCCGACGGGATCTTGCTCTGGAGCCGGGACTTCGGCGCGCCGCTGGGCAAGTCGGTCGTGGGAGATCTCGACGGCGATGGTCAAGACGAGCTTCTGGCCTCGCTCACCAACGGCACGCTGATCATCGCCGGCCGCTTGGCTCTGCCTCCCCCTCCGCTCGCCTGGGACCTGCCGTGTCCGCCTCGCCGCTCCTGCGATCCCGCCGACGACATCGACGTGAGCGGCGTTCGCGACGCGCTGTGTTTCGCGTTTTATCCGACGCTGGGTGGACGCGACGGAGAGCCGGCGCTCGAGGTCCACCACTTGGCCCGCCCGGTCGGCCCCAACGAGGCCGCGCTCACGGATTGGCAAGACGCCGACACGAACGAAGCCGGCGTCATGGGTGGCCTCACGCTGGAGCCGGGCTCGAGCTACTGCGTCGAGGTTCGGGCGATGGGCATCGATCCGGCTCGGCCCGCCCACCCCGTCTACTCGTCGCCGACCCTCACCGACTGCGTCCGGATCGTCGACGAGACGCCCCCCGAGGTGGAGCTCCGGATCGCCGATCCGGTCCTCGATCCGGGGGACCCGCCGATGCTCCTCGTCGTCTCGGCCCGCGATGAGCAGGGTCTGGCTGGCTGGTCGCTGGAGCTGCGGAGTCTCGATGACCAGCCGATCACGCTGCTCGCATCCGGACCCGCTCAAGGGCAGAACTGGCTGGTCTCGAGGTTCTTCCGCGGTCTCGACGGGAGCGGCAAGGCGCTCAGAGCCGGGTCGTATGTCATTGTGGCCACGGCGGTCGACCGAGCGGGCAGTCGCGCGACCGATCATCAGCAGGTCGAGGTCGTGGCCCCAGGTCCGTGACCTTCGGGTCTCGCTTACGGGGCACGATGACCACAGGGACGCCCCAAAGTTGCCAAGGCAGATGCGGGCAGCAGGCCGCTTTGCATGGTCGCACGAGACTTGCATCGTTGTGGCGTTCGATGACTCTCCTGCACCTCAGCCTCCTCCTCGGTGCCGCCCTCTGCGCGGCGTCGAGCGGCTGTTCGACCTCGACCCGCACCGACGAGTCCTCGCCGCTCGCAGCTCATCAGCAAGCGATCCGAAATGGGCAGCGGCTCCCTCGCGTCGTGCCGCTCTCGAGCGGTCAGCAGCAGGCCGTAGGCTGGATCTTCGAGCGTGAGACGCCAAGCTCGAGCTTCTGCACGGGCACGCTCATCGCCCCCCGCGTCGTCGTCACCGCCCGCCACTGCACGGCGGGCTTCGTCGGCGGTCAGCTCGGCTTCGGCTTCGGCATCCTGCCGGAGACGCCGGACGCGCTCATCGACGTGACCGAGATCGTCGCCCACGCGGACGCCGACGTGGCCTTGCTCGTGCTCGCCGACGACGCCGTCGCGCGGCTGCCTGGCCTCGCACCCATCGCCTTCAATCGCACGCCGATGGCCGACACCCTCGTGGGTCGTGAGGTCGAGGCAGCCGGCTTCGGCGAGACGCTGGACCCCGAGCGCGACGGCCGATTCTTCGCCCTCGTGGAGCTCTTCCGGATCGAGCCCGGCACGTTCTGGGTGGATGGTCGCCAGCGGGAGGGCCTCTGCTTCGGCGACTCCGGTGGGCCCGCGCTCACGGTGGACGCCCTCGGGCAAGTGGTCGTTCTGGGCGTCGAGCACGGCGGCGAGGAGAGCTGCATCGGTAAAGATCAGCTCACACGGCTCGACGTGATCTCGGCGTTCATCGACGAGGTGACCGCGCGCTTCGAGACGCTCGTCCCCTGCGGGGGCGTTGGCTACGAGGGGCGCTGCGAAGGCGACGTCGCCGTCTGGTGTCACGAGGACGGCAGCCTCGCCCGACTCGACTGCGCGGCCGAGGGTCGGGCCTGCGGCTACGTCGACGACGAGACCGGCTTCTACTGTAAGGCCCTCGGGAGCTGCGGCGGGCCGGCCTCGAGGGCGCGCTGCGAGGGCAACGTCCGCATCGGCTGCGAGGACGGACAAAACTTCGTCGAAGACTGCGGCGCCACCGACGGCGACTGCATGGAGGACGCGGGCGGGGCGGTCTGCATCGGGGGCAGCGGAGGCCCGAGGCCGGACGGCAAGGCGGACGCGCCCGAGCTCCTCACCGGTCGGGCCGAGGGCGGTCAAGCCGATGATCCCATCGACCCGAACGCCCTCGTCAACCCACTTGACGACCTCGAGGCCTCCCCTCGCAAGAGCGTGGCCTACCAAGGTGGCTGCTCGCAGAGCCCGCTCGCCGGGGGCGCGGAGCTGTCTCCCCTCGCCTTGCTGTTCCTGCTGGGGGTTCGACGTCGACGCTAGAAGCGGAGCGTCCGCGGAAGTACGATGCCGGCCATGAGCACACCCCGCCGTCGTCCCTCGTCCCCCTCCTGCTTCGTGCTGCTGCTCGCCAGCCTGTTCGTCGCGTGCAACGGTCCGGCGAGCGATCCTGATCCCGAGATCAAGCCGCCGGACGTTTTGGGCGAGGACCTCGGTCTCTCCGATCTGGCCGCCCTGCCGGACCTCGGGCCGCGCGCCGACACGTTCACCTCTACGGGCCCGGAGATTGATCCCCGCCCGGCGACCCTCACCCTGCCAGCCGCGGCGGGTCAGGTCTCCGAGCCTGTGCCCCTCGTCTTGCACAACGCCGGCACCTCCCCGCTCCTCATCTCGGCGATCTCGCTGGACGGCGAGGCGAGTGAGCTCTTCGTGCTCGTCGACGCGCCCGAGGCCCTCCCGGTCGAGGTCGCGCCGGGTGAGGCGCTGACGGTGCACATCACCTATGAGGCGCGGGTCGAGGGCACGGTCGAGGGCACGCTGACGGTGACCAGCAACGACGCCGACGAGGAGCGGCTCGTGGTCCGACTCACGGGACGCACGGCGCGCAGCTGCCTTCGCGCGACGCCCCCTTCGATTGATGTGGGCACCGTGCAGCCGGGCAGCGCGACCGGCCGCTTCGGCGTCACGCTGAACAACTGCGGCGACCGACCCTTGAACCTCGTGGACGTCCGCATCATGGGGGACATGGGCTTCCGCTTCGAAAGCCAGAATATGCGTGAACCTCTGGTGGGGGGGAGCCTGCCGCCGGGTGGTCTGCGCCCCGTCGACGTCTGGTACGTCAACGAAGGCCTCGCGGACGGGATGTCGAGCACCGGCCAGCTCCTCGTTCAGACCGACGACGCCGAGGCGCCCCTGCTCATCGTCGAGCTCCGGGTGCGGGCGCAGCGACCCGATGGCTGCGCGGTCGCGATCCTGCCCGACCGGATCGACTTCGGCTACCTGCGGATCGGCCTCAGCCTCGCCCTGCCCGTTGAGGTCTTCGCGACCGGCACCCGGCCGTGCGAGCTGAGGACCATCGACGTCGAGGTCCTCGACGGCCCCCCCGAGAACGTGCCGACCGTGACGCGCCCGCCTGCCTCCATGATCCTCGAGCCCGGCCAGCGCGAGACCTTCGAGCTGACGTACACCCCCCTCGCCATCGCCCCCGCTGGGGATCGTGGGGAGTTGCACGTCAACTACCGCGATCCGGAGACCGGCCAGAACCTCCGCGCCACGGCCTTCGTCTTTGGCGTCGGCTCGGAGTCCCTCATCGACGCCGATCGAGGCGCTATAGACTTCCCGGACGTCACCGTGCCCGGCTGCGGCTCATTCGAGCACCACGCCCGGGCGGTGAATGTCGGCTCGGTCCCCTTCTGCGTGAACGACTACCGGCTCGAAGGCGAGGGCTGCGCGAGCTTCCTGGTCGTCGACAGCCCGACCCGAGGGCAGTGTACGAACCTGGAGTCGCGGGACACTGCCGAGTACGCCGTCCACTTCGAGCCGAGCATGGTCGGCACCCAGCCCTGCACGCTCGTGGTCCTTTCGGATGCGATGAATCGGCCCGAGCTGTCGATCCCGCTGCACGGCACCGGCGTCGACTCAGCGGAGAGCAGCGATCGGCACGAGGTCGGTGATCTCGACGGGGGTCGCCGCGCGTACTTTGGGCTGAGCCGACCGGCCATCGAGGACAGCATCACCGTTCGGGTGGGCAATCAGGATCGCGACGACTTCGGCTTCGATCGGGGCGGCAACCGAATCTACTTCGAGCGAGGGCACCACCCGGCGCGCGGCGCGATCGTCGAGATCACTTACGAAGCGCTCTGCCTGCCCCTCCTCGGGCTGTGAGCGCCGGAAGATGCACGCGGCCGAGCTCGTGCGAAGGGTCGTCGATGAGCGCCGGGCGAAGGTCGTTGTCATGAATGTCGCCACCTACGAGGAGTGGCGCGCCTCTCTCGCATTGCTCCAACTTCTGGCGCACGCCCAAGCCGACGTCGAAGCGGGGCGGGGCGGGTTCGCCCCCATGCAGCGCGCGGACGCCGCCACAAGACATCCGAGAGGTGTTTCAGCGGATTCGAACCGTCGCCGACACGCTGGAGAGTCTCCCAGATCGCGGCCGGGCCGTCCCTGAACTGGAGCTGTTTGGGCTGACATCCCAGCGTGAAGTCCTCACGTCTCCCGACCGAATTGTCTACCGCTCCGACCAAGAGACGGTCGTCGTGATGGCCGTCTTCGATGGGCGGCGCGATCGACACGACGTGCTCGCCGAGCGGCTCCTGCGTGCGGCGACCGGACCGGCCTGATGCTGAACCGCGCGTGCTTTAGACCGTGACGCTGGCCTCGGGCAGGGCGACCGCTTTGGCGTCCACGCGGATTGAGCCCACCGCGATGGCGGCGTCTGCGGCCGAGACGAAGCTCAAAGCGACTCGGGGTGCCTCCCGAATGAAGGTTCCGACGACCGTTGCGTCGAACGTGACCGCCTCGATCGTCGCCCTGCCTTCAGTGAACAGCACCTCGCAGCCACGGGCGTTGGGGTCGCTCACGGTGAGGCCCGTCAGGACGGGGCCGCCGCCATCGCCGCCGCTTCCGCCCGTCGAGGCGTCCGGAGTGGTCGTCGCCGCGCCGGGGCCGGAGTCATCGCAGCCGAAGGCCAACCCCAAGGAGAGGAGCGCGGGCAGGGTCGTCGAGAGGGAGAGTTGAGTCTTCATTGAGGTCACCCGAGTCATTACTGGTGGAGGAGCGCCACGATACGGAGAAAAGGATGGCGGGCCGGTGCTATGAAAGGGCGACGGAAGCTCGGCTGTGGCCGTCTTTCGGGGAGGGATTCCACATGGTCAAGTACCTTTACCTTTTCACGCTCGCTCTCGCGCTCACCGGCCTCACGTTGACCGGGTGTGAGTCGAATCAGGCCCCTCCCGCCACCGGCAAGCTCCCGCCCACGGGGTTCATCGACGACGACGGCGGGTCCGCTGACCTCGGACTCGCCGCCCTCCCCGACCTCCAACCTCTGCCCGATGGCCCCCTGCCCGACGCCGCGCCAGAGCGAGACGCGGCGGCCTTCGAGCAGATCCCCTTCGCCGTCGAGACGAGGGTCGGTGAGCGACACACCGTCGCCGGTCTGGAGAACCGCTTCACCTGCGAGGTCTTGGACCAGCAAGGCGCGCCGATCGCGGGCCTCCGCACCGTCGTCGAGGTCCACCCTGACCGGGGCTTCGAGCGCACGATGGTCGGGGCCATCGGTCAGGTCGCCCGGGACTACCGGATCCTCTGCGCGGCGCCAGACCTCGGGCTGCGCGACGGCACGCCCGCGGACTGGACCGTCTCGCCGGCCAGCCCCGTCCGCACCGTCGCCACCGTGTCTCCGGACCTCGTCGACGTGGGGGACTTCGTGACCGCGGGCTGCCTCGCCTTCGACACCTTCGGCAACGGGCGACCCGACGATCTCCTCTCCGTCACGTTCATGCCCCGGGTGCCGGAACTGCGGGCGATCGCCGGGGAGCCCTTTCGACCGATGCGGGCCGGGACCTTCGACGTGACCTGCGACGTGCCCGGGGCCGAGCTCCGTCAGCCCGCCCCCCTCACCGTGCGTCCAGGTTTGCCCGCTCGCCTTGACCTTCGCCTGACGCCCGACCGCCGCGTCTTTCGAGTGGGCGCCGTCGTCGCCCTTGAGGCCGTCGCAGTGGACGCCTGGGACAACGTCGTCGACGAGGTCAACCTCTTACGCACGGCCGATCCCGCCTTGCCCACCTTCGGCGAAGACCGCTTCCGACTCGCGCGCGAAGGCCGCTACATGCTCACTGTCGCGGTCGACGGCCCCACGCACAATAACCGCGTCTTGACCGACTCCGTGCAGATCCTCGTCGACTTCGGCGGCCCGGGCATCGAGTGCGAAGATCCCCTGGAGGGCGAGTACATCGTGATTCCGGAGGGGGCACACCATCGCCTCCGGGGCACGGTCGCTGACGTCGCCGGCCTCGCCTCGGTGCGGGTCGATGGCGAGGGCGCGCGCCTGGAGGCCGACGGCACGTTCGCCTCGGAGGTCCCCGTCCGGTGGGGCCTCAACGTGCACGAGGTCGTGGCGATCGACGAGGGCGGGAACGAGAGCAGCGCCTTGTGCACCTACTTCGCCGCCGACGCTTATCTCAACGAAGCCGCGCCGCTCGTCGACGCGCTCCTCTTGCGTCTTGGACAAGGTGCGGTGGACGACGGCGAGCCCGACAACCCGCTGACGAGCCTCGCCGACGTGCTCCGGCGCATCGTCAACAGCCCGGGCCTGCGCGACTCCGTGCATCAAGCCGCGTCCGCTCAGAACCCCATCGTCCCCAATGAGTGCCGCGCCTCGGTCCTCGGCCTCTGCCTCTTCAGCCTCGGTGTCGACTACACGGACTTGCAGATCGGCGGCCGCAATACGCTGGAGCTGCCGCTCGTCCAGGGAGGTCTCACGGCGCGCGCCTCAATTCGGAACCTCGCCGTCAGCGCACGCCTGCGCGGCACCCTGGGCAACTCGGCGCGGATCACGACCGATCACATCTCGATAGATCTCACCTTCGACGTCGGCCTGCGCGGAGATGGTCAACCCGATGTACGACTTCGGGGCGTAAACGAAGTCGACGTCGGTCGCCTCGACAGCGACTTCTCGGGCTTCATCACCGGGGCGATCCTCGAGCTCGTCTTCAGCGCGTTCGAGGGCCTGATCCGGCGAACAGTCACGGACGCGATCCGAGGGTTTCTTCAAGACAACCTCGCTGGCGCGCTGCGGGACCTCCTGGCCAACATGGATCTGGGCGCGCTGTCGCAGGGCTTCGACGTGCCGAGCCCCACGGGCGGCGAGTCGATTCGCCTGAGCCTCTCGCCCCGCCTCTCGACGGTCGACTTCGCCGTGGGGCGCGCGCTCCTGGGCCTCTCGACGAAGGTCATCGGGCCCCGTCGCCTGGCCGGCGAGAGCCCCGGCGTGCCCCTCCCCCCAGGCCCGCTGCGCGTCGCCTTGCCCGAGGACCGGACCCTGGGCGCGTCGGTCTCACTCGCGGTCGTCAACCAGGTGCTGCACACCCTCTGGCGCGGCGGATACTTCGAAGCCGAGTCGGGCGGCCTGGTGGGTGAGGTCGCCGGCGATCTGCCCGAAGGCACCGAGGTCTTCCTCTCCATGCCCACCGCGCCGGCGGTCATGGGCCAGGACGACGCGGGCGGCGCGACGGTTCGTATCTACCTCGGACCGGCCCGCGCCGGGGTGATTCATCCCGACATCTTCGCCGAGCCGTTTGGGGTCGCGGTGTCCGCCGCGCTCGACGCCAACGTCCGGCTCGTCGGCGAGCGCGATCTCGTCTTCGACCAGGTCCGCATCGTCGAGCTGCACCTCGATCTCGCCGGGGCCATCGTGCCTCAGGCGAGCCGCGTCGTCCTGGAGGCGACGTTATCCCGCGTCCTGCAGGGCCTCATGGATCGTGCGCTGAACGACGGCTTGCCCTCGCTGCCGCTGCCGGAGTTCTTCATCCCCGACAGCCTCGGACGCTTCGGGCTGCCCGTCGGCGCGGCCATCGGGCTTCGGCAGCCAAGGCTCACCTCCACGCTCTCGCACTGGATCCTCGACGGGAACTTCCGCCAATGAAGACCGCGTATGTGCTGCTGCTACTCGCCCTCTGCGCCTGCCAGGACGACACAAGACCGGCGACCCCAGCGGGCCCGGATGCCTCGGCCCCAGATGGGAGCTTCGACGCACATCGTCAAGTAGACTTACTATCTGAACCCGACGTGCAGGCGAACCTTGACGCCGAGAGACCCCCGGCGCCAGAGCCGGCGTTCGTTCAACTGAACCTCGACCCCCGACAGGCCACGTTCAGCCGCGACGAGCACCCGACGGCCACGGCCCTGGTCTTCGATCGCTTCGGGGACACCCTCAACGATGTCGCGCTCGTCTGGTCAGTCGTCCCACCCGGCGCCGGTGAGATCGACGCCCAAGGCCGCGTGACGTTTCTCGCCGAGGGCGCCGGGGCCGTTCGTGCCTGCGCCACGCCGGACCTCTGCGGCCGGGCCACCTTCTTCGTCGACGATGAGGGCGCGACGCTCGTCCTCACCGCACCTCTGCCCGGAGCCATCCTCTCGGGTCAGCCGAGCATAGAGGTCCGCGGTCAGACAAGCAGCGGCGCAGCGGTCTTCGTCAACGACGTCGCCGTGCCCGTCGCCGCAGACGGGAGCTTCGTCACCGCGGTGCCGGCGGTCTTCGGCCTCAATCGTCTCGTCACCTTGGCCGACGACGGCGTCCGACGACCGACCGCGATCGACGTCCGCGAGGTCCTGTACGCCCCGCGCCTGCTGCCGGTCACGCCCGAAGGTGTCGATCTCGGCCCGGCCCTCATCCTCCGAATCGCCCAGCGACTCCTCGACGCCGACGCGGTCCCGCCTGAACCCAACGCCGACGGCCGCGTGCTCTGCACGGATGTCGCGTCGGTCATCGAGTTGCTGCTCAGCCGCTCCGAGCCCATGCGCCTGCTCGGCGACCCCCACGTCGCCACAGGTCCGCCGGTTGATCTCACGTTGACCGACGTCGAGATCGGCACCCCCGAGGTCGAGCTGCGGTTCACCGACGAGGGGCTCGAGGCCTTCGTCCGCTTCGGCGACCTCGCGCTTACGACCTCGGGTGAGATGCGCCTCGAGGGGGAGACCTTCAGCCTCGACGGCGTCGTGACTTTGGGGGCCACCGGCTACGTCTCCATCGCCATCGAGGCTGGACCGGACGGCACGCCCGGCATACGGCTGCTCGGGGCGGACGTCGCGGTGGAGTCTCTCTCCGCAAACCTCGTCGACTCGACGGCGCAGGCGGTCTTCGACACGGTCGGCAGCATCCTTCGGGGTGTCATCGAGGGCGTCGGGCGTGACCTCGTCGTCGAGCTTCTTCATGAGCGTCTGCCGGGGTTCGTCGAGTTGGGCCTCGGGGACACGCTCGGCCCGCTCCGAGACGTCCCGCTCGATGTGGAAGGCCAGGACTCGCGGCCACCGATCCACCTGCGTCTGGGCTTCACCGTGGCTGGGCCCGCGACAACCGCTGACGCTGCGCTCACGCTGAGCCTGGCGGGCGAGGTCAAGCAGCCGTCCCCGCCGCTCTCCCTCCACGAGACGCCGGGCGTGGCCGTAGAGGACGACGACACGGGGCCGTCTTTCCCCCCGGACGCCGCCGCCACGATCGCCGTTCGGATGTCCACGTTGAACGCGATCCTGCATGAGGTCTGGCGGCAAGGCGCGCTGACGTTTGATCTCACGCCCAGCCTGCCGGAGTCCTTGCGCGGCTTCGTCAGCGGCGCGAGACTCGACGCGCGCCTGCCCCCGCTCGTCGTAGGCAGTCCGGCCGGGAGTCAGCACCTCTTTGAGGTTCAGCTGGGCGAGGTTGATCTCTTCGCCGACGTGCCGGGCCGCGCGATGCCCGACCACTTCGTCGTCAGCGCGCGCAGCGGGGCGAGTCTGAGCATCGTCGACGGCCGCGTCCGCTTTGAGCTCGTGGAGCCGCCGGACCTGCGGGTGGTCCTACGGGAGACGTCGGGGGACTCGGCCATCTTGCCGCCGGACGCGCTCGCCGAGCTCATCGCGATCCTCGTCTGGCCTCAGGCGCGTGAGGCTTTGGGCGACGCGCTCGATCTCTCGCTCGGGGAGATTTCTCTGGGTCTCGACGCGCTGCAGGGCTTGGCGCCGGGCGTCTCGAGCCTTCGTGTCTTGCCCACGTTCCCGGTGCCCCCGAGGCTGCGCGGCGGCTGGCTCGTCCTCACGGCTGCGGTGCAGGCGGAGCTGGAGTAGCAAGGAGCGCGATGGTCAAGGCGTCGTTCGCGTCGATGTCCCAGTCGAAGAGGAAGTAACACGGCAGGCCCCGAAAGCGACCGTCGAGGTTGCTGCTCACGCAATGTTGAGCGCCAGACCCATCGCGGTCCTCCCCCGGGCACTGCCCGAAGCTCGGACTCGGCGTGAGCGGGTCGGGCACGTCGTTGGCGAGCCCAAGCACCACGAACGCCGAGGCCTGAAGCTGCGCGGCCCAGGCGCGGTCAGACGCGCTCGCCCTATACCCGACCCCGCACCGAAAGGCGATGCCGAAGTCGTCGTCGTGGTTCACGTCTCCGCTCAGGGGCATGGCGTGAATGAGCCCATCACCGCCGCTCGAGACGCAGCGGACTGGCCCCTCCACATCGAGCCTCTCCCCCGGACACCGATCCCAAGAGTCCAAAGTCTCGCGGAAGTCAAGGGTGTCGTCCTGCCCCAGGAAGACCTCGCAGGCCGACTCGATGAATGCCGAGACCCCGGCACCACCCGCAGCCGGGTCACAGACGAAGGCGACGCCGAGGTGGTCGTCTTCGTTGACGTTGCCGGTGAACGGCAAGAAGTGGTGAAGCTGATCTCCGCTCGTGGAGACGCAACGTAGGGCATCTTCGTCAAGCATGTTGACTAAATCGACGTCGCGCACGTCGCAGGGTCCCCAGCGCTCGCTCGGCTCGGTCGTTCCGCGGTTGAGGTCCGACCAGACGAGAACGATCCGACAGCTCTCGGCCATGAAGACCCCGCAGAGACCGCCCTCGTCGATGGTGTCGTCGAGGTCGTCGTCGCGGCCATTACAGACCTCCTGCATCGGCAGGACCGGGCCGTCGGGCAGGGCGAGATCGGGCGGCGGGCCGTCCACGATCGGTTGAGCGTCGCCCACAGGCGCCTGCCCGTCTTCGAATGAGGTCTCTTTGAACCCGGGGAGGTCGGTCAGGGCGTCGGAAGGAGCCGCGCTCGGAGCGTCGGTCCTCGCATCGGCCGCGGCGTTCGCAGGCCCGCTGCCGGGGTTCGGCGTGCCCAAGCCCATCTCCCCTTCGACCTCGGAGGGCGCGCCGGGGATGGACACGCTGCAAGCGCAGAGGCCGAGCGCGAGGGCAAGCGTGAGTGCTCTCATGGCGCGACCCGCGCACGCAGCGAGAGCCCGAGCTGATCATGGTTGTCCACGTCGCCCATAAGGTGCAGGACGTGAAACCGGCCATCTCCGCCGGTCGACACGCAACGAACGGGGCCATCGCCCGGATTCTGAGCCGCCGGGCACCGACCAAAGACCGGCGAGCCCGAGGGTGGGCCGAGGTCATCATCGGCGAGCCCCACGAAGACCTCCACGGTCGCCGTGAGCGCGGCCGCGCGGGCGGGATCAGCCGCGTCCCGGCAGATCCACGCGACGCCGAGATCGTCGTTGTCATCGACGTCGCCCTGCATGCGGAGGGGCCGGAACCTCCGGTCGAATCCGGTGGAGGTGCAGTGTAAGGGGCCGCTATTGCTGGCGACGTCGTTCGGGCACGCCCCCCATGCGAGGGCGCCGTCGCGCGCGCCGCCGTTATTGTCGGCGTGGCCCACGAAGAACGCGCAGTGGGTCTCGATGTAGTCCGCGGTCGCGTCGTCGGCGGCATCGTCGCAATGCAGCGAGAAGGCGAACTTGTCGTCACCGTTAACGTCACCGCCGAGGGGCATCACCGCGAAGTCTCCGTCCCCACGGGTCGACATACACCGCTGATTATTGGAGTCGGTGAACGCGTCCTCGGGCGGACACGAGCCCCAACTCGCCGACGGGCTATCGGGGCCCACACCATCGTCAGACCATCCCGCGTAGAGCCGGCATCGCGCGGCGACGTAGCCGCCACAGGCACCCAACTCGTCGATCGCCTCGTCGCAGTCCTCGTCCCGACCGTCGCAAGTCTCGGCCTCACAGGCCTGCATGGTCGGGGGCATGGTCGGGGGCATGGTCGGGGGCATGGTCGGGGGCATGGTCGGGGGCATGGTCGGGGGCAGCTCTGCTTCAAGATCGGCGAGCGGGGTATCGCCTTCGGACAGTGCATCGAGCTCGGACGCGGCATCAAGCTCGCGTGGTGCATCAAGCTCGCGCGCCCCGTCGAGAGGCCGGTATACGTCCGCAGGATTCGAGCGCGCCGACAGAGCGTCTACCGAGGCCTGCGTGCCCTTGGCCGCCTCCGGGGCGGTGGCCTCCGCGCAAGCGGTCAGGGCCACCACGACGCTGACAAGGGCAGGGTGAGCTGACACGGCGTGCAGCCTAACACGCCGACGGATCATGGAACACGCAGGCTCGGTGCCCGCCGGAGCGCGTCGAGGAAGACCCGCACGGAGGCACGATCAGCATCGGACGCCGCCGCGAACGCCAGCGCCGAGGCGATGGCCTCGCTGTCTCGCCCACCGTGTTTGGCGACCGCCTCGTCGATGGTCGTCGCCGAGCCGTCGTGCAGATACGGCGAGGTCTGCGCGACCCCCCAGAGGCGTCGCGTGAGGTAGACGTCGTCGCCTCGGGCGGAGAGGTGTTCACCCATGTGGTGCCGCTTGAGGTCCGAGAAGAGCGGCACCAGATACTGCCCATCCTCATCTCGATCGGCGACCGGGCGAGCGCCCTCGGTCTCGAGATCGATGAGGCGTGAGCCGACCTGGAGTCGAGGCGAGCGCAGCCGCAAGAACGGGATATGGCAAGTCGCGCAGCCCAGGTCGACGAAGAGCGCGGCCCCGCGCGCGAAACGCTCCGTGTACTCCGGGGTCGTGACGAAATCGACGAGCCCCGGGATGCCGAAGAGGAATACGCCGGCTTGGTCGGGCACTTGAATCCGGGGCACATCGAGCGTGCCAATGAAGGCGACGACGGCGTTGACTTGCCCGTCCTGGAGCTCGAGTTCGACGCCATCCCCGTCGACGTCCCCCGCGCTTGCCTGAAGGCCGAAGTGGCGTCCGAAGCTGTCCCTGACGAAGTCCTCCAGCGTCGCGAAGTCCCCGCGCCAGCCGAAGGGCCGCACGACGAGATCCGCGTCGATGAACCCGGACGGTGGCACAGCGACCTGAGCGGATCCGTCGAGACCCCGAGAGACCCAATAGGTGCCGAACTCCACGCCGTGGGTCTCGAAGCGGACGTTGACCGGGGCGCCTTGGGCGTCCACTTGGGCGAGCGCGAGGTCCCGCTGGGTGTGAAGCTCGGAGGTCATCTCGGCGGCGAGCGCCTCGACCCAACCGGCACCCCAAAGAGCCGGGGCGTTCCGGGGCTCGGTAGAAAGGATGTCGTCGCCGTCGCCGAAGAGGTAGGCCAGATCCGCCCGGTCCCCCCCACCGGCGAAGCCCCCCTTCCAGTGGCAGTCGGCGCAGCGCGTCGCGTCCGGTCCCAGCGCCGGGCCGCTTTGGAACCGCGCGAGACCGTTGGCCTCCGTTCGGGGTCCGAAGCCCTCGGCCGCCGTGAACCGTCTCAAGAAGAGCTCGCGCCCCAGGTCTACGAGCGCGTCCGTCGACAGGCAGGCCCCGTCAAGGGCGAGGTCGGGCAGCCGAAACCGAAGCGCTGCAGAGCTGGGGTCCGCCGCCTCGGAGAAGCCGTCGGCCTCGCGGGACGCGCGGTAGTCCAACCACCGCGTCGCCGTCTCTTCGTCGACGACGGAGGAGGCCACACCGCCGAATCGCGGAGGCCAGGCCCGATCGGCGCAAGGGTCGAGGGGGCCAATGCCGGAGGCGTCCAGTAACAGACCCGAGGCGTCTGGTGGCTGAGTCGAGTCGGTCGGGAGGTCGGCGGGATCGAGGTCGGCCGGATCGAGGTCGGCTGGAATCGGCGACAGATCCACCGGCCAAGCTGCGTCCCGAGACGAATCTGGGAGCACCGGCGAGGCGTCGGGTCGCGGCCCAGCTGGCCCCGCGGGTCCAACCTTGCCCTCCGGCCCCGCGCAGGCCGTCAGGGCCGAGACGACGGCGAGCGTCAGACCGAAGCGAGTGGGGATCATCGGCCTCACTCGACGACCAGCTCCGCGGCGCGGGTCAGCGATCGGAGGTAGACGTTCACGGCGCCGCGGTCCTCGTCGTTGGCCTGGGCGTATGCGTCCCGCGAGACCACCGCCTCGCCCCCGTGCGCGCGAATCGCCTCATCGATCGTCAAAGCGCGGCCATCGTGCAAATAAGGCGCGGTGTCGGCGAGCCCCCAGAGCGGCCGCGTCAGGAAGACCGAGCCTTCGACTTGCCCGGCCCCATCGGGCAGGAGCTCGGGGCTGTCCTCGGCGAGCTCGGGCCCCATTTCATGACGCCTCAGATCCGAAAACAGCAAGAGCGGCGTGCCTTCAGGGGCAAAGCCCTCGTCGTCCGGGCCGAGGTCGAGGGCGCGAGGCACGGGCGAGAGGCCAGCGATCTCCAGATCGACGACGTAGGAGACAGGAGCCGCGCCGGCTCCGGTCACCCTCAGATCATAATCGTCGAACCTCAAGACCGGGCGGTGGCACGACGTGCAGAGCATCGTGTCGAGCAAGATCCGCCCGCGAGCGAAGGAGAGCGCCAGATCCGCGCGACGGGGCGGTCGGATCTCCGGCGTCGGCAAGAGGCTGAGGTAGATGGCCATCAAGACCGCCTGGGCGTTGCTCGCCTCGAAGGAGATCCCGTCGTCGTCAGGATCGGCCGGTGGCCCGTCGCCGTGAGCGCCCGGCGCGCCCCCCTCGAGGCGTGAAGCCGTCTGCACACCGAGGTGAACCGCGAGCGCCTCGTCGACGAGCGGCGCGAGCTCGGCGAACCGCCCCTTATGACCGAAGGGCCGAACTCGGAGATCGCTCGAAATGCCGGTCACGCCTGAGGTGTCGACCGTGCCATCCGGCTCAACGCTCAGCTCGCCGAACTCGATGCCCTTGGCCCTGAGGCGCGCCGTGACGCGCCGACCGAGGTCGGAGGCGTCGCGAATCGCCGTCGCCCTTCGACCCTGGAGCTCGGCCTCCATCTCGCGGGCGACGAGGCTGAGGTAGCCCAAGCCGAGCAGCGCGGGCGCGTCCCGGCGAGTGGCGGTGGAGAGGTGCCGACCGTCTCCTCGGAAGAGCGCCACCTGAGTCGCCGTGCCCGAGCCGTCCGCGCCGCCCTGGGCGTGACAGCCCCGGCAGCTGCCTGCGTCGAGGCCACCCCGATCACCGTCGTGGATCCGCCGGACCTCGGGCGGCAGCGGGGTCGGCGAAGGGCCCCGGCCGAGACCTTGAGCGCCGCTCAGCTCGGCTTCGAAGGCCTCGTCCCCAAAAGTAAAAATACTTGACCACTCCCCGCGGTCGGCGAGCTGGATCAGAGCCTCGGCACCGATGAACCCCCCGATCCGCTCATTGGGATCAGTCGCCAGCCGCAAAGCGGAGCCCCGCTGCCGAAGGTAGAGCTCAACCGCGGCTTCAAGCGCGGGACGAACCTCCGTCGCGAGCGGTCGGCCGAAGGACGAGGTCTGAGGCGACCTCTCGCCCCCGGGCCCCTCGCAGCCCAGCCCGGCGCAGCCGAGCCAGATGACCGGGAGCAGGCCCGAAACGCGGGTCAAGGCTCCCTTCACGGACCTCAGCGGCAGCAGAGCACGGGAAAGGCGGTCGCGCAGGCGACGTCGCGCTGGATGTCGAAGGCATCCCCCGTCAAGCCGCCGCCGCCGCCATCGCTCGCCCGATTGAGCGTGACGCGGAGCTTGGTCCCGCGGGCCGCGTCTCCGCTGTTGTACATCAGGTTCTGGCAGCTGTTCCGGTAGGTGCTGTTCCCGAAACTGGCGGTGTCCAGCGCCGGGCCAACCGACCAGGTGTCCACGTTGTTGAAGTTGCCATTGGCGGTGTACTGCGTCGTCGATAAGGCGCGGTTGACCTCGTCGGCCGTGCAGAGATGAGCGGTCGCCTCGTTGGCGAAGGTGGCGCGGCACATGGCCGTCGCGCCGGCGATACCGTTTCGCCCGGTGGCCGCGTGACGAATGCGCCCATCGGTCGTCGCCGCGGAGACGCCCAGGATGAACGCGGCCCCGCCGACGTTGTTCGCCACCTGATTGACGACGTTTTGGAGGTTGTTCACGACGTTCTGAAGATTGACGATCTGCACGTTCAGGGCGTTGAGCTGGACTGCCTGCGCGTTGACCACGACCTCGAGGGCGTTGAACTCAGCGACGGAGACGAAGCCCTGAAGGATGAGGTTGAGCTCGTCCTCAGTGATGTAGATATCCAGAGCCACCGCGAGGGCCGCAGCGATCGCCGCCGCGAGGTCGTCGGCGGTGACGTAGTCCTCGAGGGCCGCCGCGAGGGCCGCAGCGATCGCCGCCGCGAGGTCGTCGGCGGTGACGTAGTCCTCGAGGGCCGCCGCGAGGGCCACAGCGATCGCCGCCGCGAGGTCATCGAAGGTGACGTAGTTCTCAAGGATGTCCGTCAGCTCGTTGTGCGTGACGTAGCTGGCGGCCGCGAGGATCGCGTTCAGATCCTCGCGACTGAGCCCCGCGCGCTCGATGACGGCCTCATTGACGGCGGCCTCGACGACCTCGTTCACGACGTTGTTGACGACAATGTTGACCTCGTCGCCGCTCACGAAGTCCTGCTGGTCGATGAAGGCCTGCAGAGCATTGTTCGTCACGAAGGTCGCCGCGGCCGCGCCCCCGAGCGAGAGGGCGTTCCCCGCGAGCAGCGCGTAAGGCACGCTCCCGACGTTCTGGCGCGGGCTGGCTTCGACGTCGATCCCCACGGAGATGCCGAGGTACTTCGTCGACCCATCGCGGAAGTTGCCGACGAGCGGAACATCTTCGCCGAGGTAGACCGAGAAGACGCCGTCGACCACGTCGACCCCGAGGTGTTGCTCCGTCCAGGCCGGCACCGCCCCCAGCGCCTGAGAATACAGCCGGAAGGTCAAGTCTACTTGACCATTCACCGGCGCACCGACCGCGTCGGACAGGAGCCCCTGATAAGGCAGGACCTCCGGGACGAGCCCCTGTGCCGAGGCCGTGCCACCGAGTGCAAGCACGAGCAACGCCGTCCCGCTCGCCCTGAAGACGTTTCGCAGATTCCCAATCATCGCGTTGCTCCCTTCACTGATTTCCGAAGCTGATGGTCTCGATCGTATAAGCCCCGCTGCGCATGGGGCCGTTGGGCGTCCCGTTGCCGACGACGCCGTGCATGCGGTTCTGGCCGGTGAGTGAGTCCGCGGCCAGACCGACGAACCGACCCGGCCCGACCTTGTAGCCCACGGGCGGCACGTCCACGTTGTCGCAGACATCTCCGAGACCGTCGCCATCGACGTCGTTCTGACCGGGGTTGGGCAGGTTGACACAGTTGTCACACTCATCCCCCCAACCGTCGCCCTCCGAGTCGGCCTGGGTCGGGTTGGGATCGAGCGGACAGTTGTCCGTCATATCGCGGACGCTGTCGTTGTCGAGGTCGTCCATCGGCGCCTCAGGACAGAGCCCCGCGTTGGGCAGACACTGTCGATCGTCGCCGAGGGCCTGACAGGTGAACTCGCTGGGGCACTCATTATTGCGGCAGTCGCGGCCGCAGGCGCGGGAACCGGCCATTCCGAGCAGCGGGTGGCAGTCATCATTGTCGCCCCCGCAGTCGGCGTCCTCGGCGCAGGGCGAACATAACGCGCCTGGCAGCGGCGGCTGACATACGAAACCGCCGAGCTCTACGCTGTTGATGCACCGCCAGCTGTCGGGGCAGTCATCGGCCTCCCCATCGAGGCACGAGGCCGTGCAGACGCCTCCGCCCGTGCCCGGTCGCGTGACGCAGAGACCCCCTTCGCACTCGAAGCGACTCTGGCAGTTCTCACCGACCGCGTTCCCCGGCCGCGCGTCGGGCCCGGCGTCGATGGGCGGCGGCTGCAGAGGTCGGTCGGCAGAGGCATCGGGCCCGGCGTCGTTCTGTTTGATCTGACCGCCGTCGGATCCGTTGACATCGGTGGCGTCGTCACAAGCCATGGAGGCGAGGGCGGCGATGGCGAAGAATTGGAAGCGTTGCACTGAGGCCTCCCCTGTCCGAAGCGGGACGCGGCACACTAAGCAAACGGTGTACCCACAAGCAACCGTCTTCGTGCGCCGCCCGCGCCTATTATGGCCACTGGGGTCGATGAACCCAAGAGCCGAGAGGTGGGGACACTTGTCACCGTCTCATCGACGCTCCGCCCCCCGACCCCCAGACCCCCAGACCCCCAGACCGGGCGGTCGCCCAGTTGCGCCGCCATCCAGCTGCTCATCATCTAAGGATTGGTACAGACGCTGCACCATGTTAGGGTTCGCCGGTCGTGGGGACGGAGGCTTGTCGCTCCTTGCCCTCGGCGTCTCCGACCTCGACGGGAGAAGGTTCCTCATGAATAAGCTCCGGACATCGCTCCTTTTTCCAGCCGCGCTGCTCGCCGTACTCGCGACCGGCTGCGCCGACGATCAGGCCAAGTTTGGCGAGACCGGTGGCACAGGCCCGGTCGGGGGCGTGGACGGCGGGGGGGGAGAGCCGGCGCCCGTCGGCGGAATGGGAGCCTCGCTCCCGCCCTTCGAGGTGCCTGACGGATCGCTGCCGGGCGACGAGTGCAATGCCTTCAACTACAAGGGCACCGTCTATAACTGTTCGGCGCTCAACCGCTGCACCGAGCTCGACTTCCAGTTCCGGCTCGCGTGCTGCGAGTGTAACGCGGTGTACTGCGATCCCGACCCGACGTGCGGTCAGAACCCCGCCCCGGACATGGGCAATATGCCGATGCCCGGGACCATGCCGGCCACCATGCCCCCGAACAACCAGCCGGCCGAATCGTGCATGGGCTGCCACAACGGCGCCCGGCTCAATGACTACGCCGGGCCGGGCCTGTCGAACCCCCACCCCTTCGTCGGCGCGGAGAACGTGCCGTGCACCGGCTGCCACGGCGGCAATGGCCAGGGCGCGGGCAAGCTCGGTTCGCACGTCCCGCCCCCTCCCCAGATCGGCGACCGCCTCTATCAGCAGAACAATCCCTCGGCCTTCTTCAACCGGCGCACGCTCGCCGGCATCGACAAGTTCCAGCCTCAGGAGTTCCAGACCCCCGACCGCCCAGGCGAGACGTTCACTGCCATGGAGTGGCTGCAGTTCGTCAACCCAGGTGACCTTCGGGTCGTCACCCAGGCCAAGGGCTGCGGGCAGCAGGGCTGTCACTTTAACAAGCACGCGCAGTGGTTCCCGCGCGGCGTCATCGCCAGCGAGCCGGGCTTCTTCTCCAACAGCCGCTTCATGACCGGCTCCGACAATTTGATCCCCGAACACCGCGGGCTCGACGGCGATGGCGCCGCGGATACCGCCTTCCGGGCCATCGTCAACCCCAATTACAACAACCTGACACGGGCCGTCGGCGAGATCGGCCGCCTGCTCGAGCAGCCTGAGCTCGCACAGTGGAACGGGCCGATGCGGGACAACCCCATCTACGACTCGCCCACGCTGCCCAACCACATCGTCAACGCAGCGCAGGATCCGCAGCGCCCCAACCGCATCCGGAACGACTCCCCGCTGCGGCACCTCGTCGACGAGCAAGTGTCGATCACCTGTGGCGACTGCCACGCCGGGAGCGCCGGCCAGAACGACCGCTACGCCGACTTCCGCAGCTCGGGCTGCACCGCCTGTCACATGGAGTACAGCTTCGACGGGCGAAGCCGGTCGACCGACCCCAACGTGCCGCGCAACGAGCCGGCGAACCCCGACGCCGTCGCCGCCGGTGAGCGCTCGCACATCCAGACCCACCAGATCCGAAACATCGCGAAGGTCCTGCCCAACGGCGGCTTCCTCCGGGGCATCAGCGACCACGCCTGCGTCGGCTGCCATCAGGGCAGCAACCGCACCGTGCTCCAATACTGGGGCATCCGCCTCGACCAGAACGCCGATCTGGAGAACAACTTCCAGTACCCGGCCAACCCCGTGACCTTCCAGAACACGGCGGCTGATCAACGCATCTTCGATCCGGCGGTGCAGAACAATACGTTCAACGGGCGCAACGCCACGCAGTACATCGTCACGGAGGACTACGACGGCGACGCCCGCGACGACACCCCCGCAGACGTGCACTACGAGGTCGGCATGGGCTGCATCGACTGCCACGGCAGCCGCGATCTACACAACGGCACCGAGGGCGACGCCACGAGCGGTCGCATCAACAGCCACATGGATCAGCAGGTGAAGATCCGCTGCGAGAGCTGCCACGGCGGCATCGAGGCCTACGCGACGACGAAGGAATGCACGACCTACGACGGCCGGGCGGCGACCTGCGTCACGGACGCGGCTGGCAATGCCCTTCGTCACGTCACTCGGGATCCCCAGGGCGAGACCTGGCTCGTCAGCCGCCTCGACGGCCAACGCCACTACGTCCCTCAGACCCTCGACACCGTGCAGCAGAACAATAAGCAGCACCCGATCACCGGGAACATCATCTACAGCCCGAAGGCCAGCTACGCCATGGGGCGCGCCGACGGCGATCCGAGCAACGGCATCGGTCCGGTCCAGAACAACCCTGTCTTGACGGCCAACGGCTTCGCCCACACGGACACCATGGACTGCGTCTCGTGTCACTCGGCGTGGACGAACAGCTGCTTCGGCTGCCACCTCCGGACCGAGTACGACGTCAACCCCAACAACTACTTCTTCAGCAACATCACCGGCGAGCGCATCTTGCTCAAGCAGGCCAACGCCGACTTCACCTATATTTCACCGGTGCCCATGTATTTGGGCGTCAACAGCAAAGGGAAAATCACGCAGGTCGGGCCGAACATCAAGATGTTCTACGGCTTCACCGACCGCAACGCCACGGCCTCGGCGGTCATGGCCTATGGCGACCGGCGCGGCGAAGGCAATAACCCGCTCGGCGGTCGCAACGCGTTCCCGGCGCTTGGCCACCAGCAGATGATGCCGCACTCCATCCGGGGCAAGGTCACGCCCCAGAACGAAGGCCCGCGTTACTGCGTCTCCTGCCATCTCAATCAGGCGTCGCTCGCCACGTTCGGGGCGCAGTACGAGGCCTTCCGCACGAACTATACGAACAATAACTTCGCGAACCTCGACTTCAACCTGCTCCAGCAGCACATCGGTCAGAACCCGGGGAACCAACTCAACTCGCCCATCTTCGTGCACATGGTCGCGGGCCTGGGCTCGGCGATGTTCCTCTTCGACACCGACGGCTGCCCGGTCAACCCGCTTGACAATAACGCGAACCGCAAGATCTGCCCCAATGGCGCACCCGCGGCGAACTTCGACGTGAACGACGTGGTCTACGACCTTGACCGGATCGTCGAGGCCAATGGTCTGCCGAACTCGAGCAGCGCGCACCCCATGATCGAGGGCAACGGCTCGGCCCGGGCGGGGGCGAGCAATCCGGACATGGCCGGGCCCTTGGGCGGTCGCGTCATTCAGAAGCTCACGGACCCGGTCACGGGTAAGGTCCTCGACTCGTGGCTCGACGCCGACGGCAACCCCCAGGGCAACGCGGCGGCTTTCCTTCAGCAATGACCCGCTTGAAGATCAGCGCTGTCGCGCTCACGACCCTCGCCTTGGCAGCGTGTAGTGAGGAGCCGCTCGATCTGACGGGCGCAGGAGCGGCGGCGGGCGCGCGCGCGACCTCAGACGTCGCAGAGGCCGGCGGAGGAGGCAGCGGCTCGGATGCGGCGCTCGCGGGCGGCTCGCCTCGGCCCACCGGCGACGCGCAGGTCTGGGACGACGACGCCGGTCGTCGCTTCGTCGTTCAGGTTGACGATGAGGCCTTGCGAAGCATCGTATTGCCGGTCCTCGACAACCGCTGCGCCAGTCCGATCTGCCACTCCGGACGCCCCTTGCCGGCCGACGACGATCTCGACCTCTATTTGCCGTCCGCCGGTCAGGGGCCCGAGCGCTTCGCGACGAACAAGGCCGAGATCCTGGAGTTCATTAACTTCGGCAACCCCGAGGCCAGCGGCCTGCTCACGTATCCGCGGAGTCAGAAAGGCGGTCAGCCCGATCACCCTGTCGAAGGACCGCCGACGATGGCCGTGGAGACCGGAGACTACCAGGCCATCCTTGCGTTCATTCGAGGCAGCGTCGTCGAGGTCTTTGAGGGCGCGGACGGCGGCGCAGACGGGGGGCTGGACATGGGCCGGACCGTGGGCGGCGACGGGATGAACGTGCCTGATCCACCTGGCGTCAACCGCGTCCCCTGCGATGCGCTGCCGCAGCCGGACCGAACGCCCTACGACTTCCTGCGGTTCACCGGAGAGGTCAACCCCATGCTCATCTCCACCTGCGCCGACGGACCTTGTCACGGCACGGCCGGGTCCGGGGGCAACCTCTGGCTGATCGAGAGCGAGAGCGACTGCGACCACCGCTGGAACTTCCTGACGATTCAGTGGTTCGTCGACCCCCTCACCCCGGTCGAGTCCCTGCTCCTGCAGAAGCCGCTCGATCGGAACCACGGCGGCCGGGAGGTCTTTCTCGGCGTG
>SHZC01000209.1 GCA_009692505.1 Myxococcales bacterium
ACCTGCGACTCAACGGACTCCAAGCCGGAGCTCAGACGAAGGCCGAGCGTCGCGCCGACGAGCGGCCGGATGACCTCGTCCCGCCCTCGATAGGTCACCGCGCCGAGCATCGTGCGAACGGCGGCCTCTGACTCCAACCCGACGACACCCGCCAATGAGCCCATACACCCCGCCCCGCGAAGACTGAAGACTCAGGTCCCGCTTGTGGCGACCAAGAGCCGGAGGTGCGCCGGCTCGCCCATCAAGACGAGATAGTCGTGGGAGACTACAACATAGTCGGCCTCGGCGGGGAAGAGGAGCCGGCCGTCCGCCTTCTTGACCGCCAGAACGAGCGTGCGCGCCTGGCCCCACAGGGGGCTCTCCGAGAGGGGTCGACCGACGAGCCCGGGAATCGCGCTCGCGGGCACCTCCTCGATGGACAACTCTTGATCCGTGATGGACGTGACGACGCCGACGAGCTCGGCGACCGTCGGCCGGGTGAGCTGCTCGGCGATCCGCTGTCCGGCGACGAGGGAGGGGCTGAACGGGTGATTCGCGCCGGCGCGCTCCAGCTTGCGGAGCGTGTCGGGATCATCGGCCTTGCCGTGAATCACGACCTTGGCGTTGAGGACCCGCGCCGTGAGCGTGAGGAAGACGTTCGACGCGTCGTCGTTGAGGGCGGCGACGAGGGTGCGGGCTCGCTTCACCCCTGCGGCGATGAGCACGTCGTCTTCGCCCGCGTCTCCCTGCACGAGGAGCAACCTCGGGTGCGCCGCGCGGAGCGTCTCGATGAGCTCCGGGTCGCGCTCGATGGCTACGAAGGGGGCGTTTTTGGCCTCGAGCTCGTGAAGGATCGCCAGCCCCAGTCGGCCGCAGCCGCAGATGATCGTGTGGCCGGAGATGGTCTCCAGGTTGCGTTCCATTCTTGCCCTCCTGCGGTAGGCCACGAGGCCTCCGGCCGCAAAAAACTGCGTGGTCCCGGCCAGAACGTATGCCAGATTGCCTACGCCGATGAAGATGAGAAGCAGTGTGAAGACGCGCCCCTCGTGGCTGAGCGGGTTCGTCTCTCCGTAGCCGATCGTCGAGAGGCTGATGACGGTCATATAGAGGCCGTCGAAGAGGGGCCAGCCTTCGATGATGTGGTAGCCGACGGTGCCCAGGAGGAGCAGGCCGAAGAGGACGACCGACGCCTGGCGAGCGTGTCGCCGGATGAGGCGGTTTTCGTTCTCTCTCAACGCCGTCAGATGTCGAAGCCGCGAAGCTGGCTCTTGACCTGCCAGGCGAGTCGCTCGACGCGGTCGAACTCCAGGGTCTCTCGGGCCAAAAACAAGATGAACTGGACGTAATCGGACAGGCCTCGACGCAGCAGCATGAGCTTGTCCTTCGTTGGGGCCAGCTTCAGGTTCGCGTAGATGCGATCGGGCGGGATTCGCCCGTCCGGGGCGGGCATGATCTCCTCGAAGAGGGCGGCGAGTTCCGGATCGATGTCGTCGAAGAAGGAGTCGATCCCATGGGCGATGAGCCCCCGGTCCCCGTTGGCGACGAGGGCCTCGTTAATCAGCGAAATCGCCTCGTTGAAGGCCGTGACGATGGCCCCGACCGAGGTCCCGCCGCCGCCGGCTTCGCCCGGAACGACTTCGACGTTTGTCGCCTCGGTGATGAGCCCGATCTTGAGCAGGTGGTGGATGAGACGGGTCGCCTCGAACTCGCCCAAGCCGCTCTCTCGGTAGACCTCACCCACCTGCCGAACGCCGTCTACGAGGTCATAGACCCGCCGCTCGGTGG
The DNA here is from genome assembly GCA_009692505.1 of Myxococcales bacterium. GTDB lineage: Bacteria > Myxococcota_A > Bradymonadia > UBA7976 > UBA1532 > SHZC01. The sequence continues at coordinate 1,765 of SHZC01000209.1, forward strand.
GGTTGAGCGTGAGGGTGCGCTCCCGGCGGGTCCGCACGAGCAGTCGGTCGCGGGGGGGCATGGCGCCGCGGAGGTGCTCCATCTCGTCTTTGCGACGCAGCCCCTCGAGCAGGACGTGCTGCGTATTGAGCGCGGTCCGCGAGGGGGCCTGACCGGGATCGTAGTGCGCGACGTTGAACTCGCCCTTCTCGAGCAGAAGGATGGAGAAGAGGATCTCCTCAATCTGCACCCGCACGATGCGCCAGAGGTCCTTCGTCGACAACAGGCCCCGCGAGAGGAGCACGTTCCCGATACGGCGCTGCGGGCCCACGTCCTCGAGCGCGTGCTCCAGGAGGTCGAGCGAGATGAGGCCCATGCGGACCATCACGTTGCCGAAGCGGTCCTCCGGCAGGTTGCTCGCCCCGGCGATGAGGGCGCCTTGGGCGAAGAACAGCGACTTTCGAGCCTCGCCATCCACCACCGTCAGGACCCCGGTTCGCCGCGTCGAGTGCAGGAAGTTAATCATGTCGATGATCAGCGTGGGATCGTCGATCAGACCCGTCAGGAAAGGTCGAGCCAACGCGGCTTTGCGCGTGCCGGGTTTTGTCGGTTCGTCGTCTTGAGTCTTCATCCTTGGCCAGATCGTCGGGACGTCAAAGGCGAGCATCGGCCACTTTCGGCGTGGGCGTGAGCCTAGACCGCGCGCATCGGGTAAAATCGACCATCCACGAATTCGGCCTCCCCCGTATGCTAGGGTTCGCGCCCGATGAGCGAAGCTGAACAGTCCCCGGTCGACGACTTTCGTCAGGCCTTTTGTCGCGCCCGTCAGGCCTTGATTCACGAGCTCGGGGCCGAGACCTACGACCAAGGCGAGGTCCTCTACCGCTGCTCGGCCTGCGGGGCCGCCACGGTCCTGCGCGACGCCTTCGCGGGTCGAGAGGTGTCTGGTCCCATCGAGCGGTTCCTCGTTGAGCTGACGGAGCGTTGGCTCAAGGTGCGGCAGAGCCTCGACGCCAAGATGTGTACGCGGTGTCAGGCGACCGGTCCGCTTCGCGCCTTGCGCGCGTTTTACGGCCACTACCTCGCCGAGGTCGGCTTCGACTTCGGGGTCGATCTTGAGTTCATCGATGAGACGGCGAGGGTCGTGAGCACCTGGCGAATGGACGCCCGCGCGCGAGTGTTCCGCCTTCGACCCCCGCAGAGCGAGCTCGACTTTCACGCGCAGACCGGAACGTACTTCGACCTGCGGGCCGGGTGGCGGTCGCTGTACTCGACCTTCGCCGAGCCCGACTCGCGGGGCGACACGGTCTTGAGCGAGGTGCAGTCGGGCTACGTCATCGGCGTGCGCACCGGCGTGCCCGGAGACGAAAACCCCGAGCGCCGTCACGACCCCCACCTCGAGCACCTCATCAGCCGCTTCGACCAGCGCACCTTCGACTGCGTCGAGTTCATCGGGCACACCCGCGCTGCACCGCTACCTTTTCACGGCGACCTCGCCGAGGAGTGGCTGGGCCCGGCGTGGGGGCCGGTGTCCCGGGGCGAGGTCGAGATCTTCGTCCTCGCCGACGCCTCCGAGTTCCTCTCCTGCGTCGAGGATCTGGGCTCCCGCCGGGGCATCGCCGTGGAGTGGGTCTCGCCGAGCGACGACATCCACGTGGCCTTTCACCTCGAGGGCCTGAGGCTCGAGGCCAACTTCAGCTACCCCTTGATGCGGACGCTGCACACCGGCCGAACGTTTTACCAAGGCGCGAAGACGTTCTACGGCCCGCTGCTCGACGCCCTCGAAGACGCCGCCGACATCCTCGAGAAGGTGCAAAAGAACCTCGGCGACTACGGCGTGGAGGTCGTCGACGAGCTCGTGATGCGGATCACCGCGCCGGCTCCCGACGACACCACGGAGATCGGGCGCTGGAACCTCATGACCTTGGCGGGCCGCATGGCCTTTCAGGGCAGCGAGGGTGAGGCCGCCTTGCTTAGGCTTCTGGGCTACGACACGAAGTCCGGCACCTTCAAGAAGCCGGAGATCTCCCTCGATCGCTGCCTGCTCTGCGATGCCCCGGCGCGCGTCGGCAAGGTGCTGCGGCCGAAGTCCCTCAAAGGTCTCGACCGCGAGAACGTGGTCGCAGTCGAGTTGGGCGAGCACGTCGTGTACTACACGCTGGAGTGCCCGGCCCACAGCGCGCCCATCCCGCCGGGGCGGGGTCGTGATGTGCGCGTGCTCGAGGCCGCGTGGTCGCATGGGCTCGACGAGTCGACCGCGCTCCTCTTGGAGACCCGGACGCTCACGCTCCCGAAGGGCCCCGCACACCTGCTGGTGGGCTATGAGTTCGCCGCGATGGTGCTGGAGACGGAGCGCCTCGTGGCCTTGTGCCGCGCCGCCTCGCTGATGCTCACAGGCAAGATCAACGTCTACGCCTTCCATGCCGACGCCATCGTCGTGTCGGCGACCCCCCTCGATGGCCAGGACCGCGGCGCCGCGCGAAACGCCTCCCTCGAGGCCGTGGCGCCCCGTTATCCCACCCGAACTTGGCCCCTCGACGTCGCCCGACCGGTCGACCTGAACGTGGAGCCTCGGGGCCGCGTGGAGCGACCGTCGTGAGGACCGGGCCGCGGACGCTCGTCGTCCTCGTCATGAGCCTGGGCGCGCCTTGTCTAGCATCGGCCGACGACCTCGTCCCCCTCGAAGCCCGCCTGCTCGAAGCACCCCCGCCTCCACCCCGGACAGGCGCGAAGGTGCTGCTCGGTCTCGGTGGATCCCTGCTCCTCGCGGGGCTCTTCGGCACGTTGTCCAGCGACCGATGTGCCACCCGCGATCAGCGCGGCGACTGCGTGGATCCGCGTGGCACGCGGCCGGTCTACCCGACCCTGCTCGCCGTGGGGCTGGCCGTCTCGGTCATGGGCAGCGCGGCGTGGCGAAACGACGCCCCGGAGGCCTCAAGGTAACGGCGGCTCTTGGTCCTCAGATGGGTCGCGGGGATGCCACAGGCGCGCCTCGAGCTCGGCGAGGAGCGGACGGGTCGACTCCCGATTGAGGGCAGACAGACCCAGCGCGTTCTGCTCGCGGCAGAGGTTCTCGGCGAAGTCCGGCGGCACGCGATCGATCTTGTTAAACACGTCGAGCCTGGGCTTGCCCGACAGCCCGAGCTCATCGAGGATCGACAGCACCGACTCGATGTGACGATCGCGACGGGGATCCGCGATGTCGATGACATGAAGCAGCAGATCGGCCTGGTGCAGCTCCTCGAGCGTCGCCTTGAACGCGGTGACGAGGTCCGCGGGCAGGTCACGAATGAAGCCGACGGTGTCACTGATGACCAGCTCCCGATCTCGCGGGAATCGCAGCCGCCGGGTCGTCGTGTCGAGGGTGGCGAAGAGCTTGTCCTCGGTGAGCACGGCGCTTGTGGTGATCGCGTTGAACAAGGTGCTCTTGCCCGCATTCGTATAACCGACGATGGCGACGACCGGGACCTCGCGATCCATGCGTCGTTGTCGAAGGGTCTGGCGATGAACGGCGAGCTGGCCAATCTCCCGTTCGAGCCGCGTGATGCGGTCGCGAGCGCGTCGACGATCCGTCTCCAGCTTCGTCTCACCTGGCCCGCGGCCCCCGATCCCGCCCATGAGCCGAGACAGCGCCGTCGTCTTATGCGCCAGCCTCGGCAAGGTGTACTTCAGCTGCGCGAGCTCGACCTGGAGCTTGCCTTCGCGGGTGTGGGCTCGCCGCGCGAAGATGTCCAGGATGAGCTGGCTGCGATCGATGACCTTCACGTCGGTCGCGTCGGCGATCGAGCGGACTTGATGGGGCGAGAGATCCTGATCGAAGATGATGAGCTCGCAGTCGAGCTGCATCGATCGAAGCAGGAGCTCGTCGAGTTTCCCCTTGCCAATCAGATACTTGGGGTCGAGTTCCTTGCGGCGCTGGACGAGCTTGTCGACGAGCGTGACGCCGGCGGTCGTCGCCAGCTCTGCGAGCTCGGTGAGGCTGTCGTTGGTGTCTGCTTCGCCCGTCGAGACGTGCACCGCGATGGCCCGGAGCTGACCGGCCGTCTCGATCGCGCCGGACGTGCTGCGAGCGAACTCATCTTCAAGGCCGCTGATGAAGGCCTCGAAGGACAGCTCCCCATCTGCCAGCGCCTGAACCGTCGTGCGGATCGGCGCGGCGTGCGGGGGCTCGTGGCCTAAGGGCAGGAGGTGCGAGTATTCGACGTAGGTTGGCCGACCCTCCGGGCTCACGCCGATGGCGGCGATGAGGTCAAGCTGAAGGCGCCTGAGATCGGTGAGGTCATCTCGGGTCAGAGGCTCGCCCCGAAGGTGCGTATGTACGAGGCGCACGCCGCGAAATCGAGAGCGACCGGCGCGGGCACGGCCGAGCTCAGGCACGAAGATCCGGTCGGGCTCGCCCAAGATGACGTGGACGACGCGGCCCCCCCGATCGAGCATGAGGCCCACCTGCCGTCCAATCTCCCCGGAGAGCTCGCAGAGGCTCTGGGCGAGCGGCACGGAGATCAGCTGATCCTTGTGGACCTTACGATCGTAGAGGCGGGCGAGGCGGTCGCGCTGGCTGGGCTTGAGGCCGGTGAGGTTGCCGTGGACTTTCAGGGGCCGATGTCTCCCGGGCCGGTGGTGGGCAGAACGCGCGCGCACTATCCGTTTGCGGGCTCGGGGCCGTCAACGTCGGCCGCGCTTCGTCTATAGTGCCGCGCTTAATGCCCCTCAGACTCAACCTCAGCCCCCGCGGCCTGCTGCTGCTCTTCGCGGCGATTCTGCTCGTGGCCCATGCCTCGGTCTTCAACTTCGTCAACGATGACGCCTTCATCAGCTTTCGCTACGCCGACAACCTCGTGCGGCACGGCGAGCTGACGTTCAACCTTGGCGAGCGCGTCGAGGGCTATACGAACTTCCTGTGGACGATCCTGCTCGCCGTGCCCATGTCGCTCGGGGGCGACCCGGTCCTCTTCAGCAAGCTCTTCGGCGTCGGCTTCGCGCTCGGCACCCTGGTCGTCACCCTGCGCTTGCTCAGCGTCGTTCGCGGAGAGAGCCGCACGCAGGATGCCGTCGCCGCGGTCTTCCTCGCCGCCTCGCCGAGCTATGCCGCGTGGAGCACCGGGGGCCTTGAGACGCAGCAGTTCACGTTCCTCCTGACGCTCTCGCTCTTGGCCTACGTCCGGGAAGCTCGCCTCCTCGGCGTCTGTCTCGCCCTGGCCTCGATGGCCCGGCCCGAGGGGATGCTGCTCTGCGCGCTTTTGGGCCTGCACCGCGGTCTCCGTCTTCTTTGGAGGCGTCACCGCCCGGGCGGCTTCGAGGGCGCGGTACTCCTCGGCTTCGTGCTCATCTTTGGCCCGTACTTCGCGGCGCGTTGGGCCTACTACGGCTGGCCACTCCCCAACACCTACTACGTCAAGGCCGGCCCGATGTCGTTCTACGGACCCGGCCTCCTCTATCTGAAGAGCTTCATCCTCGACCACCACCTCTACCTCTTCCCGCCGCTGCTCTTCGCTGCCCGGAGGCACCGCCTCTTCCTCACGCTCTTTGCGGTCGTGGCTCTGGGCCTGGGCTTTCACGTCGTGCGCGTCGGTGGCGACTTCATGGGGCAACATCGGTTTCTCGTGCCGCTGCTCCCGCTGCTCGCCGTGGTTCTGGTTCTGGGCGGCGATGAGATAGTCAAGAAGCTTGTCGAAACGCGCCTGCCGCGCAAGGCACTCGTCGCCTTGGGTCTGGCCTTGATCTCAGGGCTGACCGCGAGGGTCGTCTACATCGATCGTCAAGCCATGGAGCCGACGAGTGAAGGCGGTGTGGACCGCATCGGCTGGCTGAAGATGTTCGCCGCCCAGTGCCAGGCAATCGGTGAACACCTGGCGAAGACCGCGCCGCCCGATGCGTCCATCGCCACGACCGCGGCCGGCACGATCCCCTACTACTCGCGGCTGTACACCCTCGACGTCCTCGGGCTGAACGATGAGTACATCGCCCACGAGATCCCCGCGCACGGGAGCCGCCCCGGGCACACAAAGTCGGCGCCCGAGAGCTACGTCCTGAGCAAGGACATCGACTATCTCGTCTACCACCCGACGATCACCGAGCGACCGATCCGCCAGAGCGCCAGCGCCGAGCGAGCCTGGGCGCAGAAGGGCTACCGCTGGGAGTCCGTGGAGGTGCCGGGGCTGGTGCCGCCTCATTGGGGGGTCTGGAGACGAGCGCGGTGAGGCTGGACCTCAGGTCTGGCTGGTCGTCTTGTGGGCCCCGCAGTGGGCGACGACGAAGCGCAGCTCGGTTGCGTCCCATCCGAAGTAGATCCTGAGGCAGTCGCGG
>SHZC01000210.1 GCA_009692505.1 Myxococcales bacterium
GGTGTGCAGACGAGAAATCGCGTCGGCGAGCACGACCGCGACCTGAAGCGCGGCGACCGGCGACAGGGGGCCGCCCCGCTTTACTCGATCAGCCACGGTCAGCCCCGAGATATGCGGGAGGACCGCAAAGGCCCGATGGTCGACCGTCACGCCCGCGTAGACGAACGAGAGAATTGGCAGCCCGACGAGCGCCTCGTTGTGCAGGCGCCCGGCCCCCATGTCGGCGAGCCAAGCCTCAGTCTCGCCGCCGAGGATATCGGGAAAGACGATGGTGCACGGCGCGCCGTCCGGAAGGACCGTGCCCTCGTAGACGTGGCCGATCGGCCAACGCCCCAGCCGCTTGACGGCCTTGAACTGTTGACCGTCGTCCTTACCGATCGGGCCGGTGTGGCTTCGCGGGAGGTCGACCTTGGGGACGGGAGGCGGGAGCGGCATCGTGGAGAGTGTATACGGGCGGGGTCAGCCTCGTGGGTGAGAATCTTTAGTCATCCCCGACTGCGGTCCCCGAAGGCGGAGCGACCGCGGCCGCGAGCGCGGTCTCAAGGCTCGGGTGGCGGAAGTCGAATCCGGCCTTGAGGAGGGCCGTCGGCGCGGCGCGTGTGCTGCACAGGAGGGTCGCGTCGGCCAGCTCACCGAAGACCAGACGAAGCAGAGAGGCCGGGAGACGAAGCCTCGCCGGTCGATTCAAGAGCCGCCCGAGCGTCTCCGCGAAGGCCGCCTGCGTCACGGCCTCGGGCGCCGTGATGTTAAACGGCCCGGTCTGGCGAACGTCGTGGGCCAAGAAGAGCAGCGCCCTGGCCGCGTCGTCGAGGCTCACCCAGCTGAGGTACTGCGTGCCTGGGCCGAGCGGGCCGCCCAAGCCGAGCCGGAAGGCCGGAAGCATCTGATAGAGCGCGCCGCCCGAGCTCGACAGCACGAGCCCCATTCGGGCGAAGACCGTGCGGACCCCAGCGTCGCGGGCGGGCGCGGCGGCGGCCTCCCAGGCCTCGCAGACCTCGGCCAGAAAGCCCTTGCCCGATGGCGAGACCTCATCGACGAGGGTCTCGCCCGTGGGCCCGTAGAGCCCGACCGCGGACGCGCAGATGAAGACCTTGGGGCGGGCTCGCGCGACCGCTTGAGCGAGCAGGTGCGTGCCCTGGACCCGGCTGTCGCGAATCCGTCGCTTGCGTGCCGCGGTCCATCGGCCCCCGGCGAGGCTCTCCCCGGCCAGGTGGATCACCGCGTCGACCCCTTCGAGGGCGGTATCCTCAAGTTCGAGGGTTGCCGGGTTCCACATCGCGTCGTCGGCGCCGGGTTGTTGGGGAGGTCTGAGGATTCGCCTCAAACGTGTCGGGGTCGCGCCGAGCTGCGCGATGACCGCTCGACCGAGGAGGCCGGTTGCGCCGGTGAGGGCGATCTTGCTCAGCGGGGTCGGGTGGTCTTCGGTCATTTGTAGTAGCTTCGCACGGAAGTCGAGACCGGCACGCACCCTGAAACGCACGAAGGAAAGGCAGACATGACGCCAGAGCTGCAGCCAGACCCGAAGCCAGACCCGAAGCCCGACCTAAAAAAGCTCAAGGACGTCGGGGGCACGCCAGGGGGCATGGTGGAGTTCATCATCGGCCTCTCGATGGCGGCGGCCGGACTCTACCTGCTGACGACCCACATGATAGTGCGACCGGCCTGGGACCAGAGATATGGCGGCGGCACGCCGGTCCTGCTCGCCGCGCTCGTCGGCTTCGGCGTGGTCTTCTTCAACGGCAAGAGTCGAATCGGCTGGGTGCTCATCCTCGCGGGCGTGGGGTTCGCCATGTTCAATGTTCTCGCGAACCTCACTGTGACGTTTCGGTCCACGACGCTCTGGGACACGCTCCTGATGTTCGTGCTCTTCGGCGGCGGGCTCGGCCTCGTCTTCAAGTCGGTGAGGCCGCACCAAACCTGAGTCAGGGCCGCGCGATGAAGGGGCCTTCAAACGCCAAGATCGCGGCGCGAAACGCCTCGGGGATCGGGGTCGGCTGGAAGAGGTCGTCGAGCCAGACGAGAGAGAGCTGCCCCACCGCGACGACGGCCCGGCTGCGCTTGTTCGTCATCAGGAAGTGAAACGTATAACTCGTCCGGCCGAGGTGGGCTAAGCGGACGTGGATGAGCAGCACCTCGTTGTAACGGGCCGGTGAGCGAAACTCGAGCTCCGAGCGCACCACCGCGCCGGGGATGAGATCCCGCACCCGGCCGTCGAGCTTGGACAGCCCCTGATGCTCAAGATAGTCCATTCGACCGACGTCCATATACGCGGCGAAGCTGCCGAAGAAGACGATGCCCACCGCGTCGGTCTCGCTCAGCCGGACCCGGACCTCGGTCGTGAAGCCGTAGGCGTTGAGGTCCATCGTGGGGGCCATGAGGGTCGTGGGGGCCGTAGACTTCAAGCTCACGGCTTGACTGTACGTCGCAGTCGCCGGCGGGGTCCATTAACGGATGTGTTTGCACGCCCGCCCTTGGACTCGCATATTGCACTGATGATGCCCGACGCCACTTCGAACACCGGGGAGGGGGCGCAGCTACCCTTCGACCCCGACGTGGTCGACGACAGCGCGCTGCCTCAACGGTTTGGGCGCTACGAGCTCCAGAGCGTCTTGGGGGATGGTGGGACGGCTCGGGTCTTTCGCGCTGAGCTCCTCGGGCCGGCCAATTTTCGGAAGCCCGTCGCCTTGAAGATCGTCAAAGCCTCCCGCATCAAGATGCGGGAGGGCAGTCGAAATCAGTCGCTGATCTTCGACGAGGCGCGCATCGGCGGACGACTCATCCACCCCAACCTCGTGGAGACCTACGACGTGGGTGAGGTGCACGGTCGCCTCTTCGTCGCGATGCAGCTCATCGACGGGCTCACCTCTCGGCACCTGACTCGCCTCGCGGGCCCGCTGCCATCGCGGCCCTTGGTCGAGCTGACCCGACAGATCGCCGAAGGGCTCGCCCACGCCCACGCCTTGAAGGTCAACGGTCAGGCCTCGAACCTCGTGCATCGGGACCTGAAGCCCGCAAACGTGCTCGTCGGCCGCGACGGCGTGGCCCGCATCGCCGACTTCGGCATCGCCCGCGCCTTCGGGCTGACCGACGTCGCGCCGGAGGGGGCCATCTGGGGCACCATCGGCTACATGGCACCCGAGCAGGCCTTCGCACGTGGAGCGACCCAGGCGAGCGACATCTTCTCCTTTGGCGTCATGATCGCCGAGTTCGCGCTCGGTCGTCGGTTCGCGCCCGTCCGAGAGCTCGTGCCATACCTGCAGGCGCTCAGAGAGCTGCCCGACAAGCTCCAGGCGATCTCCGCCGCCCTCGATGACCATAGCCCGGGGCTCGGGCCCATCATCACGCGCTGTTTGAGCAGCGCACCGGCTCAGCGATTCTGTGATGCGCGCTCCCTCGTGGCGAGCTTGGCCGAGCTCTCCTTGCCGGCAGGCTCGAGCCTCGGGGCACTCGTCCGTCAGCTCCTCGACGCCGAGACGCCGAGCCCGTTGACCGCGTCGACTTCGACCGTGCCCCTGCCCTCAATCGCCGAGACCCCGCCCGAGCTGTCGGAGAGGCCCCCGCTCTCGACGCCGTTGGACGACGCGCTCGATGACGGACCGCGGACCAACCTCGGCCTCAGTCGCGACGCCTTCGTCGGTCGGCAGGAACAGGTCAATCGGCTCACGCGCAGCCTGACGCAAGCCAGCGGCCTCCTGACGCTCGTCGGGCCCGTGGGCGTCGGCAAGAGTCGCCTCGCCCTTCATATCGGCGAGCGCCTGGCCACGCACTTCGAGGGTGGGGTCTGGTACGTCGACCTGGCGCAGACCCACTCGGCTGACGCGCTGCTTGCGGCCGTCGCGGAGTGCCTGGAGGTGCCAACTGGCGCCGAGGTGAGTTCGATGGCCCTCGAGGAGCGGGTCGGTCGGGCGATCGACGAGCGCGGGCCGATCCTGATCATCCTCGACGGGCTCGATCACTTCCGCGAGCAAGTGATGCCGACGGTTGTGCTTTGGCGCCGCATGGCCACGAGCGCGCGTTTTCTGGTGACGGCCCGTGAGCGCCTCGACCTGCCCGGGGACGAGCGAGTGGAGCGGGTCAGCCCCCTCGACACCGGCGAGGCCGTCTCCCTCCTGACTCAACGTGTCCGTTCGCTGCATCCAGACTTCAAGCCCGACGCCGAGTTACGCGACTCGATGGGCCGGCTCGTCGTCCAGCTCGACACGCTCCCCTTGGCCATCGAGCTCGCCGCCGCGCAATGGGTGCCCGACCTGACCGCCTCTGGGCTCTTGGACTGGGTCAAGCGTCTGAGCACCGCCGAGCCTCGCAGCCGCGCCGTGGGCTCGCTTCGCGCGACCCTCGAGGACGCCTGGCGCCGGCTCACCGCCTGGGAGCAGACCGCGCTCGCCCAGCTCACCGTGTTTCGAGGGGGGTTCTCCATCGAGGCGGCGGCGGCGTCCCTCGACCTCTCAGCAAACGCCGGGGCTCCATGGCCCATGTTCGTCATCGAGACGCTGCTCGATCGCGCCCTGCTTCGGGTGATGTCCGAAGCCGGCACGGACGCCCCAAGGTTTGCCATCGCGCCCGCCGTGCAGACCTACGCCTTCGAGCGTCTTGAAGCGCTGGGACCCGGGGCCGTCCTCGCCGCCGAAAAGGCTCACGGTCGATACTTTGCCTGTCAGGGAGAGCCCGGTTTTGTGCGCGCTCTCGAGGCCGGACTGGGGCAGTCTCTCCGCTCGGTCGCCGGCCGTGAGCTCGACAACCTCGCGGTCGCCATCGAACGCGCGATCGCCCGGGATGACGGCGAGACGGCGGCGGCTTGCGCGCACCTCCTCTGCACCCTCGCCCAGACCGGGACCGCGACGTTCGCCGCGTTGAAGTGGGGCCCGGCGGCCTTGACGATCATCAGCCCGCCCCGCCTGCGCTGCTGGCTCTCTCTAAGGCTCGCTCACCTCGGGCGGCAGAGCGCGCGTGGGGATGAGGCCTCGGCCATCGCCGAGCGCGTGATCGGCATGGCGCGCGAGCTCGAGGATCCGGCCTTGATGGCGCGCGCCTTGGATGTCCTCGCCGCGAGCTTGATGGACCGCGAGGTGCCGTCGTTCGAGGCCGTTCGCGAGGCCTGCGAGGAGGGGCTCGTCTACGCGAGGCAGGCCGACGATCAGGTGGGCGAGGGCCTCCTCGAGGGACGCCTCGGGCTGCTCTGCCTGCAGGCCTGTGCGTGGACCCAGGCGCGTGAGCACTTTCAGAAGGCGCTCACCCTGCATCGCGAGGTGCAGGACCGCACGAGCGAGGCCGCGGATCTCGCGCACCTCGGGGCCTTGAACCTTGAGCTGGGCAACCTCCCCGAGGCCGCCCGGACCTCAAAGGCGGCCGTGGAGTTGGCTCGCGCCGTCGGTGCCCCCGGAATCGAAGCCGACGCGCTCTCGAAGCTCGGGGTGGTCATGCACTCGCTCGGTCGATACGAGGAGGCGCGCCGCTTGGACGAGCGCTCGCTGACGCTCTACCGGAGCAGTGGAGACAAGCGGCACGAAGCCCGCGTGCTCGGTCAGCTCGGCGACGTTCACCTCTCGATGATGGACTTGGCGGCCGCCCGTGAGGTCCTGGAGGCCGGCATTGAGACCGCCGATTCAGTCGGTGACGGGGCGACCATGGGCACGCTTCGCGCGACCCTCGCGGAGGTGACGGCGACCGAGGGCGACGTCATGACCGCCCGTTACCTACTCCGGGCCGCCGAGTCGTTCTTGCGTGACTCCGGCAGCCTCATCGGGCTCGGGAGCATGCTCTGCCGCAAGGCCCGGATCGAGTGTCGGGTGGGCAACCTCGTGGGCGCCTGGACGACACGGGAGCAGGCACTGGCCATGGCCCTCGCCGGGGCCGCTCCACCGGCCTCGCCGCTGCGGCTGGATCTGGACCGCCTGGACGTGGAGCTGACCCGATCGTGACAAACTCAGGCGCCCGCAAACCCCTCCGCATCCTGCTCGTCGAGGACAACCCTGGCGACGAGGAGCTCCTGCGCGAGGCTCTGATCGACGCGGGGGTCCGGGACTTCGTAATGACATGGGTGCAGTCGCTCGCGGAGGCGCATACGCAGCTCGCCGTCCAAGTCTTTGACGGGATCCTGCTGGACTTGGCGCTCCCCGATGGCAAAGGGCTCGACGCGCTGGCCCAAGTGCTCAACGACGAAGGTCCAGCCGCGTTGGCTGCGCGGGACGGCGCGGACATGGCGAGGAGTCGACCGGCCGTGGTGGTCCTGACGGGGCACGATGACTCCGACCTCGGCGTACAGTGTGTCGCACGGGGTGCTCAGGACTTCCTGGTCAAGGGCAGCGCGGACGGTGCCCTCATCTCCCGGTCGCTCTACCATGCCATCGAGCGGCAGCGGTCCGAGGCGGTGATCCGGTCACTCAATTCGCAGCTCGAGCAAAGGGTCGCCGAGCGCACCCAACAGCTCGCGATCGCCAACGAACAGCTCGAGGCCTTCGTCTACTCGGCGTCTCACGACCTGAAGCAGCCGCTGCGGAGCGTCGAAGGGCTCATCTCGGTCCTTCAAGCCGACTTCGGGGAGAGCCTGGACGCAGACGGTCAAGCACTGCTCTCGCGCGCGCAACGCTCGATTCAGCGCATGGATACGCTCATCGACGCGCTCCTCAAGCTCTCGGTGGTCGGACGCCAGTCGCTCTCACGGCAATCCTTCGATCTCGCGCGCCTCACGCGGCGGATCTTCCAGGACCTCGTGGAGTTGCAGCCGCACCGCATCGTCACCCTCAACTGCCCCGAGACGCTCACGGTCTTCGCGGATCCCGCGCTGCTCGAGCCGGTGATGCAGAACCTCATCGCCAATGCCCTGAAGTTCACCTCACGCGCCGAGGACCCCTACGTCGAGTTGGGCGTCCGGCTCGAGGCCGTAGGGCCCACGTATTTTGTCCGCGACAATGGCGTTGGCTTCGACATGCGCTTCGTCGACAAGCTCTTCCGACCCTTTCAGCGTCTGCACGGACAGGACGACTTCGCCGGCACCGGGGTGGGTCTGGCGACGGTGGCCCGCGCGGTTCGAATGCACGGAGGCGAAGTCCACGCCGAGTCCGAGCCCGGTCGGGGCGCGTGTTTTTCCTTCACGCTGGCGGCCGTGCGGCCCGTGGAGATTGGTCCTCAGCGCCCGGGCTCAACGACTTCTGGCCCCGGGCAGACTGAAGTTGAACCTCGCACCTCCTGAAGGCGTGAGGTCGACCCAAGTGCGGCCACCGTGACGCGACACGATTCGACGCACCATGTCCAAGCCCGGTCCGCCGGTAAACTGGCCTGATTCGGTCGTCTCGAGACCGCGGTCGTCGCAGACGCGGAGGGTGACGAAGCCTGAATCGCTTGTGTCCCCCTCGCTCACGACGGCATCAATCACCAATCGCGGGGCCCGCTGGCCTCGGTGTTTCATGGCGTGGCCGAGAACCTTTTCGAAGACCTGCCGAAGCTGCACCGCGTCCCCGAAGACGATGGGCAAGGGTCCAAGCGATAGGACCGCCCCCGTGGCCTCGACCACCATCGCCAGGTCAAGGAGAGCCTCCTTCAAGACGACGTCGAGGCTGACGTCCCTCATCCGCCCGACGCCCTGACCGACCTTGGCCTGAAGGCCGAGCTCATGCACCAGCCCTTGCATCCGGGCCGCGCCGCTGACCATCTGGGCGACATAGTGCCGCCCCTTCTCGTCGAGCGTCTCGCCACATCTCCGAACGAGCAGGTCACCGAAGCTCGACACCATCCGCAGCGGCTCTCGCAAGTCGTGAGACACCATCTGGGCGAAGTACGCGAGCTCGGCGTTGGAGCGACCGAGCTCGGCGTTGGCCGAGGCGAGCTCCGCGATCCGCCCCTCGACGTGAGCTTCGAGCTCGAGGTTGAGTTGCCGAAGCCGGGCCTCGGCGCGCTCGCGTTCGGCGACCTCTCGATGAAGGGCGTCGAGCGCGCGTCCATTCTCCACGGCCACGGCGAGCAGGTTTGTCAGGACGCCGAGCGTGTCGA
>SHZC01000211.1 GCA_009692505.1 Myxococcales bacterium
GGACCACCGACCGCTCCGCATGGCCCCCTGCCGTCTCCGCGCCTCGATCCTGAGCGGCGGTCGCTCGCGGTCAAGCAGGCGATCGACCATGCCCTCTCCGGTCAGCCGCCCTCAGTCGAAGCTGAGATTGGCGTCAAGGTTGAGCTCGGGGTGGCGTTCCTCTCCGGCAGGGTCGACAGCCAGGAGACGCTCGCGCGCGTCGTCTCCGCCTCGGGTGAGACCTTCGGGGTGAGAGCCGTGGACAGCCGAGCGGTGCTGATCGTGCGGTCCGCGCCGCGGGTGCACACCGTGATACCGGGCGAGACGTTGTCCGGCGTCGCGCTCCGCTACTTCGGGCGCGCCGACGCCTGGCGCCGCATCTACGAGCTCAACCCCGCGCTCGATCCGAACCTGATTCGCGTCGGCCAGCCGCTGTCCCTGCCCGCCGACCCAGACGCCCTCAAGCCACCGTCACCCGCGCCTCAAGGTACACATCCTGGGAGGCGTTGAGCAGCGCGACCCCGTCCTTGACCGGCTTCTGGAAAGCCTTGCGCCCGATGATGAGCCCGGTGCCGCCGGCCCGCTTATTGATAACCGCGGTGCGGATCGCGTCCTGATAGTCGTTCTTGCCGCTCGCCCCGCCCGAGTTGATGAGGCCGGCGCGGCCCATGTAGCAGTTCGCGACCTGATAGCGGCACAGATCGATGGGGTGAGGTGAGCTGAGCTCGGAGTAGACCTTCTCGTGGGTCTTGCCGAACTTCACCGCGTCAAAGCCCCCGTTCGTCTCGGGCATCTTCTGCTTGATGATGTCGGCCTTGATGGTCACGCCGAGGTGGTTCGCCTGGCCGGTGAGATCGGCGGCGACGTGATAGTCGGTGCTGCCGACCTTGAACGCATTGTTCCGGGTGTAACACCACAAGATGGTGAACAGGCCGAGCTCATGCGCGCGGGCGAAGGCCTCGCTCACCTCTCGGAGCTGGCGGGTGCTCTCGTCGCTCCCGAAGTAGATCGTCGCGCCGACCCCGGCGGCCCCCATGTCGAAGGCCTGCTCGACCTGCGCGAACATGATCTGATCATACTTGTTCGGATACGTGAGCAGCTCGTTGTGATTGAGCTTCACGACGAAGGGGATCTTGTGGGCGTAGCGCCGAGCCGTGGCGGCCAGCACGCCCAAGGTCGAGGCCACGCCGCTGCAACCGCCTTCGATCGCCAGCTTCACGATGTTCTCGGGATCGAAGTAAATGGGATTCGGGGCAAACGACGCGCCGGCCGAGTGCTCGATGCCCTGATCAACCGGCAGAATCGACAAGTATCCGGTCCCCGCCAATCGCCCATGACGAAAGAGGGATGAGAGGTTGCGGAGCACAGGGATCGGCCGATCCGTGATGCTCATGACGCGGTCGATGAAGTCCGGCCCGGGCAGGTGCAGGAGGGCGTTGGAGATGGTCCTGCTCTCGTGGCCGAGCAGGGCCTCGGCTTCGGTTCCCAAGGCTTCGGTGATGCGATTGAACATGGATTCTCCCCCTTGATGGTCGAGCGGCGGGACGCTATCGCGGGCCGCTTTGCCTCGCAAGACAAGTGGTCGACCGTGACTTGCGCCGGTTCCGAGCGGTGTTTATGGTCCGCCCGAATTTTTTGCCCAGAGCGTGCCATGTTCAGTCCGACCGCAACCTCCTCGAAGCCCTATGTCTCGGACGCCAATGAGCAGAACTTTCAGCAGCGCGTGCTCGAGCGCAGCGCCACGGTGCCCGTCATCGTCGACTTTTGGGCCCCTTGGTGTGAGCCCTGCAAAACTCTGGGACCCCTGCTCGAACAGCTCGCCGCCGAGTGGGGTGGGGCCTTCGAGCTCGTCAAGGTCGATGTCGAACAGAACCCACGCTTGGCCCAGGCTTTCCGGGTGCAGTCCATCCCGCTGGTCTACGCCTTCGAAAAGGGCCAGCCCGTCGATGGATTCCAAGGCGCGGTGACGCCCGCCGAGGTCCGCCAGTTCTTGGAGCGGCTCGTCCCGCCCCCCAAACGCAACCCGCTCGACGTGGCCAAGGACGCGCTCGCGGAGGGGGACAACGCCCGCGCCCAGCAGTATTTTCAGCTCGCGCTGGCCGACAAGCCCGAGTCCGCCGCCGAGGCCCACTTGGGGCTGGCCCGCATCGCGCTCGTTCACCGCGACGCCGAGGCGGCCAAGGCGCACCTCGACCAGATCAAGGCCGACGACCCGCTCTCGACCCAGGTCCAGCGCCTGCGCGGAATCTTGGCCTTCAGCACGGACGCGGGCAAAGAAGAGGAGCTGCTCGCTCGGCTCAGCGAGTCTCCGAACGACGTCTCGCTCTTTTATGCCCTCGGCGCCACGTTCGCCACGCAGCTTCGGTACGAGGACGCCCTCGACGCCTTCCTCAAGGTCGTCATGCTCGATCGGGCTTTCCGGGAGGACGCCGGGCGCAAGGCGATGCTCTGCCTCTTCGATCTGGTCGGGACGGGCAGCGAGGTCTCCGTGAAGTACCGCAAGCGCCTCGCGGCCTGCCTCTTCTAGAATCAATTCCCGCTGAGCGTCAGGGCGTAGGTCCCGCTCGCCTGCTGGAAGCCGTAGACCTTGATGAGCGCGGGGCCCGTATGGCTGAACGACTCGGTCATGCCGGTGTTCTCGCTGCCGATCTGGTTGCCGTCGATGCGGAGCGGCTCATTGGTCTGCGAATCCCAGACGAGCACGTCGAGATCGGCCGCGCTGGCGTCAAACTCAAGGTTGAGGGACCAGGCGCCGGGGTGGTCGATCTGGAAGAAGTCGCCAGTGGCATCGCAGACGCCCCCTTCGACCAGACCCAAAGCGAGGGGCGTCGCGTTGGCTACTGAGTCGTTGGGCTCGCCGTTCTCCTCATCGGCCGCGCCGCAGTTGCCGTGGAAGGCGGGCAGACCCGGGTTGACCCAGTCGGCATCGGGATCCATCGCCACGTCGACGAGGGAGAAGTTCGCCACCCGGTCGCCCGTCGTGATGACCTTCATGTCGCTTCGGCGAATAATATAGACCGTCGGCAGCCCGGCGAGCTCGGCGTAGGTCGTCAGGAAGTTCATGCCCGGCTTGGTGTCGGCGTCCCCAACCCGCACGCCCGGCGCGCTGCCGATGATGTTGGCGAGGTGCTCCCAGGCGAACGCGCTGTCGGCGATCTCGTAGTTCATGTCCTGGAGCTCGGCGTAGACGATCTGCACGCCCGCCGCCTCGAGGGCCGGGGCTTCGCTCGCCAGACGCTGGGCATAGGCGCTACAGGCCCCACACCACGCCGCGCCGAGCACCAACACGACGATGTTCTTGCTCTCGTCGCAGGCGAGCTCGTCGAAGCGGAAGGCGAAGGGCCGACCGTCCGGGCCGTGGGCGTTGTCCCAGTACATGGGGGGCACGGCCTTGCCCAGGGAGATCTCCGTGTCGTACTCGGGGTAGGGGCAGCCGCCGACACCCTCGCCCACGGTGAGCGTCGTCTCCGTCTCGCCAATGCGGGCGATGATGGACACGCGGCCGGTCTGGAGAACCGTGGCGTGGCCCTTCTCGCTGGGCTTGGTGCTGAACTCGAGCACGGCCGGATCGGAGCTCTGCCAGCTCACGTTCCGCGTGAGATCGATGTGCTGTCGATCGGCATAGTCCCCGTAAGCGCGGAACTCCTTGACCTGCCCGACCACGAGGCGTGGCCGCGTCGGCTCGATGGACAAGGACAGCAGCCCCATGGCCTCGGCCGGAGGGGGAGGACCCGCGTCCACGGCGGGCGTCTGAGCGCCACCCAAGGCGGGGTTCTCGTCGCCGTCACCGTCGGAGGGTGCGCAGCCGGCCATCGCGGCGAGGGCCGGGAAGATGAAGGCGCAAAGAGTATTTCGGGTCATCATTCTCGGTCCCTTTAAGGCGCGGGGATACAGTACTTGAGTCGCTCGCAGAAGGTACCTTCGTCCCCCGAACTGGCAAGGCAGAAGTGAAATGCGTAGCCCATATCGCCACAGTAGGACTCGCACTCCTGCTGGTTCGACGGCACGAGCGCGGGGCTACAGCCGAGGGCGCCTTCGGAGCCCGAATCCGGGTCACACCAGACGCGGCAGTCTCGCAGGTAGGCATCACAGTCGAGCCCATCTGGGTTGGTCTCTGAGACCCGGGTGAGCTTGATGACCTCGCCGGCGAGCTCCAAGCACTCGTTGTAGACGTTGATAAACCCAAGCTGCGGTTCGGTCAGAGAGTCGGCTTGACGGCAGTCGTCCTCGCACGCTTGGTGGTATGCGCGGGCGCTCGGCCCAAGAACCGTGCCTGTGGTTTCGACGTAGTAGAGATGGCAAACATCATCGTTGGCGACGCAGCCGATGAACGCGTCGCAGAACTCACCACACTTCGAATCGGCGACGCTCGCATAGCCCTCGTTCGGTGCCTTTGCCTCCAAGAGCTGCTTGGGGAACGTGCTGTTCTCGACGAGGAACGAGCGGTCGAAGTCCTTCGCGATCGAGCAGCCGGACGCGAAGACCATCAGCAGGAGGAGGAGACGGGACATCGGCCCACACTGTACGGGCGCGGTCACAAGCCGGTCAACGTGAAGCACGCAGCTTCAGCCAGAGGGCAAGCCCCGTCGAGGCCACGAGCAAGCTGATGAACTGCGAGGTCGACAGGAAGGTCACGCTGCCGGGCGCGAGGCCGAGCAGGGTATTGAGGGGATCGATGACGATCTCGGTGAGGAACTTGCGGTCGAGGTCCCCCCGAAACAGCTCGTTGAGCGAGCGCGTGACGGGGTAGAGCACGAGCCAGCCGACGAGCACCTGTCCGTCGTACGTCTTGCGTTTTCGCAGCCACATGAGCGCGGCGAAGAGCAGGAGGCCGGTCAGGGAGTCGTAGATTTGGGTGGGGTGAACGAGGGCTGAGTGCTCGGCGTGGCGATCGATGAGGCCCTCGGCGATGTGCTGGTTCCAGGCCATCGTAAACTTGGGGAACGTGATGCCGACCGCGGCGTCCGTGGGTTTGCCGAAGCAGCAGCCCGCGCCCAAGCAGCCGAGCCGCCCGAAGAACTGCCCCAAGGGCAAGTACGCGATGACGAGATCGGCCACGGGCAAGGCCGGCTGCTTCTCTCGGCGCATGAAGACGAAGAGCGTGATGAGGCTGCCGATCGCCGCGCCGTAGAAGACCAGACCGCCGTTCCAGAACTTGAGGAGCAGCAGGCAGTCCCGTGTGTCGATGGGCGAGTCCGGCACGATCCGGTTGTATTCGGCGATGTCGGTGCAGGCGTAATAATACTGGTCCCAGCTCGTAAGGATGAACGCCAGACGCGAGCCCACGAGGCCCATGACCAGGAGCCACCAGCAGAGGTCGAGGATCATCTCGCGGTCGAGGCCGAAGCGAGGCGCCTCGCGGGCGGCCATCCAGACGGTCAGGACGAAGGCGGTGGCGATGGCGGCCGCGTAGGTGTGTACGGGGTAACCGAAGACGGAGAAGAGGACCGGATGCATCTATGAATCGACCGATGTTTCAGGGGCCACCGGCGGCGCGCGATAGCCACGGACGAGGGCGACGAGGGCCAAGGCAATGAACGGAATCGCGATGATCTGGCTGGTCGAGAGGCTGCTTCCCAGCCAGACGCCGCGGTCGTCGTTGCGGAAGACCTCGACGACGAAGCGACCGACCCCGTACCACAAGGAGAACTCCCAGAAGACCTGCCCCGTGAAGCGCACGTTTCGTCGACGCCAGAAGAGGAGGTAGGCGAAGAGCATGAGGCAGAAGACCGCCTCGTAGAGCTGCGTGGGGTGAACGCTCAGGCTGTGGCGGGCGGGGACGGAGAGGCGTTCTTCTTTGACGTGTTGAGCCAGCGCCGGGCTCCCGATGACGCAGACCTTCTGGCCGCTCTCTGTCGTCAGGAGGTCGTAGTTCTGCGGGCAGCGCCCCTGCGCGTCGACGGGACGTGCGTCCCCGGGGAACTCGAGGCCGATGGGCAAGTCGGTCAAGAGCCCGAAGCAGCAGCCTGCGAGCAGGCAGCCCATTCGGCCGAAGACGAGACCCATGGCGATCACCGGCGAGCAGAGATCGGCCATCTTCAAGAACGCGATGCCGCGCCGCTTGAGGAACCTCAGGCCGACCAAGATGGCCAGGACGAAGCCGCCGTAGAACGCCAAGCCGCCGTGCCAGAACTTCAGCGCGGCGAAGCAGTCGCGGGCGGGGCGGCAGGTCAACGCCGCAGGGTGGCAGAGCTCCCCGGCCTCGCGTTTGAGGCAATCGGCGTCGTCCGCGCAGGGCACGTGGATGAAGCTCGGCACCTCGACCTCGAGGGGGTTGAGGCAGAGGTTGACGTAGTCGGTGAGGTGGCCATCGGCGAGGACGTGGAGCAGCCGCGCGCCGATGAGCCCGGCGATGAGCATGTACAAGGCGAGATCGAGCAGGTCGTCGGGGTCGATGCCCTGGCTCTTCGAGAGTCGGAACGCGATGTAGGTGGCGAGCATGAAGCCCACCATCAGCAGCGTGAAATAGGACGGGAGCGGGAAGTAGCCGTCCGGAGACGTGAGCCAGGGGTACATGGCGTCTCAGGCCGAGGGCGGCTGCGCGGTTTTTTGGACCTCGTCGTCGCGTTTGCGGTCGAGGATCATCTCGAGCACGATCAGGCCCACGCCTAGGCTGATCGCCACGTCCGCCACGTTGAAGTTCGGCCAGGTGTGCTCGTAATAAGACCACTCCACGAAGTCGATGACGTAGCCGGTGCGGATGCGGTCGATGAGGTTGCCGATGGCCCCGCCGAGCACGAAGGTCAAGGCCCACTTCAAGAGACGCTGGTCGTCGCGGGCCCGGTGGTACAGCGAGCCGATGGCGCCAATGGCCACGAGGCTGATGAGCACGAAGAAGGGGACGCGCAGGCTGTCGGGCAGACCGCGGAAGAGCCCCCACGCTGCACCGGGGTTGCCCACGACGCGAAACTTGAAGAAGGCCTCGGAGACGACGTGGACCCGCGACGAGATGTTCTGGGCCTTCTCGGGCAGGTCGCCGATCACGAGCCAGTCGACCATGGCGATCTTGGACCACTGATCAGCGGCGACCCAGAGCACGGTGCCCACGATGAGCAGGAGATATCTTCGCATGAGCACTTAGAAGTCGAAGGACAGACCGGCGTAGCCGCGGTCCCCGTCGTAGTAAAGAGTCGGCGTAGGTGCCTGCGCCGTCGACTCGATAGACTTAAGAAGAGCCTCGTTGTGGTCGGAGACCGTTAGGCCCGCCCAGACCGCGCCGAGCAGGGTCGTGCCGACATAGGTGGCACCCAAGATGATGAGGCCACGCTCCTTGCCATCGAAGTCCTCGCCGACGACGGTCGTCTTGTACTCCGCCCCGGTCTGGAAGTAGGCGCGCATCATCGCGTCGTTTGGATCTAGCTTGTGATTGTCCAGTTCATCGCTGGGGTCCGGATCGTTGCCGCTGGCGAGCTGGCAGTGGATGACCGCGACATCGCCCTTGGCGGAGTGAGAGCAGGCCTCGGAGGTCGATTCGTCGAACGCGCCGAGCACGTGCGCCACGCCCACCCCATAGCCCACGGCCGCGAGGGTGAACGGGATGACCGCCGCAGCCTTTTGATCGGCGTACATGAGGCCGAAGCCCGCGCCGGGGATGAGCGAGAGGCCGATGGCCTTGCCCGTCGACCAGGCGTCCTTATCGAAGACCTCTCTGTCGAGTGCCTGGATGTCCGGTTCGCTCTGCAGATCCGTGTCGTCGATGGCCTCGTCGCCGTCGTTTTGGGCCAGGAGCAGAGCGGGCGCGGGGGCCAGCTCCGGGGCGGTCGGCGAGGCTAGGGCCGGGAGTGGTGAGGCCAGGGCGCAGAAGGAGACGAAGACGCGCGGGAAGAGGGACATGAGGACCTCGGACAATCGCTGTGGGCGGGAGTCTAACACCGGAGGTTGACCGATCAACCTGAGGTTGATGGCGCGGGAGCTTAGGGTACACATACCCCGGGAAAGCCCTCGTCGGTCCGGCCGTCGCAGTCATTGTCGGCACCGTCGCAAACTTCGGCC
>SHZC01000212.1 GCA_009692505.1 Myxococcales bacterium
GAAACCGACGGCGTTAAGCAAAGGGAAGTCTGTCCGGCCGATCACCGCGCCAGCGAACGCGCCGACCAGCTTGACCCCGGTCCCGCTGGCCCCGGCGAGCAGGAAGCCGCGGCCGTTAGCGAGCTCGACCCCGGTCAGATCGGTGCGCCAGAACGCCGTGGGCTTGCCGGCGGCGAAGGTGATTGCGTCCCTTTGCAGGTCCGTGAACCCGACGCCGTCAGGGCCGGCGAACGGCGAGACGCCTTCACCGCTGAGCAGGCGTCCACGCAGAGAACCGCCCGCGATGACTCGATTCTCCCCGAGCGAGAGGGGGCTGTAGGCGCTCGCCTGCGCCACGACGCGGTCAAGCCCCTCGGGGACTTCGAGCGTAAACGCACCTGAGCTCGAGGTCAGGGTGATGTAGGGGGCGCCCTCGACGCGAACGGTGATGCCGTCGTGGGTCTCGTCGCTCGCTCCACCGCGGAGGACCACGCCGCTCAGGCGCCCCCGACGCTCGCCCCCGGCAGCGGGCGCGCGCAATCTCAGGTCCCCGAGCCCAATGTCCGAGCCGGGCGTCACGACGACGGTGAGCGGGTCCCCTTCCAGGCCCGTCGCGCTGACCCGGATGAGGTCGCTGCCCGGCCGCACCGGATCGAAAACGAAGTGGCCCGCGTCGTCCCCTTCGAGATCCGGCGTGAGGTTCTCCGAGGCCGCGCCGTCCGCCCCGCCGAGCGAGAGGTCCCGCAGGGTGACCGTGAGCTCGGAGAGGCGCGCGAGGTCGTAGCCCTCGGGCACGACGACCCGACCGGTGATCCGGCCGCCGGCCTGCTGATCGGTCGGGGTCGTGGGGTCGTAGGGGTTGGTCGCCGGGACCTCGGCGCAGCCGGTGAGCCAGAGCAGGGAGAGCAGCGCAAGAGAACGGAAGATTCGCGACATGGGGCCCCCCCCCAAAGTGAACGCGGCATCATCGGCGGAAACCGCGCGGCCACAAGCCCCCCATGCGCGAATAGAGTGGGTCTACGAGGGGGGGCCATGGCGACCGCGAAAAATCCTTGAGTTCGACTGCTTAGCTGGCACGATGTGGGAGTGGTTCCTCACCTGATGTCGTCTCTCAAAGCTCGGCTCCGCAGGTCTCTCGCCTCGCTCCGCGTGCGCTTCACGCTGGCGTTCGCGCTCGCGACGCTCGTGGCCGTTCTGACCGGCAGCACCGCGCTGCTTGAGCTCTCGGTCGTGCGGGCCGAGAACGAGGACTTCATCCGCCACGGCAAGGAGCGCCTGCGCCTGGCCGAGCGAATGAACGCCGGGGCCTACCGGGCCCAGGTCGCCGACGACCGCTTCCTCAATACGAATGAGGCTCAGGATCTGGAACACTTCCGCGCGATCATCGGCAAGCTACTTGACGATGCCGCCGCCTTCGAGGCCCTCGGCACCGAGCACCTCAAGTCGGCGAGCTTCGGTGCGAGTCTAAAGGCCCAGATCCTCGCGCTGAAGGCCTACGAGGGCGCCGCCAACCGCGCCGCGGCCTTGACGATGGGGCAGGCCGAGGTCTCGGACCCCGAGGCGTACCGATCGCTCATCTCCGAGCGAGAGCACGCCATCGCCGAGGTTGAGCGCGCCTCCGGGAGGACGCTCGGCCTGACCCTCGTTCAAGCGACGACCTATGCTGACCAAGTACAGGACAGCTTCGGTCGCCTCTGGCTGTTGATGCTCGCCACCTCCGTCGTGCTTCTGGTCGGCGCGCTCGTGTTCTGGGGCGTCGGCGGACGCCTCATCTCGCGCGTCGTGGCGATGGCGTCGTCCATACGGTCGATGAGCACCACTGAGCCCGAGCCACCCATGCTCATCGTCAAGGGTGTTGACGAAATCGCCACTCTCGCGTCGGCGTTCAATTCGCTGTTCGAGCAGCAGCGGCACCTGCTCCTCGCGCTCGAGCGATCATCGAGTCTCGAGAAGGAACGAGCCGACGCGCTTGAGATCGCCTACGCCGAGCTGAGCGATACGAGCGATCAACTCGCGTCCAGTCGGCAGAAGCTGCTCGAGGCCGACAAGTTCGCCGCCGTCGGGCAGCTCGCCGCCGGCGTGGCCCATGAGATCAACAACCCTTCGACGGCCGTGCGAGTCAACCTCGAGTGGCTCCATCAGACGCTCACGCCGATGGTCGAGCGGGGTGCCGACTTGACGCAGGTCGTCAGCGACCTCCGGGAGGCGGACGGCGTCGTCCTCGAGACCATCGAAGCCATGCAGCGCATCGCGGTGATCGTGCGGGATCTCGGGACCTTCGCCCGACACTCCGACGAGCTCGAGGACTTTGACCCGCTCGACGCCCTCGACGTCTCGCTGAAGATGGCGAACCATGCCCTCCGCCATCACGCGACGGTGATCCGCGATTGCCAGTCGCTGCCCATCATTCGCAGCGACCGGGGGCGCCTCCAGCAGGTCTTCTTGAACCTGCTCGCGAACGCCGGCCAAGCCCTGCAGGCGGATGGTGGCCAGCGCAATGAGGTTCGGGTGGGCGCGCGCCTCGAAGGCGACCAAGTGTACTTCACCATCGGCGACAATGGCTGCGGGATCGCGCCCGAGAACTGCGTCCGGATCTTCGACCCCTTCTACACGACCAAGCCTATCGGGCAGGGGACCGGGCTCGGCTTGGCGATCTCCAACGACATCGTGCGGCGCCTCGGCGGCGAGCTGAGCGTAGTCAGCCAGCTCGACGTCGGGACGACCTTCACAATCAGCTTGCCGATTCAGGGTCCGCCGGAGCGCCCGGAGTTGGGCGGCGGGCTGAGGCCGGCGGCGGGCTGAGCGAGGCGGCGGGCCGAGGCCGGCCTCTTTTCGGGCCGGTCCTCAGATCAAGAGCCGCTGATGAGCGGGTGTGCGCGCTGGGCACGTTGAAGGACGCGTGGCAGGTGCTGAGCTGCGCGTGAACGCAAGCCGAGCGGTCCTTGCCCTTGCGACCGGTGCAGTTGGCCTTGGTGCTCGAGTCGATGCAGGCGCCGAGGGTCGGGAACGCGGCGGTGAAGGTCAGGTTTACCGGCACGCTGCCGCAGGTGAAGGCGCGGCCGGCGTCGCCGGGTCGAACATGATGAAGTCGAGACCGCCTTCAATGGCACCGCCCGGAGTTCCGCCAATAACGGCGCCAGAGTCGCCGCCGCCGAGACAGAGGGCTGCGGGCGCAACGCCAACGGGGCAGGGGGAGATATTGCTGTCGAGGTCAAAGCCATTAACGGTCGAGCCGTCGGCGCAGAGCACGGCGCTCCCAAAGTCGCTCCAGCTCGGCAGCATCGCGAGGTGCCCCCAGTTTCGTATATTGTTGCCTTCGATCCCGCCGGCGCGGGGTCCCGGCAGCAACCCCGGGCTGACGCCGGCGCCGATGTTGAGCGACGTGTCGTTCTTGCTCAGGGAGAGGGCGAAGAGGGCGCCGACGGAGTCGCTCGAGATGCTCACCCCACCCGTGGTGTAGCTCTCTTCGATCTGGACAACGACGTTCCAGAGGTAGTGAACACCGAGCGAGGTGATGCCGGTGGCGCCCTCGGGGGCGTCGCTGACGCAGTTGGCCAGTTGATCCTCGGGGGTCGCGGCGTCCGATGCCAGGTGCGTGCCGGCCGACGACTTGCAGCCCGTAGCGGGGCCCATGGATCCGATATCGGCGTCGATCCTGTCCCCGACCGCCGTGGCGGAGAGATCCTGGTACGGGCTGGCGATCGACGTCTCGAACATCTTCCGCGGCGCCGCCGAGGGGATGCTCACCGAGGGGATCGTGCCGGCGCAGGCGCCAAGCGTGGAAACAATAGAAGCAACTGCGAGCTTCGCCATCAAACGTATCGAGTAAACCACTTCCAATACCCATTGAGTCAGGGAAGCGGGCTCCATGTCCGAACGTCAGCCCGATCAAGCGTTTGGGGCGTAATGCCTGGTGGGATTAGCCCGACGGCCGAACCCCGTCGGACCGGCCATGGCGGCCGATTCCGACTCGAGATGCGCCCCAAGAAAGCGGCACGGCTTTCTAAGCCCAGGTGGCCTCAGAGGTGGCTTCAGGGGAAGTCGACCACGACCCGCCCGGCCGTGATCTGGGTCGGCTTCCGAGCTCGCACCGCGCCCCGCGCCCAGAGGACCACCACGCTCTCACCCTTGGGCACACGGTCCAGGAGAAACGTCCCGTCGGCCTCGACGCGTTTGAAGAACGGGTTCTGCAAGACGAGGGCGTAGGCCGACATCTCCTCGTGGATATTGCAGAGCAGGGTCACGGTCCCGAGCGCTTCGAACACGACCTCGCGGCTATCGCCCGGCAGGTAGATACCGAAGTTGAAGACGTTGCCCTTCGAGGCCGAGAAGACGTTGTGCCGAACGACGTCGCGATTGGGAAAGACCACGCGGCTGCCTCGAAGGACCGGGACCACCTGGGGCAGGAACTTGCGACCCCGCTGCTCGATGACCTGCGGGTCCGCGCTGGGCGGAAACTCTCCGGGCAGGTGCTCGATATAGACGATCGCCGGCACACCCGGAGGCACGAGCGTCGGGTCGATCCGCCCAAAAACGCCGGCTTCATTCTGCTCCGGCGAGAGACCGGACGCGGGGCTCGGTACAAGCTCTGGCTGCGCCGCGCCCTCCAACGGCCAAAGCCCGAGCATGAGGATGACCGCGCCCTTAGAACGCACAGCTGGCCCCAAGGTTGACCTCCGAGAGATGAACGGCGTCGTCCAACGAGCCGTCCTCCTCGATGGTCGCATAAACCGACGTCTTGAGGTTCATTCGGGGCGTCACGGTCAAGATGGGCAGGAGCCTTCGCCGCGGGTACCCGAGGCCAAAGTCGGCCTCGACACGGGTCGTCGCGGTCAGCCACGGGAAGACGGTGTAGCTCACCTCGGCGAGTCCCTGCTGTCGCGCCAAATCAGCCTGCGTATCCAGCTCGTGCCGCTCGACCGCGAAGGCGACGATGACCTCCACGGCACCGAGCCGCGCGTCGGCGTCGAGCCCTGCTTTGAAGAATCTGGCGTCTTCCTCGAACTTCGGGTCCCCCAGCTTGACGCGACGGTCGAGGCGGTGTCGCCCCGAGTAGGCGAAGGCACCCAACATGAGCGAGGTCTCTTTGCCCTTAGCCGTCGGCTCCTCCACCCCGTCGAGACGAAGGCCGCCGAGCTTCGTATGGAGGTGCGCGTACCCATCGCGGGGGAGTTGCCGCAGAGGCTCGCCGAGCGACGAGGTGAGCAGGCCCTGCCCATAGCCCACGTCGTAGCCGAACCGCCCGGCGAACGTACCAGACACCGTCAGACCCCGGAACAGAGGCTCGAGCGCCCACCTTACCGAAGGCGGGGCGTCGCTGAGCAGCCGATAGGCCGGACCGCCGCTGCGCCGCGTCGAGGAGAACGAGGCCACCTGCGGTTCCATCTGTCCGATTCGCAGCGTCAGGGCCGGCCCGAAGGCGAGGTCCGAGATGACAACGAAGCCGCGCCCGACCCCAGCGGTCTCCTTCGGCGCGAGCGAGACCTGAGCGTAGAGCGCGACGTTGTCGCCGAGACGGGCCGCGCCCACGAGGCTCGCTCCGCGAAATAGCCGGTCAAACGACACGACCGCTTCGCCCTCCGGCCGGACCTCGTCGTCGGGGTAGACGGGCACGCCGCCGAAGACGACGAGCGAGATCGCCGGCACCAGAGCGAGGTCCGCCGGCCAATCCGAGGCGGGCCACAGCTCTCGGTGTCCCTCGGCGACCAGGGTGATCGGCGGTGGGTTGTGCTGCATGAGGTCGTCTCGGGCAAACTGGTAGCCTCGGCGGCGAAAGGCGTCACCGACGGCGTTGAGCCTCGGGTAATGGACGTGGCAGGTGGAGCAGCTCGTCTGATATCGGCGCGCGAACGCCGGGATCGCCTCGGCCGGCAGACTGGAGAGCAGGACGGCCGAGAAGAAGAGGGCTGCGATGAGGAAGGGGTGTCTGGAGGTCAGCATTAGACCGTCTACTTCGAAGGACAACGGTTCCCGCGTCAAGTCTGGAAGTTGGATCTCTGACGGGGCCAGCTTGGCGCACCCTCACGACCGCACGAGGCTGGCACCCATGAGCGACTCTGCCGTTCGTAGCCTCGGTCCCGGTCCGTTCAGCACGGCCGAGCTGGGCTCGCGATCGCGACATGAGCTGTCCGACGGGCATGCCATCCCGTGCGCCCCGAACCGAGGCGACAGCGCTCGCCGCGTCGTCGCGGGTGGCTTGGTGCTCGACACGGATCCGGATGTCGACTCCACGGGTTTCGACGCGGGCTTCAGCCCGGATCTCAAGAATGTGCGCGCGCCCGACATCGCGGTCGGCAACGTGCCCGACAGGCCAGGGTGGATCCCTGGAACGCCGCCGTTGGCCGTCGAGTATGCCGGCGGCGGGCAGGACGAAGCCGAGCTCACAGCGAAGATCGGAGAGCTGCTCGCGCGCGGAACGCAGCAGCTCTGGGTCGTTCGACTGCTCGGCAATCGGCGCGTCGAGGTACATCTTCCCGGGGAGCCCGTTCGAACGCTGGGCGTGGGCGAGGTCCTGACGGCACCCGGCATCCTCCGCAACCCCGTCCCGGTGGAGGCGCTCTTCGATCGGAACGTGGCCCACGAGGTGGCCTTCCGGAATCTCCTGCAGCGCCACGGGTATTCAGGTCTGGACGATGTGCGCGCGGAGTGTGCGGAAGAAGGCCGGGAAGAAGGCCGCCACGAGGCGCGCGAGGTCCTGCGCGAGCTGGTCCGAGACACGCTCCGTGCGCGCGGGACGCTCACCGCCGCCACGACCAGCGTCCTCACCGACTGAAGCCTGCGCCCGGGCTTCTGCCCTGGTCCGAAGCTGTGCGCGGCGCGCTCTGGGGCCGCCCGCGATGGCCCACATGGTTGCGTTTGCGTCGAATGGTCCTTGCCGTCATGACCAAGGTCGCCCATGTCCACGCACCCCTCGTCGCAGCCCGTCACCGACCCAACGCCCCCGTTCGTGGTGGCCGCCGCCGAGTTGGCCGCAGTGCGTCGGCTTCTTCATCAAGCAGACGGCGATAAGCCCAGACACGGGGGGGTCTCGATTGTCGGTCCTGGCGGTGAAGTGGTCCCCCTGCCGAACGCCGTCGTCGACGTCATCGACCGCGCCGCCGGGGCGCTCGTCAGGGGGGCGGCGGTAACGGTCCTCCCCGTCGACCGGGACCTCACGACCCAGCCGGCGGCGAGCCTGTCGAACGTCTCTCGGCAGTACCTCGTTCGGCTTCTCGACGAGGGACAGCTGCCTGGGCGCCGCACCGGCTCCCACCACCGAGTGCGCGCCGTGGACGTCCTCGCGCTGAAGACCGCGCGGGACACCCGGCGCCGGTCTGCGCTGGCCGAGCTCACGAAGGTGAGCGAGGATATGGGCGGCTACAAAGAACTCGAGTGACCGCCCTCAGCCCTGTTGCCGTTCTCGACGCCAACATTCTGTTTCCCTTCACGCTCCGGGACACGCTGCTTCGGGCTGCCGGCGCAGACCTGTTCCAGGTCCGCTGGTCCGCCGAGATCCTCACGGAGACAACCCGGAACCTCGTCGCCAAGGCCCGAGCCAACGACCGCCAGGCCACTTCTCTGCGGGCAGCGATGGAGGCTGCGTTTCCGCAGGCGATGGTGACCGGCGGTCCGATCCGGCCACGACGTCGCTCCACGACTTCAAGGAACTCGGCGATCGCTCTGTGGACGCAGCGATGCGTGCGTGGGATCGTTTTGTCATCCATCGCTCATGCACGCGATTCACGTCCGCACTCTGGATGCTGCGGTTGTGGCCGCCCTCGAGGCGCGGGCGCGGTGCCATCACCGGAGCCTCGAAGGCGAGGTACGGGAGATTCTGGCCGAAGCCCAGGCTTCACACGCGGTCGGCTCCTCTGGCAGAGTCCGCCGCGTGACGAACCTAGACGACGTATTCATCATCGACACCGAGACCGGTGGCCTCGACATCTACGAACACAGCCTCATGTCGGTCGCGCTCGTGACTGGCGACGGCAAGGCGT
>SHZC01000213.1 GCA_009692505.1 Myxococcales bacterium
TCTCCCGGTGGTCCATTGACTCGCTCGCAGACTTGACCGAAGCCGAGGGCGAGCAGCTCGTCCGAGCCGCGGCCGCGTCGACCGCCGAGCCCCTCGACTCGGGCGCCTTCCTCCGCGCCGCGGCCCGCGATCTCGGCCTCCCCGCCGGCGGGGCCATCGCCGACCTCCCCCGTACGGCCCCAGGTCAGCGCGTTCTGGAGCTGCCCGGCAGCGGCGGCCGCATCGCCGCCTGGCAGGTCGCAAACCTCCCCGGCCTCGCGTTCCACGCCCAGTTCGTCTTCGTCGCCGACACCGACGCCGAGCGCATCCTCGTGGGACTGTCCGCGTCGGAGTGTCGCGCCAACGAGCCGACGATCTGGACCTCGACCGAAGCCCTCGCGGCCCTGAACGGCGGCGAGCGATTCGATCGCCTCGTCGGGCACTCTGGCTACGAGCCTGCGGCGCGCTTCGCCGCGGCCTGCGGCCAGGACGTACGTTTCGTATGACCGGCCACGTCGGCTGGACCCGCACGCTGAACGAGGAGGACGCGATGAATCTCCTCGACTCGGTCGCGCCCGGTCAGTCGCTCGAGGCGTTCAAGACCCGCGCACTCGCGGATCTTCCGCAGGCCGGCCGTGACCGTCGGGTCGACCTCGTCCGGCTCGTACGCGAACGGCTGCTCGATGCCGACGACGGCGTCGTGTCTCCCACTGACTATCTGCGCCTCTTCGTGGGCGCCCCACCCCCCAGACGCGCCGCGCTGCTTTGGGGTCGCTTCACCTTCACGATGCCCCTGGTCTCGGACGTCCTCGACACGCTCATCAGGCCTGCCCTCGATCGTGCCGAACGGCCGATGGCCCCCACCGATGCGGCCGTCCTGACGCAATCCGATTGGGACGCGGCCTTGCGCGCCCTCCTGCGGCCCGGCGCGCCGGCCAGCGTCCTCGACAAGACCCGCAGCACGCTCCAGTTCGTCCTGAGCCGGTGCGGCGTTCTCATGATTCAGGGCACCCGCGCCCGCACCACCGCGGTGCGCCGAAGCGAACCCGACGCGCTCGCTTTCTCCTGGCTCGTCGCCCACGAGCTGCGCAGCGGGCCGCACTCGGAAGTGCCCGAACGCGCCGCCGTGACGACCTCCTACGCCGCCCGACTCTTCCTCCCGACCGCCGCTCATGCCACGGCCTGCCTCGAGGCCGGCGTGCGCGACGGCGTCATCGTTCGCAGCTATCTGATGGGCTCGGCCCGGTACCACGCCCCCACCCCGGAAGTCGCCTGATGCCCGCCGTCCACGTCGCCATCGGCAAGCCCGTCCATGACAAGGAGCGCCAGGGCATCGCCGCACTCGTTGGCTGCCTCCCGTCGAACTACATCGTCTACAGCAACCTGGATGTGCCCTCGGGTCAACGCGGCCAGACGTACGAGCACGACGCGATCGTCGTCGCACCCCACGGTGTCTTCACGGTCGAGCTGAAGAGTTGGGGCGGAACGATCACCGGCAACCGCGACCGGTTCACGCTCTCCGACGGCCACGTGATGCCGTCGCCCATCCCCCTGACGCTTTCGAAGGCCCGCGCCCTGAAGGGCCAGCTATCGACGTGGCGTCGCGATCTCTCGAACGTCTGGGTGCAAGGGCTCGTCTTCCTGACGGCGGGCGACGCCGTCGTCCACATGTCGCCCGACTTCGCGACGTTCGTGGTGACCCTTCGGGGCGTGCAGAAGGCGCTGACTCAGCCCGAAGGCCAGGCGGCCAATGCGCGGCTCACGCCAGAGCAGATCGCCAATATCAAACGCTGGCTCGAGGACCGTACCCAGGCGGCAGCGACGCACAGCGTCCGCACTCTGGCCGACTTCGAGCTGAAGCAGCGCCTCGCCGCCGAAGGTCGCCCATACAAGGCGTGGCTCGCCCTGGCGCGAATGACCGGGCGACGCTGCGTCCTCCACGTCTATTCGCTCGACGGCGACGACGCGGCCGATCGCGAGCGGTCGCGCACCCTCGCGCTGCGCGAAGCGACGCTGCACGAGCGTGTTCGAGGCGGCCCCGACATCTTCGGCTACCGCACGTACCACCGTGTCGACAACCCACCGCGGATTGCGCTCGAGTTCGACGACACGACCCCCCTTGTCGCGGCGGACACTTGGGTGAGGGAGCGCAATCCGGGGCTGGTGTCCCGCCTCCTGGTGCTTCGACGGGCCGCCGCGATGCTGGCCCACGTCCATTCGAAGAGCCTGGTCCATCGGCGCCTGTCGCCCGACGCCGTTCTGGTGAGTCCCGACAGCGATCCGCCCGCTGTCGTGCGTCTCGGCGCGCTGGATCTCGCCCGCGATCTGACCGGCTACGCCCCCACCCTCACAGGCGCGTCTTCGTACGTCGGCAGCGATGCCGCGGCGCGGTGCGTCGCTCCGGAGGCCCTCCGCCAGGGCGAGGTGTCACCTGCCGGAGACCTCTTCGCCTTCGGCGCGGCCGCTTTCGCGCTGCTCGCCGGGCGGCCGCTCTTCGCGACGCCAGAGGCGGTGTTGCAGCCCTTCTCCGTTCCCGTGATCTGCCTCGGCGATCGCGCCGTCCCGCGAGAGATTCAGGCGCTCATCGAGCGGCTGCTGGCGCCAATTCCGTCGAATCGCCCGGCATCCGCCGAGGAGGTCGGGCGCGAGCTCGACGCCTGCCTGTCCCGTCTGCAGCAGCCGCCGCGCGCCGAAGAGCTCGTCCCGGGCACCGTCCTGCGCGACACCTACGAGCTCGTGCGCCGCCTCGGCAGAGGCGCGACGGCGACGACGTGGCTCGCGAAACACCTTCAGTCGACCCTCGACCGTGTCCTCAAGATCGCCCCGAGCGAGAGCATCGACCTCTTCCGCAACGAGCACGACGCCCTGACCGTCGTCACCCATCGCAACCTCGTGCGGTGCTTCAACCTCGAGCTCTGGAAGGACCTGGCGCTGCTGGTCCTGGAACACGTCGACGGGGCGACCGTCACGACGTGGCTCGGGGCAGGAGATGCGCTGACGACCGCCCGCTTTCTGGCCGTCGCCGACGAGCTGCTGGACGCGCTCCAAGCGCTCCACGCCAAGGGGTGGCTGCACCGTGACGTCAAGCCGGACAACCTCATGCTCACCTACGCCGACCCGCGGACGGTGCTTCTCGACTTGGGGCTGGCGGTGCGCATCGGTGCCGGGCCGGCGTCGCTCACCGTCGGAACGGTCCGCTACAAGGATCCTTTGGTCTATGTCGAGTCCGCCTGGACCCCCGCGAACGACCAGTACGCGGCGTTCCTGACCCTGTATGAGCTATTGACCGGCGTCCACGCCTTCGGCTCCTCGTCGCCTGACGCCGGGCAGCTCGCGGTCATCGAGCCCGAGCTCTTCCCGGAGGATATGCGCCCGGAGGCGGCCTCCCGTCTCGCGGACACGTTCCGACACGCGCTCTCACCCAAGCGCGACGAGCGCCCTGCCACGCTGGCGGCTGCGCGCCTCGACTTGCACGCGGCGCTCGATCTGCCGGCCTCGTCCGCGGTGCCGATGGCCGCAGGGGGCGCGACCGAGCGCCTGCCCACCGCGCCCGTCCGAACCAGTCGTCCACCGCGGCCGACCCCAGCCCCCGAACTCGAGGCCGTGACGGTCCCCGAAGGCGCCTCCTCCGACGCCAACGCGGATGTGTTGCCGCTTTCGGCGCGCGGCCGGGGTGCGTTGGCGCGACTTGGCGTCGAGACCCTCGGCCAGCTCGCGTCGATGACCGGTGGTGTCTTCCAGCGGCTTCCGAACGTCGGCCGAAAGACGCGAACGGAGCTCGAGCGGTGGCGCGACGCACTCGCTGCCATCTTCGGGCTCCCGCTACCGGACCAGAGGCCTCAGCCCGCCCCGACGCCGCCCGAACCGGCTTTCTATGCGCCGCTCGTCGGTAGCCCGCGCCCAGTCTCTGACCTGCCCCTCACGGTGGGCATCGCCACCCGTCTCGCCGACATGGGGGTGCATACCCTCGGCGACTTCGCCGCGCTCCCCGAGAACGTCCTGCGGTCCATCCCGCACATGACCGCGGAGCGCATCGTCCACGCGCGGCGCGCGCTGGCCAGGCTCGCGGGCCGCGAAGACCTCGACCTCTCCCTCGACGAACGCCACGCGACCTTCAGGGAGGAGCGGGGCCCGTCCTTCGCGGCCCTGAACCTCGCGCTCGGGCTCGAAGAAGGCATCTCTCCCATCGATCCGTCGGAGATTCGCACTCGGCTGGCCGTCACGCGGCAGGCGATCGACCAGTACCTCGACCTTCGGCCCCTCCGCGAGCCGGTCGGCGCTGGCCAACCCTTCGTGCGCCTCGCCGACGAGCTGCTCGGACCCGTCGGGGTGATGTCGGTCGAGCGGTACTCGCAGGCCCTGGAGGCCGGTGGCCAGGGGACGCCCACCGATGGCACAAGGGCCTCCGCCCTGGGCTATGCCCGCCTAACCGCCACGTTGATCGACCCCGAAATGCCGACGGCCAATGCACCAGCGGCAACGCTTGTCTTGCGGTCGCCATGGACGCAGAGCTCGCTCGCCACCGTTCTCGGCGTCATCAGCGGAGTGGCGTCATGGCCGCCCCGGAGCCGACGGGATGCCGAGGAGGCCGCCTGGGACGCCCTCGACGACGCCCAATCCGACGCGCTGATACGCCGCGGGGTCGACGCGGCCGCGCTGCTCGACGCGCTGCTCCCGTTGGCAGCCGACATTCGCATCGACACCTTCGGTGGGCTCTACACGCCCCCGGTACCGCTCGCGGACGCTCTCGCGTTCCTGCGTTCTCGGAGTCAGCCGGCCGACGCCGCGACGCTCGTGAGCGAAGCCGAGCGGACATTCGACGGGGTTACCTTCGAGCCGGTACAGGTCTCCGACGCCCTGCGCGCCGCGGGATACCTCCAGGTCGGGCCCCACTGGCAAGACCCGGAGCGATTCCCGCCCCCCGCGCCCGCTCCCGAGCCCATCGTCGACGCCGGCATCTCGCGCCAGCGTCTCGGACCGAAGGCCGGGCTGGTCGCCGATCTCGCCGCCCACGCGAAGACCGGCGGCTTCCGAGTGGTCGCCCTCGCCCCGGGGGAGTCCCACCACTTGGGGCCGGCGCTGGCCGAATCCCTGACGGAGCAGCTCGGCGCAGACCGCGTGACCTTCTTGGACGTGGACCGCCTGCTCGTTGACGCGCTCAAGGCGAGCGCCCTTTGGGGCCTGATTCCGTTCTACGAGGCCGCTCCCGAGCCCGACTGGCGGGTGCTCC
Source organism: Myxococcales bacterium (assembly GCA_009692505.1). Classification (GTDB taxonomy): domain Bacteria; phylum Myxococcota_A; class Bradymonadia; order UBA7976; family UBA1532; genus SHZC01. The sequence goes on from SHZC01000213.1 coordinate 5,210, forward strand.
ACGCCGAGGCCCGCGCGGCTCTCGAGGCGGCGCTCCGCTTGGCGGTGCCCGGGCACGTCACAGTGCTCGGCAATCCGGCCCTGCTCGGGGCCCTGTCGTTGATGGACTGGCTCGGCGGCCTCTACGACCGCGCGCGCGGCGGGCGGCACGGCCTGATCGTGCTCGCGATGCCGGGTGGCATCCATGACGGGCGAGTGCGGCTGAACGAGCGGTTCACGTTGGCGCATACGCCCGACATGGCGGCGGTGTACCTCGAGGCGGCCGGGAGCTGATCGACCTGACGCGCCGCGCAAGTGAGGCACGCGGCAATGTCCTCGCGCTCGAGGTACGGGTAGTCGGCCACGCGGATGCGCATGCCCCGGACGCGGGGGCGGCCGCCGCACATGCCGGGCGACGACGTAATTCGGTCGAGGAGGGCGTCGCTGATCCGCCCCGATGAAGAGCAACCGTCTCCCCGTCCATCGTCAAGTCGAGCGAGCGGCCCCTCACCCTTACCCTCATCTCTTCAGGCGCGCCGGAGCAGTCGAGCGCGAGGTCGAGCGTCGGCAGTTCCCCCTTCACGCTTTTGATTCCGCATTCCTGCCCGTTCGGGTCGCGCTCGCGCGCGAGTCGAATCGTCGTTGGCGCGATGGTCAGCGACAGCGCCCTGCTCCACCTGCTTCCACAAGGGGGATTCGAGCGATCCCGGCACGACGAGGTTCATACGCTTGAGGCGGGCGAGGTCGAGAACGTAGACGTCGTTCTCGGCCTGCCCGTCGGCGCCATGGCAGCGGTGGCACTGCTGTTGAAGAATGTCGTGCGCCTTGCCCGCCAATTCCGGCATTTTCGACGGCTCGGGCTCAGACGCGATGCCCGGTGGCTTCGAGGGCTCGGGCTCCGCGGCGATGGCTGGCGAAAAGGGCGCCAGCGTCAGCGCCGCGACGAGGGCCACCGTGAGGCGCACGGCCTCCGCGCAGGTTCGGCCGCTTCCGTTGGCCAAGCTGGCTTCGCGTGGGGGCATCACGGGCCCGGCTCTGCGGCAGAGGCGCGCGTATCGCAAGGCCTGCCCGGTCAGACCGGGCCCACCGCGTTCCGCAACTCCCGCAAGCCCGACTTCCGCCCGGGTGCGCTTCGGGCTACAACGCCTGCTCATGACGCCCACGACCTACGCGAGCCTGCTCAAAGACCTGCAGCGCCTGGAGAAACGCGTGACGGAGGCCCACGTGGCGCTCTCTCGCTCGTCGCCGCGTTTGGCGGGCCGGCTTGGGGCTCGGCATACGGTCTCGGAGACGGGGGGCCGCGTCGAGGACTTCGTGGTGCTGTGCGCTCGCAAGTCGGCCGTGCAGTTCCTGCTGCGGACGGTGTACGTGCGGGTGCTCGAGGATCTGGGCGCGCTCGATCCGCCGCGCATCCGGGGCGACCGGGGATTCGCGACCTTCAAGGACGTGGCCCCGGGCCTGGGCGTCCGGGCCTATCTGAAGTTCGTCTTCGCCGATCTGTCGCGGGACTTTCCGGGGCTGTTCACGGCGGGGCCCGACGAGGTGGGCGAGTTGCCGCCGGAGGACCTCTGCCGCGAGGTTTGGGACCTCTGGCACCACCCGAATCGAGACGGCGTCACCTACGACTGGGCGGCTCCGGAGGCGGCGGCGGCGTCGGAGACCGCGGCGGAGTGGCGGTTTGACAGCCGCTTCCTCGGCGACCTGTACCAGGACCTCGACGCCGAGGTCCGTAAACGGTACGCCCTCTTGCAGACGCCTGACTTCGTCGAGCGGTACATCCTCGACCACACGCTGACGCCGGCGTTGGCGGAGTTCGGGCTGGAGCCGGAGTCCGTAGCCCGACAGGGCGGAGGCGTCGAACGGCAGACGATTCGCGTCCTCGACCCGACGTGCGGGAGCGGGCACTTTCTGATCGGGGCCTTTCGGCGGCTGGCGGCGGCTTTCGAGGCGACGGGGCTCTCGGCCCGGGCGGCCTGCGAGCGCGCGCTGGACGGTGTGTGGGGCTGCGATCTGAACCCGCACGCGGTCGACATCGCGCGGTTCCGGCTCTTGCTGGAGGTCATCGCCCGGACGGGGGACACGGACGCGGCGTGGCTTGGCGATTTGTCCGAGCGCCTGCATCTCACGGTGATGGACAGCCTCGTGCCCTGGGAGAAAGGCGGTGCCTCGGGCGAGCAGGCCGATCTTTTCGATCAGTCCGGGGCGAAGGATCGGCTCTCGAAATACGCGACGGCCGAGGAGCGCGCGGCGAACGCGGCGTTCCTCTCGGCCGAGGGGGCCGGCGGGTTCCACGTGGTCGTGGGGAATCCGCCGTACATCACGCCGAAGGATGTGCGAAAGCGCGATGACTACCGGGCGTTCTGGCCGGACAGCGCGGCGGGCAAGTATGCGATGTCGGCGCCGTTCGTCGAGCGGTTCTTCTCGCTGGGTGTGCCCGGGGCGTACGTGGGCCAGATCACCGCGAATTCGTTCATGAAACGCGAGTTCGGGAAGCGGCTCGTCGAGCGGGCCCTGCCACGCGTGGAGCTGACGCGGGTGGTGGACACGAGCGGCGCGTACATCCCGGGGCATGGCACGCCGACGGTGATCCTGTTCGGGCAGAATCGGACGTCGCCGCGGAGCGGGACGATCTGGGCGGTGTTGGGGAAGCGCGGGGAGCCGAAACGGCCGGCGGTGGCGGCGCAGGGGTTGGTGTGGAGCGCGATCGC
>SHZC01000214.1 GCA_009692505.1 Myxococcales bacterium
CGTCGCTTATGGGCTCGTCGCCGCCGGCACGTTTATCTACGCGCAGTTCTGAACCCGGCGCCCTGGGCCATCGCCCCTAAAGCAGGTCGTGGCGCAGGGTGACATCGAGCTTGCCCCCGGTGAAGGCCGGGAAGTTGCGGCAGACGCCGTCGATGCACTTGATCCCGCCCCGCTGGCTGCCGCCCGTGGCCTGGAGTGTGACCACCTCGGTGGCGTCCCATGAGACGATGCCGGCGAGGTGGAGGGCGCGCACGGTCTGGCGCGTATCGAAGGTGTCGTAGCCGACCTCTGCCGTCGCCGTGCCGAGGCCCTGCTTCTCCAGGCCCACGAGGGTCGTGCCGCGTCGGCTGTCTTTGTAGGCACCGGCCGAGAGCAGGCGGCGCTCTTCGTGGCCGACGCTGAGGTGAGTCGCATATCCACCGTCGAGCGCGTGGACCCAGTCGCCCTCCCCGTGGACCGTCTGCTTGAGCTTCTCGCCCGCCTGATACTCCTGACGATAGCCCCCGCTGAAGCCGAGCCGCGATGTGCCCTTGGCATAGGTGAAGTCGAGGCCGGTATAGGCGTGAAGCGCGTCCATCTGCTCGTACCGCGCTCCGGGATCGTGCTGGCGATAGGCCACATTCAGACTCGGCACCACATCTCCATCGGCGAGGGCATACGACAGCCGCAGGCGACCGCCCCGGACGTTCGTATTGTTCAAGACCTCCTGATCCATCCGCTCGAGGGTCGGCGGTTGGTCGTAGGCAAAACGCTGGACGGCGGCGGGGTTGGTGCTGCCCCTCAGCATCATCTCATCGAGGTAGAGCCCCTCGACGAGCACGCCAAACGACCCGGACACGAGGTCGATGGTCAAGTAGCTTGCCCATCCTCGGTGGGCCTCGTCTACGGTCCCGTCGTCGAGCCGGCCTTCGGCCTTGCGGCTTTGGGCGGCGCCCTCGAAGTACACCGAGAGGCCACGGGCGAGCGCGGGGATCTCGACTGAGGCCCCGGTCGAGGTGGTGTGCTCGGAGATGTTCGGCCCGAGCAGGTGCTCGTCGACGCGGAGGTGCAAGGCCGAGAAACCGAACGTCGCGCCCTCGACGATCCGCGAGAGAAAAGACGCGCCGACGATGACATCCTCGACGGGGTCGACGTGCCGTTGCGTAACCCCGTCGAAGGAGACCGAATGCGTGCGTCCGGCGAAGACGTCGGCTTCGTGCTTATCGTCGGCAAAGGCCAGCCGCCCGCCAAAGAGCGTCACGTCGAGCCCGAGCGCGTCGACCTTGCGAAGCGAGAGGAGCAGCCCGCGGCCGATCTGGCGATAGAAGTCCCCGGCCGTGATCGTGAGTTCGCCGGAGGGGGCCGAGGGGATCGAGAGGGTTTGAGAGACGCTCAGCCGCTCCAGGCGAACGTCGTCCTGGTAACGCCCGTCCGGGCTCCCGACGAACTGCTCGCCGGAGACCTGTGCTGCGGTGTCGAGCCCCTCGGCCGAGCCCGACAGCGTGAGGCGCTCGACGAGCAGCCCGTAGTGGTCGTCGTCGGTGGCGGCGTTCCCGTTGTCGTCGTGCCACGCCAGAGACATGCGCTGGTCGAGCCGAAGTGAGGCGGCCGAAGCGTCGTGGACCGAGAGAGCGGCCACAAGCGCGAGCGTTGTTCCGCGTCTAAGAGCACACCCGAAGGTCATGGCTTCGGCGCCGACTCAGCCAAGAGCGCGACGATGCGCGCCTCGATGCCCACCTCGTCCCCCGGCGAGAAGCCCTCGTGATCCGCGGCCTTCTTGCCGGTTCGATCGAGGTACAGGGTGTAGGGCATCGCTGAGGCCGGGTTGAGTCGCTTGCTGACCTCCCCTTCGCCATCGAGCAGGACCGGCAGCTTCAGGCCCTTGCTGCTCAGCGTGCGCCGCACCTCGGAGGCAGACTTGGGGCCGTCCGTGCTGATGGCCAGGACGACGAGGCCCTTGTCCGCATATCGGGCGGCGAACGTGTCCAGAAACGGGAGCTCCTGCTTACACGGCGCGCACCATGTCGCCCAGAAGCTCACAAGGACGACCTTGCCGGTCAGGCTCGACAGCTTGACCCGCTTGCCTTCGAGGTTCGTCAGGGTGAAGTCCGAGACTGAGGGCCGCTCGGCCGGTGCCGTGAGCTCGGCGGCCGTGGCCGAACCGGCAACCATCGACACCATGAGCGCGACGAGGAAGAGGGATCGAAGGCGAGTGGACATGGGCAGCACTACTCCAGCTTCTGCGTGATGAGGCTTCGGACGGTCGACTCATCAAATCCATTCATGATGCGGAGGATCGTCATCGTCTCCAGCTCGACGAGCATGGTCATGGGCGTGCTCTCGCGGTCGTAGTAGTCCCCGAAGACGAAGGCCTCATCGAGGAGGACCGGGAAGTCGAGTCCGTACCGCTCCTTCCAGTCCTGGACGTTCCGGAGCTTGGCCGGCTCGAAGTTCGCGTCCTCGAAGAAGGCGACCATGACCACCAGGCCCGCGGCAGCGTACTGCTCGTGCAAGGCTTGAAGCTTGGGCTGCTCCTCGATGCAGGCCGTGCACCAACCGGCGGACGTGCTCACGAGCAGGAGGCGACGACCGCAGTCCTGGTGCAGTGACGAGAGGCGAAACGGCGCGCCGTCTCCGCTCTTCAGCGTCAGATCCTCGAGGACCGCCCCTTCGGCTTTGCCGTATGGGCCGACCGGGTAGTCGCTGCGGCCCTCGCAGGCCTGAGCTGCGAGGTCGGGGGCGGCGTCGGCGGCCCCCGTGGAGGGTCGGGCCTCATAGGCCAGGCACCCGCCGAGCACGAGCGCAAGCAAAACACGTCGCCCTCTCATTCGGACTCGCGGCGATAACCCAGCCAGGTCAGGCACGGCAGGCCCACCCCCGCGTCGCTGACGACCCTGAGCCCGTCCGCGGACACCCGGCCCGCGCCATATCGAAACCACTCCGCCTCGGGCACGCTCGTCCCGTCGGCGAGCCGGCAGTCGAGGCCGCCGAGCACGAAGAGATCAACGACCGTGCCGGGCGGCAGCGCGGTGGAGTTGGGGAACCGGACGGCGAAGTCGGACCCGGTCACGCTGCCTTCGGGGTACAGCGCGTACAGGCCGTCAGGCACCGGACTCTGCCCGAGGAAGCACAGCCCGCGCGCGGCCGCCGGAACATGGCGACCGGAGAGCTGCGAGTACTCTCCGCCGCCCGAATAATAAGCCTCGGGCGTGAAGTCCACCTCGAGCCCATCGTCGAAGGTGATGACCCTCGCGTCGGCTTCGGGGGCCTCGGGCGGCAGACCCACGACAGGCACGGTGCCAAAGAGCACAAAGGGCTCGGTGAGTCGCACGACCGGGACCGTGCCGGTGATGTCGATGGGACAATACATCGTCGACCGGCCGCTCTCCGGCAGGAGCACGCGCATCGCCACCTTCGTGATGCACCGCGCGTTCTCCGGGAGCTCGACGGTGAAGACGCCCTCCGCGTCGGAGGTCCCTGGGCGAAGGCAGAGCAGGTCTCCGGTGGATGCGAGGTGGACGCAGACCTGGGCTTTGGCGTCGGCGATCGGCGCGCCGCCCGAGGCGACGACCCAACCGCGCACGACCGAGACGAACTCGGCGCGGCAGTCCGCGGGCTTCTGCATGGGCGCGCCGGGGATGTCGGCGGAGATCGCCGCGGGCACCTGCGGATCGAACGCCTCGACGATGGGCTCAGGCACAAACGGCTCAGCGTTCGCGTCGGCCCGCGCGGCGGCATCGGCGGCGAAACCTCTGTCAAAGGTCGCGGCGGCATCATCGCCACCTGAAGCCCCGCCACTCGCCGCCTGACCCCCGACCGGCGGTATCAGGCCCCCAACGGGCCCCGCATCGGCGTCGCCGTCAGCCTTCGAGCCACACGCCCCAAGCAGCCCTGCCAGCACAAGGAGCGCCCCCACACGGCGCAGGGCCGACATGATCAGCGGGCCTCGAGGTTCAGATCATACGACGCGCTCGCGCCCTGGTATCCCACGACGGCGATCATCGCGGGCCCCTGCCACTCGAAGGCCTCTCGATCGCCCGTCCCGGCGCTGCCGACGACGTTGCCGTTGACCTGCATCGGCTGATTCGTCCCGCGGTCCCAGACGAAGATGTCCAGGTCCGCCGAGCTGCCGTCGAAGTCGAGCTGCGCCGCCCAAGGCCCATCGAGCGTGATCTCGTAGAAGTCGGGCGCGTCCGTGCAGATGCCCCCGTGGACACTTCCGGGCACGAGCGGGGCGGCGGTGCCGAGGGTGTCATTGGGCTCGGAGGCCTCCTCGTCGCCGTCTTCGCACTTATCGTTGAAGGGCGGGATGCCGGGGTTCGACCAGTCCGCCTCGGGGTTCTCGGCGATCTGCAAGAGGGGCAGGTAGTAGTTGCTGCGATTGCTGTCGGTGATGACCTTCATGTCCCGCGTCCGAACGGCGATGGTCGTGGGGAAGCCGGCGACGATGGGCTGGGTGCTCAACCAGTCCGGCCGGGGCTGCGTATCGTGGTCACCCAAACGAATCGCGAAGCTGTCGCCGACGATGTGGTCGAGGTGCCGCTGCGCGTAGGCGTTGCTCGCCGGACCGTAGTCCGCCGTCTGGGCCTCCATGATGGCGATGAGGCTGCCAGCGGCTTCGATGCCCGCAGCCTCGGGCGCGAGGCGCTGCGCGTAGAGCGTGCAGGGCGCGCACCAGCCCGCCGAGACGATGATGAAGACGACCTTCGTGTCCTTGTACTCGACGTTGCAGTAGACCTCGTCCAGGCGGAAATCGAACTTCGAGCCATCGGGCTGGTAGGCGTCCTCCCAGAAGAGCGGCGGCATGATCGCGCCGTAGCGGATCTGGTTGGCGAAGCGCGGATAGTCGCAGCCGACTGTGACATCGAGGGTCGAGGTCAGCTCGGCCCAGGTGGCCGTCAAGCGCGCTTGACCACCGTAGTGACCCGAGGCCAGCCCGTCCTCCCCGACCGACGCCACATCGGCGTTGTCGCTCTGCCACTCGACCTCGGCGGTCACATCCCGCTCGGTCCCATTTTCAAAGACCGCCAGCACCGTCAGGGCCTCGGGCTCACCCCGCGTCAGCTCCATGTCGCCCATGATCGTCAAGGCCTGAGGCAGCGGGGCGGTGACCTCGAAGATCGACGTCGCCGTCAGCCCTGCGTAAGTCGCGGTGATGTCCGCGCTCCCTTCGGACACTGCGGTCAAGCGGCCTCCGTCGACGGCGACAATCTCCGGATGGCTGGAGACAAACGTCGCCTCGGACGTGACGTCTCGTTCATCGGCCCCAGGGGCGGCCCCAAAGGTGGCCATGACCGTCAGCGTCCGCACGTCGCCCGTCTTCAGGCCCGACAGCTCTCCAGCCAAGGTGATCGCCGAGGCGACCTCAGCCACTCCCGAGTCGGTCGCGTAAGGGGCAGCCACCCCACCGGTGCCGGCTGGCCCGTTCGGGTCGGCGTCCGACCCCCCGCAGGCCGACATCAGAGAGAAGGCTGTGAAACCGATGGCTTGGGGGGCTCGCAAGATCATGGCGACTCCGTCTCTTGGTCTGGGATCTGCTTGGTCTTAGTTCTGGTCGACTTGAAGGGTGAAGGTACCCGCGAACGAGCCGTCGTAGCCATCGACGACGAAGTAGACGAGCTGACCTTCGGTGAGGTCCACGTCCACGGCGCTCGCCAGGTTGCCCCGCGCGACATCGTCGTTGCAGGCGAGCTCGAACCGGCCCGTGATGGCGGTGCAGTGCGTGCGGGCGAAGAGCAAGGTGTCATCCATGCCACCAATGCCGGAGATTTGCGCGTGGTATGTGCCTGCGGCCGGGGCCGTGAACCCGAAGATGGCCTGGGGTCCGCCGCCGCCGCAGGAGCCGCTGCCGACCACGTTTATCGCCTCACTGGTGTCCCCCTGCATGCGCCACGAGCCCATGCCCACCTCGTTCTCGTTGAGGCTGACGACGCCAAAGTCTTCGGGGCAGATCGCCGCCACCGCCTGGCAGCTGTCGAGCGCGCCGTCGTTGGGCACGCAGGCCGTCTCCACCACGCAAGCCGCCAGCGCCTCGAAGGTGTCACAGACCGCACCTTCCATGCCCTCGGCGGGCTGACCCACGGCCACGTCGGTCAGGGCCGTGGCCTTCAAAGCCTGGTCGACGACGGAGACCTGGAAGGTGGCGATCCGGGCCGCCGTCTCGGTGTTGCACATCGCCAGGATGACGTTCGCCTCGTCGACGCAAGTCCCCTCATTGCCGCCCGCGCCGGTGCACTCTTCGAAGTGAGCCTGGGCAGCCGGGAAGCAGAGGCCCTGGAAGAAGCCCGTGAACGACACGATGCCGTCGAAGCTTCCATCGGCCTGCTGCAGGCGGAAGAAGCCGATGTCGATCGTGCCGGGCTCATCACCGAAGAAGAGCTCCTCGCCGTCGATGTCGCGGGCCGTCATACGGACGAAGGCCACGTCGTTCTCCGGGTCGGTGCCCTGAAGGCGAATGCCAAAACCCTTACCGTCCGCGTTCTTGCCGGCCGCGCTCGTGACGAGGACCGGGGTCGTCGCGACCCGGCAGGTAAACGCCATCATCATGTCGGGGTCGATGCAGGCGTCGGTCTCGGGGCAGGCGTCGAGCGTGCGAGCCGGGTCACAGACCTCGCCGTTCATCCGAACGACGTCCGAGACCATGGTGTCCGCGTCGGCGCGCTCGCTCCACAGACCCAGGGCGTCGCCCACCTCGAAGTAGATGGACCCGATCGGGGGGGCGTCCTGGAGGTTGATGGCGCCCTCAGCCGTGAAGGTGCCGTCCGGGTTGCTGATGAGCGAGATCAAGCCGGCGATGTCGGGAGAGGCGAAGTCGAGCTCGATGGGGCCGGTCTGCGTCAGCATCAGCTCATTGCCCTGATCGTCGGCCATGCCCCAGCGGAAGCTCGAGACGTCGCTGTCGGCGTCCGTGCCCGTCAGGCGAAAGCCCACGCCGCTGACCTCGGGGTTGACTAAGCCCAACAGCTCGGTGATCACCGGGGCGGTGGCCGTGGAGGGCTCGGCCCGAAGCTGGAACTCGGCGGGATCGACCCCGTCGAACTGGTCGATGATGAGATACACGGTCTCGTCGGCGGCGAGCTCCACAAGGAGCTGGCTCTGGGTGTTGCCCTCGCCGATGTCGTCGCTGCAGGCCTTCTCGGAGAAGCCGTCGTTGCAGTCTTCGAGCGCGTAGAGAACCGTGTCTTCGATGGCCGAGCCGACGGTGCTGAACATCCAGAAACCGGCGGTCGGCGCGGTGAACCGGACGACGGCGTCGCTGCCGATCGAGCCTTCGCTCGTGCAGCCGCCCGTGAAGTAGTCGTCCGCGCCGGTGCTCCCGGTGAGGTTGAAGGCGGTGCCGTCTGCGGTGCCCTCGGCGTTGAGGTCGAGGACCGTCACGTCGGGTCCGCACTCAGCCTCGGGGGGCTCCTCACCCATGCCCGGCTCGGGGGTCGCGCCCATGTCGAGCACGGCGACCGCGCCGCCTTCGCCACCGCCGCCCGCGCCGCCGACACCGATGTCGTTCGAGACGTTCGCCATGTCCGCGCCCGGCTCCTGGCTCTCCCCGTTTGGCTCGTCCTTCTGGCAGGCTGAGAACGCCATGGCCGCGGCCACGACAAAGGTGAGTTTCAAAGCACGGTCAGACATTTCGGGATCTCCATCTTGGGCTGCTTGGGCAGGTTTCTAGGGCAAATCGGGCGACACTGTACTGATACAGGCCGTTCACTGATAGTTGACCTCAGACAGCCATGAACATTTTCTCCAAGATGGCCGCCTTGAGCGCGGCTCGGACGCCGTTCGTCTGGGCCACGGTCACCGATACGGGGGGCTCGACGCCGCAGCTCGCCGGCGCGTCGATGGCCGTCACCGCAGACGATCAGACCGGCACAGTGGGCGGCGGAGCCTTCGAGCTCCGCGTCGTC
>SHZC01000215.1 GCA_009692505.1 Myxococcales bacterium
GCGACGGTCTCGGGCTCGGCGTAGGGCACGACCGGGATGATCCGTTGGATCAACGCGCCGTCCGCCCCTTTGGGCATCCGGAACTGCCCGTGGATCGGCGTGATGATGGCCCCGGGCAAGACGACGTTCGCGCGAATGCCCTGCTTGGCGTACTCGATGGCCAGCGTCTTGGTGAAGCTGATGATCCCGCCCTTCGAGGCCGCGTACGCCGCCATCCACGGGTGGCCCCCGAGCGCCGCTGAGGACGCCGTGTTCACGATCGCCCCACCGCCGCCCAGGACGAGCTGCGGGAGTGCTTCGCGACAGGTCAGGAAGGTGCCGGTGAGATTCACGGCGAGGACCTGATTCCACTTCTCCAGCGTGACCTCGTGGGTGTGTTTGGCGTGCAGGATGCCGGCGACGTTGCACAGGGCCGACAGCCCGCCGAGGCGCGTTGTGGCCTCCTCCATCGCGGCGATGATCGAGGCCTCGTCGGCCAGATCGATTCGCACGCCAAACGCGGTCCCAAAGGCCGAGAGCCCCGCCGCGTCCACAAGCTTCAAGGTCTCGGCGAGCCCCCCTTCGTCGATGTCGAGCGCGGCGACCGAGCCCCCCTCGGCGGTGATGCGTAAGACGGTGGCTCGACCGATGCCGCTCGCCGCCCCCGTCACAATGACCCTGCGTCCTTCAAACCGCCTCATGACTTCGCCTCTTCGCTGTCGGGGTAGAACTGTCGATACCACTTGCGGAGCTTGGCGATCGGCCCGTCGCCCTCACAGAGCACGGGCCGGTCGCGCCATTGCTTGTTCTCCCAGATGGCGATGTCCTCTTCGAAGCCCACCTGGAGGTTCTGGATATACATGCTCGCGAACTTCTGCGTGCGATCGGGATCTCCAAACACCGCGAGCATCACGGCGAAGCGCAGGTGCAGGTGCTCGGCGTCGATCGGCGTGTGGGCAAGCAGGAGGCGCGACTTCAAGACGCCGTCCATGTGGGTGATCTGGTACGCCGGCCCATGGTAGGTCGCCGTGAGTGAGAAGGGATCCTGCCCGCCGCCCTTGGGGTGGGCGATTCCGCGGGTGATCTGTGTAGCGGTGTGCCCCTCGTAGACGTTCTCGAAGTGGTCGACGTGGGTGCCGTGCACGACCGGAAAGTGCCCCTTATCGGCCACGTTCTCGACGATCTCCCGGGGCTGGGTGCGGATGTCGAGGCGCTTGCCCGACCAGGGCATCCACGCGGGGTCCCCATGCTCAGGCAGCAGCGGGATCTCCCAGTCGGGCGGGCCTTTTTGACGGTCGTGAAATACGAAGATCAGGCCGTTCCGCTCGACCGTCGGCCACGCCTTGATCACCGCGCCGGGTGGGATTTTCTTCGCATAAGGCACCTCGGTGCAGCGGCCCTCGCCGTTGAACCGCCACGCGTGAAAGGGGCAGACGATCGCGTCGCCCGACACCTTGCCGCCGACGCCTAGGTGCGCGCCCAGGTGTGGACAATGGGCGTCCAAGATGCGCGCCTCGCCGGCCTCGGTCCGAAAGAGGACGAGCGCTTGATCGAAGTACCTCAGGGGCATCACGCCGAGCGGCGCGAGCTCGTCCGAAAAGGCGACGACAAACCAGCCGCGCGCGAAGCCTTGATGCGTCCCGCTCATGGGCTGACCTCCGTATCGGGATCAGGTGACATCACGATGCGTCCGAAGAGGCCGCCTTGGGCGAGGAGGCGGTGCGCTTCCTCGGCCTGAAACAGCCGCATCCTCCCGGCGATCGGCAGAACAAACGGGCGCTGACCATGCAGCGCGAGCACCGCGGCCATGTCATCCGGCGTCGCCCCACCCGCGCCAAAGACCGTCTGTCCGAAGACGATGAGCTGCCCCAGATTGAGGGGCACGCGGGTCGGATCAATGTTGCCCACCGAGGCCAGGCGCCCGCCAAGACGAAGGCAGCGCAGGGCGTGGGGGAAGACCGACGCGCCGACGTTCTCCAGGACCAGGTCGAAGCCACCGCAATGATCATGAACGCGGCCGTCCGGGGCCACGACGACCTCATCGGCCCCCAAGGCTTTGAGGGCCTCAACGTGGCGGGTCTCCCGAACTGCAGCCGTGACCCTCGCCCCGTGTCGATGGGCGATCTGGATGGCGGCCACGCCGACGCCGCCGTTCGCGCCCGTGATCAAGACCGACTCCCCGGCCTTGAGTCCCCCCCGCGTGACGAGGTTGCGATAGGCCGTCCCGAAGGTGCAGGCGAGGCAGGCCGCGGTCGCGTCGTCGAGGGCCGCTTCGTCCAGCGTCACCGCGTAGAACGCCGAGCGCGGGGCGGTGATGAACGTGGCGTACGTCCCGTCTGCGGTCAGCCCGAAGACGTGCGCGGCTTGGGCGCAAAACGAGGTGTTCCCCTCGAGGCAACGCGGACATTCGCCGCAAGCGTCGCGGTGGAGCGTGGCGAGTCGTTGACCGACGAGGCTCGGATCAAGGCCAGGGCCGACCGCGTCGACCCGACCGACGCCCTCGTGCCCCGGCGTGACCGGTAGGCTGAGATAGGGGATGCGCCCCTGCCGGTCGATGAGGTCGCGGTGACAGACCCCGCTGGCGGCCAGACGAACGCGGACGTGACCAGCCGGGATCGCGCCCTGGGCGACCTCTTGCTCGACCACGAGGGGCACCTCGAAGCCCTTCGCTACAAGTCGCACACGCAGGCTCACGAGGCGGGGCCCGCGAGGAGGTCACCGAGCCGTGCGAAGTGCTGGTTCTGGCCCCCATGGGTGAACTCCCACTGCTTGACCGAGAGGTACAGGCGATAGAGCGGATAGTCTCGGTCGAAGCCCACGCCGCCGTGGATGTGCTGCGCCGCCGTGACGACCCGATGACCCGCCCCGCAGCACAAGGCCCGGGCGGTCAGGATCTCTCGTTGGGGTCGCTCGTTTGTGTCCCAAAGGTAAGCGGCCCGATAGACCTGAGCGCGCATGATCGCCACGTCGATGTACATATCGCCGGCCCGCTGCGCGACGGCCTGGAACGTGGCAATGGGCCGATCGAACTGGTGCCGCTCGGTCGCGTACTTCGCCGTCATGTCCAAGGCCCGCTGCGAAGCACCGAGCGTCAGCGCGCACAAGGCGAGGTGGCTGAGCAGGATCGCCTGATCGAGCTCGGCCGGGCCTCCGATCCTCCGGGCTGGGACGCCGTCGATATGCACGAGCCCAAGCGGCGCGTCGTGGGTCCCTCGCTGGGGCATCACCCGGCTGTGCTCGGCGTCCACGACGTACAGCCCCGGGCCCTCTTCGCCGGTCGCCGAGACGACGAAACACTCGGCGGCGTCGGCGTCGTGAACCGCGGTCTTCACGGCGGTGAGGCGACCCGCGCTCACGGTCGCGAAGGGGTGATGAAGGTCGTCGTTGCCGGCCTCGGCGAACGCGCCCGTCAGGCGACACGCACCCACAGAGAAGCGTTTGAGCCGCTCACTCTCGGCCCCGGCGGCACCGAGTGGGAGAGCCCCCAGGACGACGGACCCGAAGAGCGGGACAGCCGCCGTGAACGCGCCGGCTTGCTCGAGCATGGCGCACAAGGCGATGGCCCCTTGACCCCCGCCCCCGACGGACTCGGGCAGGCAGGCGCCGAGCAGTCCGGCGTGGGCGATCGCCGCGTACAGCCGCTCATCGAAGCCGCCCGTCGCTTCGGCCGCACGGTGGCGTTCGGGCGTCGAGGCGTCGCGAAAGATCTGCTTCGCGAGGTCGGACAGGGCGCGCTGATCGTCGTCGAAGGAGAAGTTCAAGATGGCCCCCCCAGCCTTATCGGGATCCCCGGCGGTAGCAACCGCCTCATCGGGATCCCCGGCGGTAGCAACCGCCTCATCGGGGCGGCCGGGGCATGGACAGCCCTGCCATGGCGATGATGTCCCGCTGAATCTCGTTGGCCCCGCCCCCGAAGGTGAGCACGAGCGTGCCCCGGTAATACCGCTCGAGTCGACCGCGCAGCGCCACGCCGGCCGAGCCCTTCTGCAGCGTGCCGACGTCGGCGAGGACCTCGAGCAGGAGCTCATTGGCGAGGACGTAGAACTCGCTCCCGTAGACCTTGATGGCCGAGGCCTCTGCCGGGGGCAGCGCGCCGGCGTCGATGTTGGCGGCCTGTCGCCAGTTCATGAGCTTGAGCACGTCGAGGCCGGCTGCGACCCGCGCGAGGTTCCCTCGGACCCAGGGGGCGTCGATGAGGCGCGTTCCGGCAGGCCCGCGGGGCTCGGACGCGAACTCGATGACCTCTTCGAGGAAACGCTCGAGGAAACCGACGGGGAAGAGCGCGACCCGCTCGTAGTTGAGCTGGCTCGTGATGAGCCGCCAGCCTTGATTCTCTCCGGAGACGAGGTTCGCGACCGGCACCCGGACCCCGTCGAGGTAGACCGCGTAGACCCCGTTGTCGCCGAGCGTACGAATCGGCGTCATCGAGAGCCCCGGGCTGTCTTTGTCGACGATGAGGATGGAGATGCCGTGATGTTTCGGCCCGTCGTCTTTGGTCCGGACCGCGAGCCAGAGATGGTCAGCGTGATCGGCGAGGCTGCAGAAGACCTTCTGCCCGGTCACGATGTAGTCGTCGCCGTCGCGAATGGCTCGCGTTTTCAGGGACGCGAGATCGGTGCCGGCCTGAGGTTCGGTGTAGCCGATGGAGAAGTGCAGCCGCCCCCGGAGGATGCTGTGCAGATACCGCGACTTCTGCTCGTCGGTCCCAAACTTGGCGAGCGTGGGCCCCACCGTATTCAGCGTCAGAAAAGGGAGCGGAAAGCCCGCCCGAGCAACCTCATCGGAGAAGATGAACTGCTCGACCGCGCCGAGGCCTCGCCCACCATATTCGAGGGGCCAGCCGACGCCAAGCCAGCCGTCGCTGCCCATACGCTGAAGCGCCTGGTGATACAGCGGCCCACCGGCCTCGATGTGCGCGAGCTCCGTGTGGAGCGCGTCGTCGAAGATCTCCACGAAATAACGCCGAAGCGTGTCGCGAAGGACGAGCTGTTCCAGGGTATAGGCGATGAACACAGTAGAACACGTTCTACCTTCGGGACCGCATGGGAGCAAGACGCTTGACGTTGGAAGTTCGCCGGTTCATCGTCCGGCGCAGGTAGAACACGTTTCATTTTTCACGCCCAAGGGGGTCTCCGTGGCTGAGCGAGTTTCAAACCTTCAGGAGTACTTCGAGAAGCTCTCGGACCGGTTCGTCGCCGGCCCCTCGAAGGGCGTCAACGCGACGATCTTCTTCGACCTCGCCGACGGTCCGAACGGCGGCCAGTGGACGATGACCGTGACCGACGGGACCTTCTCCCTCGACACGGGCAAAGCGGTCGAAAAGCCCACGGTGACCATCACCATGAAGCCCGAGCACTACGTCGAGATGGCGAACGGGGATCTCGACGGCACGAAGGCCTTCATGACCCGCAAGCTGAAGATCGCCGGGAGCATCCCGATGGCCCAGAAGATGAAGAGCTTCCTGCCGCCGCTGAAGGGCTGAAGCCATGCGCCCGTTCGACCTCTTCATCGACGGTGAAGACCGGCCGGCAGAGGGCGGTCGGACGGCGGCCTCTCTTGATCCCTCCACGGGCGAGCCCTGGGCGGAGGTCGCGGCGGCCTCAGTCGCTGATGTCAGGCGAGCGGTCGATTCGGCGTCAGCGGCGTTCGGTCGTCGCGAGTGGGCGGACCTGCCCGTCGAGGCGCGCGCCTTGGTCCTCGAGCGGATCGCCGAGCTCGTCTTCGAGCGTCAAGACGAGCTCGTAGATGTGGAGATGGCCGACGCGGGGGGCACGCTCCGTTGGGCGACCACCGCGAACATTCCGGCCACCGCGCAGACGTTTCAATCCTTCGCGACCCTGCTGCGCGAGCAGGTCCTGGAGGAAGCCTACGAGGAGGAGGTGCCGGTCCCCTCGCGTAACTTGATCACCCGCGAACCGTATGGCGTCGTCGCCGCGATCGTGCCCTGGAACTTCCCGCTCGCCTCGGCCGCGTGGAAGGTCGCGCCGGCCCTCGCCGCGGGCAACTCGCTGGTCCTCAAGCCCTCGCCGCTGACGCCGTGCTCGGCCCTGCTGCTCGCCCGAATCTGCGCCGACGCGGGTGTGCCCCCGGGGGTCTTCAACGTCGTCTGCGGCCCCGAAGACGCGCTCGGTGAGGCGCTCGTCAGACACCCCGCCGTGAGGAAGATCGCGTTCACGGGCTCGACCCCTGTCGGCAAACACATCACGTGCCTCGCCGCTGAACGTCTCGTGCCCGTGAGCCTGGAGCTCGGCGGCAAGTCACCCGACATCTTCCTCGAGGACGCGGACCTCGACATCGCCATCCCCGGCGCGCTCTTCGGGACGTTCTTCCACAGCGGCCAGATCTGCACCTCGGGCACACGCTTGCTCGTCCCGCGGGCCCGACACGACGAGATCGTTGAGCGGCTCGTCGAGCAGGCCGGGCGAATCCGCGTGGGCGACCCCAAAGACCCCGACACGAACATGGGCCCGCTCATCAGCGCGGGTCATCGCAGCCGGGTGGACGGGTATGTGCGCCTCGGCCGAGAGGAGGGCGCGCGGTGCGTCACCGGGGGCTCTGTACCCAAGGGCCTCGACCGCGGCTACTACTACGCTCCGACCATCCTCACGGGCGTGAACAACGCGATGCGGGTCGCCCGCGAGGAGATCTTCGGGCCGGTCGTCTGCGTCATCCCCTACGACGATGAAGCCGAGGCCCTTCGCATCGCCAATGACTCGGACTTCGGCCTCGCCGCAGCGATCTGGTCCCGTGACGAGGTCCGCGCGCTGCGGCTCGCTCGCCGAATCGAGGCGGGCACGGTCTGGATTAACGACTACCACCTGCTCAGCCCGAGGTTCCCCTTCGGCGGCTATAAGCAGAGCGGCGCCGGTCGCGAGCTCGGTCGCGCTGGACTCGAGGACTACTCGCAGCTCAAGCACATCCACGTGGGGCAGTCGTCGACCCTCGAGGAAAAGCACTACTTCGCGTTCACCATCGGCGACGCCTGAGCGACTCGCGATGACCGAGCTGCGCGCCCAGTACCGCCTGGAGTACCCTTACCGGCGCAATACGGGCCCGCTGCTCGGCGCCTTCTTCGCGGCGCTCCGCTCCGGGCGGCTGATGGGCGCACGGCTCTCGAACAAGCGGGTCCTGGGCACGCCGACCGAGTATGACCCGGACACGGGGGACGCGGTCACGGAGCTTTCGAACATCGGTCCCGGCGGTGAGGTCGAGACGTACGCCTACGTCGCGGAGCCCCGCGCCGACCACCCGACGAAGCGCCCGTTTGCCTTCGCGCTGATCCGTCCGGACGGTGCAGAGACGGCCTTGACCTCCATCATCGAGGTCGACGATGCCGCGGTTCTGCGGGTCGGCCTTCGAGTCACCGCTCGTTTTCGTCCCGAGGGCTTCGGCGACGTGAGGGATCTCTACTTCGTGCCAGAAGCGACGGCAGACGAGGTCCCGGCTCCCGAGTACACGCCCGGGCCTCCCGTCACCGAGATCATCACGCCCCTCAGCCTCTCGTTCGAGGTGGTCGCGGGCGAGCGCCTGAGTCGCTTCCTGCGGGCGCTGATGGAGCGGCGCTTCACGGGCGCTCGCTGTGGCCGCTGCGAGAAGACCTATACGCCGCCGCGTGGCGCCTGCCCGACCTGCGGGCTCCCGACGGACGAGGCCGAGCTCCCGATCGCCGAGACGGGCACGGTCACCACGTTCTGCGTCATCAACATCCCGTTCGAGGGCCAGGCGCTGACGCCCCCCTACGTCGGCGCGGCGATCCTGCTCGACGGCGCCGACGTCCCCATCTTCCACCTCGTCGGCGGGGTTCCACCGACGGAGGTCCGCATGGGCCAACGTGTGCGCGCCCGGTGGGGCCCAATCCCGATCCCGAGCCTGGAGTACGTCC
>SHZC01000022.1 GCA_009692505.1 Myxococcales bacterium
CGTCCTGCGTCCAGGGGATGACGCCGTATTTGCCGGGCAGATCCGCGCCCGTCAGGACCGCGAACACCCCGGGCATCGCCAAGGCCGCCGAGGTGTCGATGCTCACGATATGGGCGTGCGCGTGTGGGCTCCGCAGGATGCGACCGTGCAACATTCGCGGGGGCGCGTAGTCGTCGGTGTAGAGAGCCTGGCCGGTCGCCTTCAGGTGCCCTTCCTGCTTGAGGTGACGCCCTCCGAGCACGGTGTAGCCTTCGGCGGGCGAGGGCTGGTGGACCGGGGCGACCCCGCGCGATAGGGCCGCCGCGAGCTTCACGGCCTCGAAGATCTGCGTATAGCCCGTGCAGCGGCAGAGGTTGCCGGACAGGGCCTCCCGAATCGCCGCGTCGCTTGGGTCCGTGTCCCGGTCGAGCAGGGCGCGGGCCGAGAGCATCATGCCGCTCTGGCAGAAGCCGCACTGGAGGGCGCCGCAGCGATCAAAGGCCTCCTGGACGGGATCGAGGCGAGCGGCCTGACTGCCGGGTCGACCGCCTGAACGATCTGCGAGGCCTTCGATGGTGACGATGCGGGCCTCGGGTCGAACCGTGGCGGCGAGCGTGCAGCACGACAAGACGGGCGCACCGTCGATGAGCACGGTGCAGGCGCCGCAGTCCCCCTTATCGCAGCCTTGCTTGCTGCCGGTGAGGTGGAGGTCGTAGCGCAAGACCTCGAGCAGCGTGTGGTGCGTGCGCGCCGCGACTGTGTGGTCCTGACCATTGACGTTCAGGAGGCGGAGCTCGATGCGGGGCGTGAGGGGCATGGCGGCGCATCGTGCCACGCCGAAAGGAGCCTCGCTACGGCTTCAGAACTGCCCGACCACTCCAAGCCCACCGGGCACGAGCAAGACGGACGCCGTCGCCGGGGTCTCGCTTGCGTCCAAGACCAGAAGCGTCGCCCCGGTCAGGAGCCCGACGGCGGCGACACCGAGAAAGATCCGCGAGTACAAAGTCGAGTCGTTCGTGTTGTCTTCCAGGTCGAAGAGCTTGCGCTTCACGAAGGCTTCGCTGTTCGGAACCGGCTTATTGAGCTGGGACTGCTTCTTCAGGGCGTTGTATTCATCGGCCGCGGCGAAGGCGTCGACCTGGTAGAAGATGCCGCCGCCGAGCGCTGCCACCCCGACGCCGACGCCCACCCAACCCCAAAGCCGGAAGGGGCGTCGGCGGTCGTCGCGTGGAGCCGTGGTCTCGGTGAATAGGTTCGTCAAGTCGCGCGACACGGTCTCACCGGCCGCGAGGTCGAACGCCCAGGTCGAGGTCAAGCCGGTCGCCGAGACGACGGTGGCGACGTGTTTGCCGGGGACGAGGACGAGCTTGCCGTCTTGGTGCGGCGCGGGCGGGGTCGCACCATCGATTTTCAGGCTTGCACCCTCGGGCAGGCCCGTGATGGAGACGGCGCCTGTCGTCGCGACTTGACCGAGGACCGCCTCAAGCACCTCGATTTGCTTCTCGACGTCGGCTCGATCCCGCGCCTGAGGATACCCCGCGAGGTAGGCTCGATAGTGGCCGATCGCCGTTTTCGGATCCCCGACGAGCTCGGCCGCCCGGGCGAGGTTGTAAAGAAGAATCGGCGACGGATCGAGGTTGTAGGCGGCCTGAAACTTCTCGGATGCGGCCTTGAACTGCTTGTCCTTGAAGAGCGTGACGCCGTCTTGGTACAGGGTCTGGGCCTCCGCCTTGGTGGCCCCGTCGACCGGCGTTTGCGCGGCCCCAACGAGCGGTATGAGCAGGAGCGCGAGCGCGATTCCAAGGGGTCGGAGCATCGCCGGCATCCTCAAATTCGAGACATGGCCTGTCAATGTTTAGGGCGGGGGGGCTGCTCGACGGTCGCCTCGCTCTCGAGGGCGGCAGACGGCGTCGGGGCAACGGGCAAGGTCTCTATGGACCCAAGCGGCGTGGTGTCACGCCAACCCGGAATGGCCGCAGGCAGCCCCGGTCGGTCAGGGAAGCGGGCCTCCGTCGGGAGCGTGAACATGAACCGCGTGCCGTGCCGAGCGTCGGACTCCACCCAGACGGCACCGCCGAGGTGGCGGGCGCATTGGTCGACGATTGCGAGCCCCAGTCCGCTGTTATTGATGCCACCCGAGTTGCGCGCGCCCCGAACATAAGCCTGGAAGAGGTAAGGCAGGAGTCCGGTGGGGATGGGCGGGCCGCCGTTTTGAACCGTGACCTCGACGAAGAGGCTGCTGTTCGTGGGTCGCAGCGGCGGCGTTCGATCGAAGAGGGTCGCCGCGAGGCTCTCGGGCCGCTCCACCGCTTCGATGGGGCCGCTGTCCGCCCTCAGCCGGGCCGTCACGACGATCGTCCCGTTCTTCGGCGAGTGCTTGATGGCGTTGAAGAGGAGGTTGTCGAGGATGATCCACACCTGATCCGGCACGGTGTGTGCGAGCAGCGGCTCGGCGGACATATCGAGGACGGTGCTTACGTTCCGCTGACGGGCGAAGGTCGCGAGCTGCCGGACGTGCCTCGGCAGGTGGTCGAGAAGATCGAGTCGCACGATCTCGACATCCCGCCGACCGTGGTCGATGGAGGAGAGCTCAAGCGCGTGCTCCGTCATGTCCGCGAGGCGGTCGGTGATGGAGATGAGATCGGCGGCGATCTCCTGGAGCTCATTGGGGTCGGCCGGGGCGCCCATCTGAAGCAGCTCCGCGTTCGCGCGGTAGACCGACAGCGGCCCCCGGAAGTCGTGCATCGTCTGGCTGAGCAGCTTGTGCCGGAAGAGCTGCTCCTCGAAGAGGCGCGCGTTCTCGACGGCGGTCCCCACGAGGCGCGCGACGGCGACCAGCAGCTCCATCTCCGCGCTGACGTCCCGGTCGTGGCTGGCTTGGCTGTCGGTATAGAGCATGCCGATGACCCGGTCATGCCCTCGCCCGTAGACGGGGACGCCGATCATGAAACGCAGGCCCAGGATTCGTACGCTCTGGCGTCGGCCGAGCGCGCCATCCTGCTCGGCGTCGGCGACGAGGACCGGCTCACCCTTCTGGAGCACCTCAGCCACGAGCCCCTGACTGATCGGCAGCGGCGCGGGCGGACCGTCCCAAATCAGGTTGTGGACCACCGCCTCGTAAATCGCACCCTTGGGGTCGAACAAGGCGAAGAGCGCGCGTTCGGCACTGAACAGCTCCGTGATGCGAGCGAGGACGAGCGGGAGGAGACGGTCGAGGTCGATGGTCGCGCCGAACTGCAGCGCGATCTCCATGAGGAGCTTGCCAGAATCGGGACGCTCAGCGGCCATGGGTGCGCTCGGGAATGGGCTCGACGCCGGACGAAGGGTCTGAGAGGAACACGCCATTTACCTACCACCCGGAGGCCCGCCGCGCAAGCGAGGGTCGCACGGTGAGGCGGCGCACGGCGGCTCCCCGCCTTGTGAATCGTCGGCAGATCGAGTATTGCGCGCTGGCCTTTTCCAGCTTGAAGGAGCGCCAAAGTGGTGGCCCAACCCAACACGATTTTTCGCGCGATGCCCGACCTTCAGGGCCTGACCGTCGAGCAGCTCGTCGCGGCCTACAGGACGATGTATCTGTCGCGGCGGCTCGATGATCGCGAGATCACGCTCAAGAATCAGAATCGGATCTACTTTCAGATCAGCGGGGCGGGCCACGAGGGCATCCTGACCGCGGCGGGTCTGGCCCTTCGACCCGGCTACGACTGGGTCATCGGGTACTACCGGGACCGCGCGCTCATGCTCGCCCTGGGCATGACCCCCACAGAGGTCCTCTTGGCGGCGGTCGGAGCGAAGGAGGACGTGACCAGCCATGGGCGGCAGATGCCCTGCCACTGGAGCCACCCGCGTCTCAACGTCTTCTGCAAGTCGAGCTGCACGGGCACGCAGTTTCTTCAGGGCGTGGGCGGGGCCGAGGCCGGCTGGTACTACGACCGGGTCGAAGCGGCGCGGCTCCTGACCGACCGCCACGCGCCCGACGATGTCACCGTCATCACCACGGGAGACGGCACGACGAGCGAGGGCGAGTTCTGGGAGGCCTTGAACACCGCTTCGAACAAGAAGCTGCCGTGCATCTTCCTCGTCGAGGACAACGGCTACGCGATCAGCGTGCCCGTCGAACATCAGACGCCCGGCGGCTCCATCAGCCGGTTGCTCACCCAGTTCCCGGACCTCTACATCGAGGAGGTCGACGGCTGCGATCTGGTCGCCTCTTACGCGACGATGGCCCGCGCGGTCGCTCACTGCCGATCACGATTGGGACCGGCGCTGGTCCACGCCAAGGTCGTGCGCCCCTACAGCCACTCCTTATCCGATGATGAGCAGGCTTACCGGACCCGCGCCGAGCGCGAGGAGGACGCCAAGCGTGATCCGCTGCCCAGGCTCGCGCGGTTTTTAGTCGAGAACGAACTCTTGGACGAACACGCGCTCGTCACCCTAAGGGCGGCCGTCGACGCGGAGATCGAGGTGGCGACGGACTACGCGCTCGCCGCCCCGACCCCTGAGGCCGCCGAGGTCTTCGACGACATCTACAGCCCGACGGTGGACCCGACCTCCAAGGCGTTCGACACGGCCCCGGCCTTCGAAGGCAAGGACCAGACGTTCGTCGATCTCGTCAACGCCTGCCTCCGGGACGAGATGGATCGTGATCCCCGCATCCTCATCTTCGGCGAAGATGTGGCCGACGCGAGCCGGGGCGAGGTGCTCGACGAGTGCAAAGGCAAAGGCGGCGTCTTCAAAGTCACCTACGGCCTGCAGAAGCGGTTCGGCGCGGACCGGGTCTTCAACTCGCCGCTCGCCGAGGCCAACATCGTCGGTCGCGCCTTGGGCATGGCGATGCGCGGGCTCAAGCCGGTCGTGGAGATCCAGTTCCTCGACTACATCTGGCCGGCGTATCAGCAGATCCGAAACGAGATGGCGACGCTTCGTTGGCGCAGCGGCGGCGGTTGGGCAGGGCCGGTCGTGATGCGGGTGCCGAGCGGTGGTTATCTCAAAGGCGGGGCGCCGTATCACTCCCAGAGCGCGGAGACGATCTTCACGCATATTCCGGGGTTGCGCGTCGTGATGCCGTCCAACGCGCTCGACGCGAACGGGCTCTTGCGGACGGCGATCCGGTGTGATGACCCGGTCTTGTTCCTCGAGCCGAAGCACCTCTATCGGCAGACCTACAATCGTTCGCCCTACCCGGGCCCCGACTACATGGTGCCCTTCGGAAGCGCGCGGCAGGTCATGGCCGGCTCGGACCTCACGCTCTTGACCTATGGCGCCCTCGTTCAGCGCAGCTTCGTGGCGGCCAAAGATGCGGCCAAAGCCGGCCACTCGGTGGACCTCTACGACCTTCGCTCCCTGGCCCCCTACGACTGGGAAACCATCGCCGCCTCCGTCAAGCGCACCGGGCGTTGCCTCATCGTTCACGAGGAGACGAGAGCCTGGGGATATGGGGCGGAGCTCGCCGCCCGAATCGGAGAGGAGCTGTTCGAGTACCTCGATGCCCCTGTTCGCCGCGTCGCCGCGCTCGACTCCTTCGTGGCTTACCACCCCACGCTCGAGGACGCGATCCTGCCGCAGACTTCGGATGTGTTCGAGGCCATAGAGAAGCTCGCGCGATACTGACCTTCGGAGGTCCCGTTGTCCGTGGAGCTCGACCCGTTTCTCATGCTCGTCGCCCAAGCGCTCTCGGCGCGAGCCGGCGAGCCCTTCGACGAGCTTACGGGCGAACGCTTCGACGAACGGACGCTCTGGCGCTGGGCCGAAGCCGGGCTCCTCAGCGAGGCGGAGGTGGACGCGCTCCTTGCCTGTCGAAAGGCCGCGCCTTCGGCCAAGGTAATCGCGTCCATCCTGGGCGTGCTCGCCCCGGAGGCCGAGAGCGCGCCCGCCGAGGACTGGTCGTGGGAGCTGAACTCCGAGGGGGATAAGACCCTGCAAGAGCCCGCCGTCCAACCCTCCGCCTCCATCGTGCCGTTCGGTCAGGCCATCTCGGCGATCGACAGCGCCGAGGTGCCCACGACCGAGGCGGCCCGCCTGCCGAGACCGGTCAAAGAGGTCGAACTTGCGGCTGCGGCCTCAGTGGGCTCCCAAGCCGGCGTCGCGCGCCTCTCGACCGGCGGCTGGAGCTGGGACGAAGGCCCGGACCTCTCCATTTCGTCGTCAATCACCTCGGCGACCCCGCTCTCCCCGATGTCTCCGCGGGCCTCGCGGTTCCAGCTCGGCGAGGCGATCGGCAAGACCCACTTCTGCGATGTTCACGCCGTCAGGGACAGGCTGCTCGGCCGAGACCTCGTCGCCTATCTCTTGCGGGCCGACGCCCCCTTCAACGAGCGGTCCTTTGTAAGGGCGGTTCGCCTCCAGGCCGGGCTCCAGCATCCCAACGTTCAGCCGGTCTATGAGCTCTCCAGGTCGCCGGACGGCCGCCTGTTCTTCTCCACCGCCCGCAGCCTGCCCGACACGCTCGCGACGGTCCTCAAGGCGGTCGCTCAGGATGATGCAGGGGCGCGGGCGCAGTGGTCGACGGTGCGGCTCGTGGAGGTGCTCCTCGACGCCTCGCGGGCCGTTGCATTTGCCCACCAGCGCGGCGTCATGCATCGGGACCTCCGGCCCGCTCATGTTCACCTGGGTCGGCTCGGCGAGGTCCAGGTCTCCGGTTGGGAGCGGGCTCGCCTCCGCGCGCAGCCGCCCGACTTCGAGGAAGACACCCTGCTCAATCCGGTCGGCGGCGGTCTCGGCTATCTGGCGCCCGAGCGTCTGAAAAACGGCCTGACGAGCTGCGGCGCGAGCGCGGATGTCTGGGGCCTCGGTGCCTTGCTCTACGCCGTGCTCACCTGGCGTCCGCCCTTCGCCGGCCGGTCTTCTACGGATTTGCTGAACGAGATCGCTTCGGGTCGCCTCGTCTCCCCCGGGGACCGGCGTGGAGGTCAGATCGAGTCTCCCCCGCTGCTCGAGGATCTCTGCAAGCGCGCGCTGGAGTTCGACCCCCAGAAACGGCGTCTGGCCGCCGAGGAGTTTGCCGCCGAGATCGAGAACTTCCTCGAGGGCACCCGCGCCCTTGAGCGACAACTTGAGCGGGCGACGGAGCGGATCGAAGACGCGACGAAGGCGGCCTCCCTCTTCGGTGCGGCCAGAGACAAGCTCCAGCACGCGGTCTCGCAGTCGGTCGCGATCAGGTGGCAGTCGGGTGGCCTGGCGCTCGATCCGAGCCTGGCTCAGGCCGCCCGGACGCTGGTGGAGCGGTACGCCGCCGAGGTCGAGACGGCGTTTACGAGGGCCGATGAGGCCTGGGCCCGAGCGATCGCCGAGGCACCCGCGCTCGACCAGACGCGGCATGGTCTCTGCGCCTTGTACTTCGACGCCCTCCAGCTCACCGAGGCCGGGGATGTCCGCCTCCCCGCTGGCTACCTCCGGGCCGGGATTCGACAGTATGATCCCGGCCCGTTCCTGGACGCGCTCTCCCGTGCCGCGACCCTCGAGGTGCGCTCGTCGCCCACCGGCCTGCAGGTTCGCCTGCACCCGCTCTCGGAGAGCGAGGGTCAGCTTGTCCCCGAGTCGGGGCGGCACCTGGGGCGCACGCCGGTCACGGTGCCCGAGCTGCCACCCGGAACGTACCTCGTGGTCGTGGGGGCGGACGAGGGCTCGATTCGCGTGCCGGTCTTCCTCAACCGCGGCGAGCAGCTCACCGTCGACGTACCGGTGCCCGCGGAGGTGCCTCCGGGCATGGCCTATGTGGCCCCGGGGCCCTTCATCGTCGGGGAGGGCGGAGACGGCGGACTGCTTCGGGAGTCTCTGCCCCTCGGCCGGTGCCGCCTGCCCGGCTTCTTCATCGCCACGACGCCGGTCACCTTCGAAGAGTATGGCGAGTTCCTCAACGCCTTGAACCGGGGCACCCCGCTTTCAGCTCAGGCGCGCGCCCCCCGACGATTCGCCGGCTCGCCTCCTTTTTGGCGGGTCGTCCTCGGGGAGTATCGGTTGCCTTTTACCGACTCGGACGGGCGCAGCTTCGAGCGCACCATGCCCGTCGTTGGGCTGACGGCCGAGGACGTCTTGGCCTACTGCAGCTGGAGAGGCCGGCGTGATCGCCAGCCCTATCGTCTGCCGACGGAGCTGGAGTGGGAGAAGGCCGCGAGGGGGGCTGATGGCCGAATCTATCCCTGGGGAAATCGCGCGGTCGCCGCGTTCTGCCACCACCGCCTGATCGGAGAAGAGTTACCCGCCCTCGCCCCGGTCGGGAGCGTGGCCCAAGATGCGTCGATTTATGGGGTCATGGATTTGGCGGGCGGCGTCCGCGAGCACACCGACAGCCACTTTCCGGGTGAGCGACAAGTGCTGCGTGGAGGCTCTTGGCGGCTACCCTTCGCCGAGTGCCGCCTCTCGACCCGCACCCCGCTCACTGCGTCGACACCCTTGGACGCCGTGGGCTTTCGGCTGGCCCAAGACGCCCCCGGCGAGAAACGTTCGGGCGCTTGGCCCCGCTTCGAGCCGATGCCGACCTTGCCCCTGCCGTCCCTGTCCGACCGGGACGACGATGAGTCGATCATCGACGCCCTGCCGTCCGTGGAGCTGACAGTCGAAGGGAAGTCCCTGTTTCAGCTTCACGTCGGCGTGCTGCCGCCTGGCGTTCGACGCCGTGAGCCTGCGGGCGGGGAAGGGCCGTCGTTCACGGAGCTTGGCCCCGAGCGGTATATCATCATCGAGGAGATGGCCCGGGGCAGCATGGGGCGCGTCGTCCTCGCCTTCGACCATGTCCTCGAGCGGCAAGTCGCGCTGAAGATCCTTCATGACAAGCACCGCGACGATAAGCTCTCGCGCTATCGGTTCGTGATGGAGGCCCGCATCACCGGGCGTCTCCAGCACACGAGCATCATGCCGATTTACGACTTCGGCACCCTGCCCAACGGCGACCGGTTCTTCGCCATGAAGCCCGTGGAGGGCCAGGCACTCTCGGACATCCTCAGGCATCGCGCGACCGGGGACGTGCGCGTCCGCACGGACTTCACGCGGGACCGACTGCTCAACGTCTTCCGCCGCATCTGCATGGGCGTGGCCTTCGCACACGAGAGCGGCGTCGTGCATCGCGACCTCAAGCCGGCCAACGTGCTCATCGGAGAGTACGGGGAGGTGGCGCTCGTCGACTTGGGGCTCGCCCGACTCCTCAGCCCGGACCCCAGCGATCAGGCCGACGTGATGGAGATTGCTGAGCTCGCGCAGGCCGACGGGCGCGTGACCCGCATCGGCTCCGTCATCGGCACGCCGTACTATATGTCTCCCGAGCAGGCGATGGGCCTCCAGGATCTCGTGGGGCCACTCAGCGATGTCTATGGGCTCGGCGCGATCCTCTTTCACATCCTGGCCCTCCGTCCGCCCTACTCCGGCAAGAAGGTCAACGAGGTGCTCGCCAAGGTCCGGCGGGGCAATCCCAGGCCGCCGAGCTCGGTCGCGCCCGAGGAGGACATCGGTCGGGAGCTCGACGAGATCGTGCTCAAGGCCTTGTCCATGGATCCAGCCCTCAGACAGTCGAGCGCCGTTCAGCTCGCGCACGACATCGAGGTCTTCCAGGATGGCGCGCGGGCTCGCGAGATGGAGCGGGTGGTCATCGGCGGGCGGGCGACGCGGGCGGGCGACGCGATGGCTCGATACGACGAGGCGTGGCAGACGCTCTCGCGGCATATGCAGCTTCGAAAGCGGTACGAGGCGGAGATTCATATCGATGATGCCGTCAGTCGAAAGGCGCCCCTGTGGCAAGCACGAGAGCGTGAGTCGCTCCTCATTGAAGAGGTCGAGACGCGGCTCACCGAGGCGGTGCGGCTCGGGCGGCTCGCCCTTTCGCCCGAGCGGCCCGACGTTCGGGACCGACTCGCCGAGATGCTGATGAACCACGCCCGCCGCGCCGAGGCCGTTCACGACGACGCCGGGGCCGCGTGGTGTGCGCGGTTGCTGACTCGGATCGACGAAGATGGGCTCTTCTCCGCGTGGCTGCGTTCGGGTGCTGCGTTGTCGATCCACACCACCCCGCCCGGACTCATGGTGGGTGTCTTTCGATGTCGCGAGGTCGACCGTCGCCTCGTGCCCGACGACGTGGTGCACCGCGGGCCGGCGCCCGTGGAGCTCGCCGCGCTCCCGATCGGCAGCTATGTGGCGCTCGTCAACCGCCTGGGCGTCTCTTTGCGCCTGCCCTTCGTCGTCGAGCGGGATAACCCCATCGAGCTTCACCTCACCTGGCCGGGCCCGGCCTTGCTCCGACCGGGCTTCGCCTTCGTCGCGCAGGGCGAGTTCTTCACCGGCGGCGATCTCGACACCCACGAGCCGCTGCAGTTCAGCTACCTCCCTGACTTCGCCTTGGCGATCCACCCCGTCACCTGCCTCGAGTACCATGAGTTCTTGGACGATCTGCGTGTCAGGAACTCGCGGGAGAGTGAGGTCCACCAGCCGCGGACCCTCGAGGGCGGGCCGCTCATCTGGGGTCCCGAGGGCGAGAAGCTCGTCGGCCGATTTTCGCCGCATCGCCCGGTGTCCGGCATCACCCTCGACAACGCCTTGGCCTACTGCGCTTGGCGTTCTCAGCGCGATGGATGGACGTATCGGCTGCCCGGGACGCTGGAGTGGGAGAAGGCGATGCGGGGCGTGGACGGACGGCGCTTCCCCTGGGGTCATCGCTTCGACCCGGCGTGGACCCGGGACGACAATCATCAACTCCACGACGTGGGCCACTTCGCCGAGGACGTCAGCCCCTACGGCGTTTGTGACATGGCCACCGGGGTGATGGAGTGGACGCAGTCATCGGTCTCCCCCGGCTCGGACGTCTTCATCGTTCGGGGACAGAGCGCCGCCGCGCCCCTTCACAGCGCGCCCGGCACGTCCGTCATGACCCGTCCACGCAAGAGCCGCTCGCCGTTCGTGGGTTTTCGCCTGATGATCGGGGGCTGAGTCACAGACTCCCCCTTGCGCCCGCTCGACACGGTGCTCACTGTCTCGCCGCTCCGAAGACCGGAGCGCAAATCACGCGCTCCTGCGCCAAGGAACCCCGATGTACTTCGAGATCATCTCCCAGTTCGCGTTCAGCTTGAAGAACCTCGACCGGATCATGGGCAAGGCCGCCGATCACGCTGAAGCCAAGAAGTTCGACGTGAACAACTTCCTCTCGGCCCGCGTCGCGCCCGATATGTTGCCCTTCAATATGCAGGTCCGCATCGCCTGCGACGCCGCCAAGAGCGCGGCCGCCAGCCTCTCCGGCAAAGAGGCACCGAAGCACGAGGACAAAGAGACCACCTTCGCCGAGCTGCGGACGCGAATCGGGAAGTGCATCGCTTATCTGGAGTCGTTCACGGCCGAGGATTTCGCGCAGATGAAAGACGAGCGGACCATCAAGCTCGCCTACCCGCCCGGCAAAGGCCTGACCGCCAAGGATTTCGCCTTGGGCCGCCAGATCCCCAACTTCTTCTTCCACTACACGACCGCCTATGGCCTCTTGCGGGCGGGTGGCGTGGAGATCGGCAAGGGCGATTTCCTCGGGCCGCTGAACACTCTCGACCTCTGAGGTCGGGCACCGGCGACGAAGAGCGCCGGGTCGTCCCCCGTGGGCGTACCGCGGAAGTCTTCGTAGACCTCGTCTAAGCACCAGCCGCTCTCCAGCAGGAGCGGTTTCAGCTCTGCGGGTCGCAGATAGTGGTGCCGCACGCTCGATTGCAAGGGCGGGGTCGGCACGTCGCCGAGGCGTTCGAATCGGTAGTTCGCGGTGATCACATTGCCGGGGGACTCGACGTTCTGCTCGTAGACATCGAGTCGACCCGCTTCATCCAAGACGGAGATGAGGTAGTCGAAGTCGTCCTCGATGACGGCCTCTTCGGTGTCGACGTCGAGCACATAGACGTCGAAGAGCAGGCGCGCCTCGTCGGTCGAGACCTCTCGTGCGTGGCGCAGGGCCGCGAGCTTCTCCTCGCGATTTGCCAAGCAGAACAGCCCATTATAAGGCCAGACGATGCGGTCGAAGGGGCCCTCCGGCAGCGCGAGGGTTACGTCGCCTTGGCAGAGCGTAACCCGCTTGGCCGTCGCCTTGGGCAACGACAGGCGCTTAACCTCGGCCATCGCGAGTAGCCCAGCGTGAGCCTCGATGCCCGTCACCCGCCGGGCGACCCGAGAGAGGCTGGGCAGCAAGCGGCCATATCCACAGCCGAGCTCCAGCACGGCCGCGGCCCCTTTGCAGGCCTTCGCATAATAGGCGGTGTCTCCGCGGTGCCCCCGATGGATGAGGGCGTAGAGTGCCGCCTCCTGGACCTCTTCGGGCGTCGGCACGTTCAAGTCTGTGTCCGGGCGTCCATCGCTTCTTGTAGGCGAGCTTCGACGAGCTGCGCGCAGGCCAAAACGTAGGCTTCGTCCAAAGCCGCCTCGGTCCCGGTCCGCTCGAAACGAATGGGCGGCAGGATCTGAAGGGACATCCGGCAAGGCAGCGGCAGATACGGCAAGGTGGGCCCCAGCGTCAGGCCCCAAGGCACGCTCAATGCGAGCGGAAAAGCCTTCATTCGCAGAAATCGCTCGGCACCCAAGGCTCGACCAAGACGAGGAAGGTCGTCCAGAACAATGAACGTGCCGTGCGCGCCGTGACTGGCCAGCGGCATGATGGGCACACCCGCGCGCAGGGCCGTCCGAATATAGCCACGCCGCCCCCCGAACTTGACGAGGTTCCGCTCCCGATAGGGGCGAAGGGCCTCGTGGTCGCCGCCGGGGTAGACCATCACGTTATGACCCGCGCGCAGGAGGTCGACGCAGACCGTCGGATCCGCCGCGACGCAGCCGACGCGACGAAGGAAGTCACGGACGAGGGGGAGCTTCAGCGCGAGATCGTGGGCCAGTCCAAAAGGCAGCGCGTGGAAGCCTCGCGCCCGAAAGAGCGCGGCGGCGAAGATCCAGGTGTCCCCCGTATACGACCCGCCCGAGTGGTTACCGACGACCAGGACGGGCTCATCGGGCCAGTGCTCGAAGCCCCCAACCGTGGCGCGATGCCAAGGCACGAGCAGCCCCTCGACTGCAGGCAGGAGCGACTCGATGAAGGCCCGATCACGGGACGGCGGCTGGAAGGTGTTCACCTAAGGCACGATGCGGACCGGCAAAGGATCACGCAAGCGTAGGGGGCAGGCTCGCTTGAGCGGCAAGCCCCGAGCGGGGTGCCGGCGTCGACCTCGCGGGCCGTCGCACGCGCGCCGTCGGACCAGCCCACGCCGGACTGACCCGTGAGGATGCGGGCGGCGAGCGGGCTGACGTCCCAGATGGGGGCGACCTCGCAGGTGCTGCCGATCGCGAAGCCCTGGAGTTGGGCCTTGGCGATCCGCCCGACGACCAGCCGACGACAGAACGGCCCAGCGCGTGGCCTGTCTCATCGGAGAGTGCGGCCTATACGCCTCGATCCTAAGACCGGCGTGTCGCGGTTAGGCTCAGGGCGTCAGGGTGTTGTATCGGGCCCAGAAGTACGGATGAAAAAACGGCGGGCTGCCGGCGACGGGGGGCGTCGTGCCGCGTGCCCGGGTGGCGACGAGCGCGTGGAGGGCTGTGTCGAGGCGTTGCCCGGCGGCGACTGCGGCGGCGAGGGAGGCGATGACCGAGACGTCCTCATCGGCACCGTTTCGCCAGCTCAGCCAGGCGATGTGGTTGAGCCCGGCGTACCGCAGCGCGGCGGTCAATCGGAGCAGGCCGGTGCCCGTCTCAAGGGCGGGCGCGGGTGCGGAGAGGCGCGTCAGCAGGGCGAAGTCGGCGTGGGCCGGCAGCCGCCCGAGATCCAAGGGCTCAAGAGGTGCTTGGCCCTTCAAGTGAAGCGCGCCCGTCGCCGTGTCCACGGGGCCGGCGAAGTGGAAGACCGTCGCGCCCGCGAGCCCTCGGGAGATTGCGTCGAGCTCAACCGCTGTGACCACCGCGGCAGTCCCCCCAGCCGCGGTCACGGCGGCGGTCTCGCGTCCGATGTCGGCCCCTTCGCAGAGATCGTAAAGCCCATTGACCATCCCATAAGTGACTGGCGGGCAGTCGCCGCCCGGCTTCGGACCGCCGGTCACCGCCCAAACCGTCGCTCGAACCTCCGTGCTTCGGGGAGGCGACTCGGAGCCGGGCAGGAGGCCGGAGACGACGTTGAAGCGCGTGGAGAGAAAGACCGGCGGCGAGCCCGGCTTTCGAGCCGGCGGACCCACAATCAGCGCGCCCCAAGGCAAGCGGAGCAGGGGACCATCGGCGTAGATCTTGAGCGTCTTGTCCTTGAGCGCGGCGTCCAGCTTCTTGTCGTTGATAAAGGGCAGGAGCGCCTTGGTCGGCGCGAGCAGAGCCTTCCAGTCGCCGACGTTGGGATCACGCGCGAATCGTTGGGTGGGCCATGGTTTAGGGGGCCGAGACGAGACGTCGATGGCCGCGGTCACGAGGGGCAGGATCACGTCGCGACCTGGGAGGGTGTAGACCCGCGGTGAGACTTCCCCGTCGATCCAGAGCCAGCCAGTCGAGGCCTGGGCCCCCAGGCGGACGTAGTAGCGGGCCTCCCCGGCGCGGGGCGAGAGCTCGTCGTTTCTGGGCGGCATCGGCAGGACCCAGTCGGCGTAAGCCGGGAACTCGGCGCGCACCGCCGACCAGGCCGCGTGCAGCGCGAGGAACGCCTGAACCTGCGCGGCTGTGGCGATGCGGCGATCGGACCCCTCGATCGCCCCGTCTCGTAACGAGAGGCGATGGGCCATCGCGCGCGACTCGGCGGCGCGGACCGCGGCTTCGTTCGGGGGTCGACGATCAATCATCGTCAGCCCCAAGGCCTCGGGCATGGCCCGGACCTGCTGGGCATAAACGGAGGACGATAGGGCCATTAACTGGTGCGCGGCGGCCTCCTCCCCCGTCACGCGCGCGGCCGCCGCGAGGAAGGCCTCGGGCAGGCCAGAAATGGCTCGATCGGGGCTGGCCATGGGTCCGGGCATCCGGGCGTCGAGGGTCACGCCCCGATCTCCCCGGTCAAACCCAGCGTCGGCGAAGCGAGAGACAGCGTCGCGCCAAGAGGCCGCAGCGGCCGCCGAGTGACCCAAGGCGAGCGCGGCCTCGCCGTCGATGGCCGAGACCCGCCAGAGCAAGACCGGGTCTGCGAGCTCTGCGGCCGAGGCGCGGGCGGGCAAGATGACGTTCAGAGCCGTTTGCGCTTCACCCTTCTGGAGATGGGCCGCCGCGAGGCAGGTCCGGCCGGCGACCTGATGGCTACGGACGGCCCCCGCGCTCAGGGTGAGCACCGGTCCGAGCGTGGTGATGGCCTCAGCGGCGCGACCCGAGCGAACGAGCGCGCAGCCCAGATAGACCGCCCTGATGCGAGGGTCGAGCACCGCGTTTGGGATCGAACCCAAGACGCGGGTGACGGCCTCGGGCGAAGCGGCCTCGACCGCCAACTGAGCGAGGAGTAACGCGGTGTCCACGGAGGGGTTGACCGACATCGCGAAGTCGAGACGGGCCTTCGCCGCGTCCTTAAGCCCACCGGCGTCGAGCGCCAAGGCGGCGAGGCGATGCAGCGCGGCGCGCTCGACCACGAAGCGGCCCGGGTCTCCGGTGTCGAGGAGCAGCTTCAGCCCGTCATTGGCGTTGGCGAAGGCGGCTGCGGGTTCACCGCGGCGCAGTCGAGTCCGCGCGCGGCTCTCGTAAGCTCGGGCCCTCAGCGAGGGCTCGCCGGCCGTCGTGTGCTCGAACGCGCTCTGAAGGAGTTTCACCGCCAAGTCGAGCTCTCCTCTCGACAGTGCCAAGTCCGTCAGCTCGAGCTCAACGGCCGCGAGACCGTCGTGTCGGGCGAGGGACTCGTAGATGAGACGCGCGGGCTCGAGTGCCTTGGCGGCCTCGATGAAGTGACCGAGGCGAGCGTCTAGCCGGGCCGACGCGCGATGAAGCTCGGCTATGGCCACGGCGCGCGACTGGCGCTCGGGCTCCACCTCCAAGGCGGGCTCCGTGATGCCGACGATGTCCGGTAGAGCGAGCAAGTCGTAGAGCTTCAGCGCCTCGTCGTAGTTTGAGCGCGCGACGGACAGCATGCCGGCCGCCGCTGACTCGTCGCCTCCGGAGCGCAGCGCGATGGCGGCCTGAAGCAGGTTGCGAAGATAAGTCGGCGTCCGATCGACGGGGCTCCCGAGCGTTCGCAGCTCGCGGGTGAAGATCATGAGGTCGTTGAACTGTCGGGCCGCGAGGTGGGAGACGACGAGGCGGTCGCAGACGAGCGCCATCAAGCCGGCGTTGCCGAGCGGTCGAATGAGCGCGAGCACCTGCTGGCGGATGGCGCGGGCGTCCTCGGCATGGCCCTCACGCGCCGCGGCGTTCGCCGTCCCATTCAGGATGAGCGCGGTATAGACGCTGTTCCCGCGGGCTTCGCGAGCGGCGATCAAGGCTGCCTGCAGGCGCGTGCGGCCCAAGGTGGGGTCCGAGACGGAGAGCGCGTTGAGACCGGCGGAGACGAGGGACTCCACGAGCTGATCCTCGGAGACGCTGACTCCGGGTGTCCCCTCCCAGGCGATGAGGGCCGACCAGGGGCCGAGGTCGTCGATCGCCAACGCGAAGCCCAGGGCGATGTGCCGCGCCGTCGCGACGATGGTGCCCATGTCCCGCGCGCCGCCTAAGCGCGAGCGGGTGGCCTCGGCTCTGGACAGCAGCCGGTAGAAGATCGCTCGGGCGAGATCGGGATGAACAGACGGAGACATCGTGGCCGACAGCGGGGTGCTGGCCCGGACCCTGTCGATCAGCTCATCTTCAATCTCGCGGACCATTCGGGTCGTCTCGGTCAGCGTGCCGGCCTTGGCGCGATCGAAGTAGAGGCGGGCGTCCTCATCAGGCGGGTCGAGGGACGACAGGACGAGGGAGACCTTCTCGAGCTTCGGGCGGAGCGTGGCTTTGACGTCGTCGGCCACACCGGTCATCGGCAGATCGAAGATGTGCCCGTAAAACCAGATGCGGGCGAAGTGCGGCGAGCGACGGACGAGCGCCTCGAGCTTGACCTCGTCGGAGGCGGCGCGTTTGAGATCGAAGGCCCAGTCCGTATACGGCGCGGGCTTCGAGGCCAGACACAGGCTCGGCAGGGCGAGCGAGGTCATGACGAGCAGCGCGAGGAGCGCGTTGCCCATGAGACGGTGGGCGAGACGATGGGCGAGACGATGGGCGAGACGCATCAAACGAACCCCTGACTTGGCACTCTGCGGGCGAAGCTACACGCGCACGCCGGTGGTTCACAGTCGCTTGACGCGCCGCCGGGGCATCTTCATTCTTGGTCGGCCACGCGCTGCGTGGGTGAGAGGCTGTCAGTGGGCGAACGTTTGAAAATCGGTGAACTCGCGCGGCTCGCCGGCAAGTCGGTGCGAGCCCTTCACCTCTACGAGGAGCTCAACCTGCTCACGCCCGCTGAACGCTCGGCGGGTGGATTTCGGCTCTACGATCGGCAGAACCTCGAGCGCATCCACTTCATCGACAAGCTCCAGCGGCTCGGTTTGTCGCTCTCCGAGATTGGTGCCCTCATCGGCGATTGGGCGGGCAGCTCGACGGCTCCTGGCGCGATGCGCGGGCTTGAGGCCGTCTACCGTGAGAAGCTCACCCAGACCCGCGCACATATTCGCGCCTTGCGGGCCATGGAGACCGAGCTCGTGGAGAGCCTGCGTTTCCTTGAGGGCTGCCATCCCTGCGAGCGTCACGACGATCCCCACGCCGCCTGCCGCTCCTGCGCGCGGCCGAACGCCGCCGACGCGACCGATCTGATTATTGGCATCTCTAGCCACTAGGCGGCCGCTCTACCTCGACCATCACGCGACCACGCCCTGCGACCCGCGCGTCGTTGAGGCCATGCTCCCCTTTTTTACGGCTGACTTCGGCAACGCGGCGAGCCGGAGCCACGCTTTTGGCTGGGCGGCCGACGCTGCCGTCGAGGCCGCGCGACAGCAGGTCGCTTTACTCATCGGGGCCACGCCGAAGGAGATCGTGTTCACGAGCGGGGCCACCGAGAGCAATAACCTCGCGCTGTTCGGCGTCATGCAAGCGGCTGGCGCGACGAAGCGGCATCTGGTCATCAGTGCGATCGAGCACGCCTCGGTCCTGGAGACCGCCGCCGCGCTTTCGAGTGCCGGCTTTGAGGTCAGCACGGTCGGCGTGCCGAGCGACGGCGTGGTCCGCGTCTCGGACGTGGAGGCAGTCCTTCGGCCAGACACCGCGCTCGTCAGCATCATGGCCGCCAACAACGAGATCGGCACGCTCGCGCCGCTTGAGGCCATCGGTGAGCTGTGTCGTGGGCGCGGCGTTTACTTTCACACCGACGCGGCCCAGGCGGCGGGCAAGATCGAGATCGATGTGCAACGGCAGCACCTCGACCTCGTCTCTCTGACCGCGCACAAGCTCTATGGTCCCAAGGGCGTGGGCGCGTTGTATGTTCGGCGACGTGATCCTCGGGTCAGACTCACGCCGCGGAGCTTCGGCGGCGGGCATGAACGGGGTTTCCGATCGGGGACGCTGCCCGTGCCGCTGATTGTCGGCTTCGGACGGGCGTGTCAGCTGGCCGCCGAGGTCATGCCGGAGGAGGCGGCGCGGCTCCTGAGCTTGCGAACGCGGCTGCTCTCGGGGCTGGCTGGATCGCTGCCGGGGCTTGTGGTGCATGGTGATCTCGAACGCCGGCTGCCGGGCAACCTCAACGTGTCTTTCGGTGAGCTGGAGGCCGAGCCGCTGCTGCTCTCGCTTCGGGACTTCGCCTTGTCGAGCGGGGCTGCGTGTGCCTCGGCGACCCTCTCGCCGTCTCATGTCCTGCGGGCCTTGGGCGTGCCTAAAGAGCTGATTCACGGCAGCTTGCGCTTCGGTCTAGGGCGAGGGCTGACGGAGGACGACATCGACCTCGTCGTCCTCCGCGTCGTCGCCGCAGTCTCGAAGCTCCGCGACCTCTTGGCCTGAAGCGGCATCGGATCGGATGATGCGTCCAAATCGACCGTGTCCTGCTAGACTGCGGTCCGCGTCTTTGTCCTTCGTCCCATAGGAGTCGCCCCAATGGTTGGTCTCACCGAAAATGCCGCAGTCAAAGTCAAAGACCTCATCACCAAGAGGACGACGCCCACCGAGGGCCTGAGGCTTGGGGTTCGCGGCGGCGGCTGCTCCGGTTTTCAGTACTTTCTGGAGTTTGCCGAGGCGCCCAATAAGGGTGACCGGGAGCTCGACTCCTTCGGCGTTCGGATCTTCGTCGACCCCAAGAGCTTCCTCTACCTGATGGGGACCGAGGTGGACTTCGTCGACAGCCTCGGCGGCGCGGGCTTCAAGTTCAATAACCCGACCGCCAAGCGAACCTGCGGCTGCGGTGAGAGCTTCAGCGTCTGACGGCGGAGCGGTGGCCGATGACGCCTTCGCGGTTCTGGGTCTTGAGCGCCGCTTCGCACAGGACGAAGCCGCGATCGTCCTCGCGCATCAAAATCGGCTGACGCGGCTCCATCCCGACCGCGTCCCCGCCCAAGGGCCAGCGGCGCTGAGTCCAGCCCTGCGCGAGGCCGCGGCGGTCAACGGCGCGCTTTTTACGCTCGGAGATCCGCTGCGACGGCTGGCCTATCTCCTCTCCCTTCGCGGCCCCGAGATGGGATTCGACGTGGGCCCCGAAATGGGATTCGGCATGGGAGTCGACGTGGGCTTCGAGATCGGGCATCGCGTGCCGGTCTCGTCGGCCGCTCGTCTCGACCGGGCCGCGCTGGACGACGCCCTCTCGGAGCTGTCCGGCAACGACTGTTCCGTCGAACGCGCGGACCTCTGCCGCGACCTCGAGCGGGAGATTGACGCCACGGTGGCCCTGCTCGGCGCGAAGCTCGACGCCGCCGAGTCGCCCCAAGTTTCAAGCTCTCCCTCGACGATGCGCCTCGCCTTCCTGCCCGCCCTCGCGCACCTGCACGGGCTCGTCACTCTGCTTCGAGGGCACGAGACGTGACCGCGCTCGGTTTCGATCTCGGGCGGTCGTCCCTGAGAGTGTCCCGTTTCGAGGCCGACTCGCCCCGAGTCTGTAACGTCGCTCAGGGGTGTGGGCCACGAGCTGGGCAGACCGTGGAGGAGACGCTCCTCGCCGCAGCCCAAGGCTTCATCGACGGCGAGCCGGGTGCCGGGGTCTTTGTCTCGCGCGGCAGTGACCCGGTGCCCGTCCGTTCGACCTTTCGTCGAGTGGGTCAGACCTTGGGCCTGCGAACCTCCCGCATCCTGAGCAGCCCCGCGGCTATCGCCGTGGCCCATGGGCTCCGAGGAGAGGTCAAGTTACTTGACGGCTTGGGTCTGGTGCTCGACCTCGGGGCCGACCACGTCGAGGTGGCTCTCTTTCGGCGCGTTGGTTCGCTCCTCCTCATGGAGCCGGTGCTCACGTCGACGTCGCCTTGTGGCGAGACCTTCGACGCCGATGTGGTCGCCGCGCGGAGAGGGGCCACCCTCGAAGACGCCCGCCGCGCCCGCCACGCTTTGACGGAGCGTTTTGAGACGGACCTCTCGTCCCCATCGGGCGGTGCCGGGCGGCTGAGCCGCGATCAGCTTGAGACCTTGGTCAAGCCGCGGCTTGAGGCCTTTACCCGGCAGAGCCTCAGCGTGCTCGAGCGCGTCGGTATTCGGCCAAGAGACCTGAACACCATGCTCCTCGCCGGTGGCTGCGCGCAGATGCCCTTCGTCC
The DNA here is from genome assembly GCA_009692505.1 of Myxococcales bacterium. GTDB lineage: Bacteria > Myxococcota_A > Bradymonadia > UBA7976 > UBA1532 > SHZC01. The sequence goes on from SHZC01000022.1 coordinate 20,594, forward strand.
GGCGCTTCCTCTTCAACGCGTTCGGGCGTCCGGCCGTCGTCGACGAGACGCCCGAGAACACCGCCGTCCTCGGGGCCGCCCTCTACGCCGAACAGCTCAAGCGCGGGGGTGATGCCCTCCTCGTGACCGAGAGGCTCTCCCAGACGCTGAGTCTCTCCATGGGCGGCGCGGTCGAAGAACCGCTGCTCAGGGCGGGCCTCCTCCTGCCGTCAATCGCCTCGCGGATCTTCAAGACGTCGTCCGACCAGCAGGCCGAGCTGGAGATTGTGGTCACGGCGGGGCCCCCCACTCGCTTCAAGGTCGTCGGGCTGACGCCTTTGCCCCGAGGTCAGGTCCTTATCGAGGTGGACTTCCTCGTCGACCTTGACGGCCTGCTCGAGATCAAGGCGCGAGAGCTGCCCGGCGGCCGAAACCTTCAGGTGATTCCAGACCCTCACGGAGAACCCCATGCACCGTAGCCTCTTTTTCGTTGCGACCGCGCTCCTGCCTGTCTCCTGCGCCCGAGACGAGGCCGCACAGGCGGAGGAGTCCGATCAGGGAAGCGGCGGAGCGGGCGGGGAGACCGCAGGGGTGGATGCGACGAGCGGGGGCACGGGCGGTGGGACGGGCGGGGATGCGGCAGCCCCCGACGCTTCAGCCCCCGACGCGGCGAATCCAGACGCAGCTCTGCCGAATCCCGCAGGCTATCGGGTCGGCTACCGCGTCTCCGAGCTGAAATACCAACCGGAGGGCGTCGAAGGCGAGCGGCACCTCCGCCTGGCCTTCTGGTACCCCACGACGGACGCTGAAGGACCGGCGGCGAGTTACCTCTTCGGGCGTATCATGCACCCGGAGGTCTTCACGGACGCCAGCCTCGCTCCGGGGCGTTTCCCGGTCCTGCTCTTCTCCCACGGCAGCGGTGGCTTCGCTGTCCAGTCCCCGTCTTTCACGGAGTTCTTCGCGTCCCAGGGCTTCGTGGTCGCGGCCCCGGACCACACCGGCAACACCTTCTCCGACGACGGCGGCCTCTCCCCCGAGATGTTCGCGTTGAGGCCCCAGGACGTCAGCGCGACGCTCGACTTCGTGACCAACGACGATCCGACGCTGAAGGACCGATTGACCGAAGAGGTCATCGTGGCCGGCCACAGCTTCGGAGGCTATACGGCGCTGTCCAGCGTCGGCTTGGGCTTCGACCTCGAGGCCGTCGACGCCTACTGCGCCCAAGCCTCCGATGCGATCCTCTGCGACCTCGTGGACGACGCCGCGCTCCGGTCCCTCTTCGAGCTCGGCTTCCTCGAGCCGCGAATCAAAGCCGCGATCTCCATGACCCCCGTCGGCGGCCCGGCGTACCGCCCACAGGACATTGCGCTGCCGGTCCTACTCCTGACCGCAAGCCGTGATGAGACCCTGCCTGAGCCCCTACACGGCGACGCCGTCTGGCAGGGTCTTGACGGCGAGCACGACCGCCGCGTGGTTTTTCAAGGGGCCGGCCACTACAGCTTCACCGACATCTGTCACGAGTTGCCAGGCTTGCTCATGGGTGACGGCTGCGCTGCCGACAACCTCGACCCCTTGCTCGCGCACGAGATCACCAATGCCTACTCGATGGCCTTCGCCCGCAAACACCTCTTCGGTGAGACGGCGGGCGACGCGCTCCTCGACTGCGTGGAGGTCCCCTGGTCCGAGGGGCAGTGTTATAAGCACCCCTGAAGGGGTCGCTTTTAGTTGGTCGCCCGGAGGTTGATAACGGCCCCGGCCTGGCCGTTGTTGCCGCAGGCCGTGTTGCCGCCGCCGCCGCCGCCGCCGAGCGCGAACTGAACCTCGCCGCCCGCCCCAAGGAGCTGCGCGACCCCCTGGCCCCAGGCGCCAATGCTCGGGCCACCGCCGCCGCCGCCGCCGCAGCCGCCGTTGCCGCCGTTGCCGCCGTTGCCGCCGTTGCCGCCGTCGCCTTGGGTATTGTCGTTGTCTGCGGCCCCGTTGCCGCCGGAGCCGAAGCCGCCGCCGGGACCCCCGCCGCCGCCGTCGCCGCCCCGGCCACCCCCGATGGTGCGGAGCTGCAGGAGGCCGTCGACGCTCACGATCGAGTTGATGACCGCCAGCGCAATGGAGGCCCCGCCGCCGCTGCCGGCCGTGCCCGGCTGCCCGCCGGTGCCGCCGCCGCCCCCGCCGCCGCCCCCTCGGCCCGTGCCGCAGTAAATGCAGCTACAGCCGAAGACGCAGATCCGGCAGTCTTCGCCGCCACCCGCGCCGCCGCCGCCGCCGCCACCCCCTGTGACGCCGGCGCCGCCGTTCGCGCCTGCGCTCGGCGTGAAATTGAAGCCGGCGAGGTTGCCGGTGGAGTTGCCGATGTTGCCGAGGCCGCCCTGGCCACCGCCGCAGCCCGCGCCGCCGTTGCCGCCGCGTGCCGGGTCGCCGTCGTTGCAGCCGAGCCCGCTGCCACCGCTGCCGCTTCCAGCTGTGCCGCCACAGGGTGAGTCGTTGCCCGCGCCCGCGGCCCCGGCGGGCCCTGCGCCGCGGTTGACCCCGGTGCCGCCGCCGCCGCCGCCGACGCCGCCGCCGCCGCCGCCGCCGTTGCCGTTGCCCCCCGCCCCGTTCGACCCCGCGGCCCCCGCGCCACCCGCGCGACCTGCGACGCCGTCTCCGCCGCGTCCCGCCACGATCTCGAGCTGCCGGACGTGGAGGTGGGCCCCGGAGTTGACCACGCCGAAGCCGATGATGCCCTCGCCGCTCTGATCGGCGTTGGCGCGGGTGATGCGGAGCTGATCGAGCGTGGTCGTCGAGCTGAGATCCTCTGCGCGCAGGAGCGCCCCGGTCTGGAGGGTGCTCCGCTCGGCGCCCCGGCTCCGGTAGTCGGCCGCAAAGCCACCGTAGTATCCGAAGCCCGACGCGAGGCGGCCACCCAACGGCACGGGGTAATCACCCGCGCTGATGAGCACCTGATCGCGGCGACCGGCAAAGGCGATCGCCAGGTTCAAGACGCGCTCGAAAGTCCGAACGGGCCGCGCCGGGTGCAGGCCGTCGTTGCCGTCGTTGCCGGTCGAGGAGAGGTAGATGGACCGGCTGATGTCCCCATCGACCCCGTCACAGTTGCCGTCGTCCGCGTTGGCATCGGGGAGGTCGATGCCCGGCTGGGCGAGACAGGCGTACTCGCAGCCGTCCGAGGGGTCTCGGTTCAAATCGACCGAGCCCGGCTCGCAGCCGACCATCGCGCACTGACCCCCTTGACAGAGCGGCACGCCGTTCGGGAAAGCGCAGACGCGATTGCAGCCGCCGCAGTGATTGAGTTCGACGTCCGTGTCCACGCCGTCGTCGACGACGCCGTTGCAGTCATTGTCGATGACGTCACAGACCTCCAGGCCGCCATTCGTGGGGAGGCAGCCGTACTCGCAGCCGTTGTTCGCGTTGAAGTCGAGGTCCTGGAACCCGCCCAAGCACTCTCGGATCCCGCACACCCCGCCCCCGCAGAGGGGCACGGCGTTGGGCACGGCGCACGCGAAGTTGCACTGGCCGCAGTGGCCGGCGTCCGAGAGCAGATCGAAGTCCTCATCAATCTCGCCGTCGCAGTTATTGTCCGCCAGATCACAGACCTCTTCGCCGCCGTTGGTCAGGGCGCAGACGTATTCGCAGCCGTCGCCCTGAAGGCCGTTGAGATCCCAGAAACCCTCATTGCACTGGGCGAGCACGCAGGTCGACAGGACGCAGGCCGCTTGCGCGCTCTGGATCTGGCATTGATTGCCGCAGCCGCCGCAGTTGACGACGTCGGACGTGAGGTCGAAGCCCTCGTCCACGGCACCGTCGCAGTCATTGTCGGCGAGGTCGCAGGCCTCGTTGCCGCCGAAGGTCAAGCCGCAGGCGTATTCGCAGCCGTCGTCCTCAATGTCGTTGAGGTTCCAGTGGCCCTCATTGCAGTCCCCCATCTCGCAGCCGCCCCGCTGGCAGACCGGCTCGGCAAAGTCGAACTGGCACAGCGTCTGGCAGGTGCCGCAGTGCTCCACGTCGTTCTGGAGGTCGTAGAGCTCGTCGATCTGGCCGTTGCAGTTATTGTCGAGGTCGTCGCAGGCCTCGACGCCGCCGTTTGAGGGCACGCACTCCAACTCGCAGCCGTCGCGGCTATCGCCGTTGAGGTTGACCCAGCCCGCGTCGCAGTTCTCGACGCCGCAGACGCCCATGTCGCAGTCCGGCGAGGCGTGGTCGACGATGCAGGCGAAGTTGCAGACCCCGCAGTGGGAGGGGTCCCGCTGGAGGTCGAAGCCCTCGTCGGCCTGACCGTCGCAGTTATTGTCGATGTCGTCGCAGACCTCGATCCCGTCGCGGCTGAGGTTGCAGCCGTACTCGCAACCGTTGCCATCGTTGCGGTCGGCGTTGAAGAAGCCCTCGTCACAAGGCCCGAGCTCGCAGCTGCTCGAAAGGCAGAGGCCTGTGGCGTGATCGAAGCGGCAGGCGGCCTGGCAGAAGGCGCAGTTCAACGGGTCGCTCGTCAGATCAATGTCCTCGTCGCGGCCGCCGTCGCAGTCATTGTCGAGGCCGTCGCAGAGCGTCTCCTGGCCGCTCTCGTAGGGCTCGCGATAGGCGCAGCCCCAGGTGCCAGAGAGGCACTCGACGAGGGTGCTCCTGCAGACGCCTTCGCTGAGACAGGTGAGATCGGCGGGCGGCTCACCGAGGGCGCGTCGTTCGTCGGCCGTTGAGTCGCAGTCATTGTCGAGGCCGTCGCAGAGTTCGTCGGCCCCTTCGAAGACCGTCACGTCGTCGTCGTTGCAGTCAAAGCCCAGACAGTCGGCACCCTCTCCGTACTTGTCTCCATCGCTGTCGGCGCACGGCGCGCAGGCCGCACCCGCAGCGGGCACACACTGGCGGCCGCGGACCGTGTCGTCCTCGTTCTTGATGTCGAGACACTCATAGCCGTCCGGGCAGTAATCGTCGTCGGCGCAGTCTTCGCCGCAATACATTCCATTGCCGACCGGAACGCAGAGATCCTCGAGGTCATCACAGTCGACGTCCGTCTCGCAGGACTTGCAGAGGTCCGGCCGGTCGGCCAGGCAGACGAAGAGGCGGTCGGCCCCCCCGTTGGCGATGGGCTCGCACTCGAAGCCGGCCGGGCAGACGTCGTTGCAGACGTCCGTACACAGCTTGTCGCCGATGGGGCCGTCCACGCAGATGCCCGATTCGCAGTCCCGACCATCGGTGCACGGCGAGCCGAACATCCCGCGCATCCGCATGTCCGCCATGTCGGGCGCGACGAAGGGGGGCAGGTCCGGGCCACCGCCTGTGCCGCCCGCGCCGCCGCTGCCGAGGTCCGCGCCCAGGCCGAGCAGACTCGGGTCGGAGCACGCGCCCACAGCTGCGGTTGCGACGATGAAGGCGGACCAGCCGAACGGAATTCTACGGGTCTGACGCATGGAGACTCCCCAAGGTGTACCGGGTCAGTCTATAGACTCGGGCGCAGGTGTCGCAACGACGGCCAAGGCGTTTGTTTGGCCCTCGCGCCGGGTCTCTCCTCCGTCCATGATGCCGGCCATGTCCGAACGTGCACGCCTCATCTGGAAGAAGTCCTGCGACACCTGCCGTCGCTTCAAGGCGGCCCTCGACGCGGCCGGAGCCGACTACGAGGGCCGCGAGCTCAACGCCGAGCCGATGACCGCCGAGGAGCTCGCGGCCCTCATCGGGGGGCGAGACTTTCGGCCCTATTTGAATACGCATAACGAGGTCTATCGGCGGGAGGGCCTCGGACGCCGGACCATCGAACGCGAGGAGGCCATCGCCTTGATCGCCGGTCACAACAACCTCCTGCGTCGGCCGATCGTCGTCCTGGGGCAGGTTCACGTCGTCGGCAACGATCTAAAGGCGGCCAAAGACCTGCTCGGCCTCCCATGAGCGAGAGCTTTCAAACGCTGACGCCCGAGCGTGTCCTCGACGCCGTGGAACGACTGGGCCAGAGGTGCACGGGCCGTTTCCTGGTCCTGAACAGCTATGAGAATCGGGTCTACCAGATTGAGCTGGAGCCTCAGGGCGAGGACCTCCGCGGAGAGGTGGTCGTCGCGAAGTTCTACCGACCCGGTCGCTGGTCCAAGGCTGCCCTCGAGGCCGAGCACGCGTTTTTGGACGAGCTCGCCGCAGACGAGGTGCCCGCCGTCTGTCCGCTGCCCCTCTCTGCGAGTCCTCCGGGCGGCGCCGGCGGGGCAGGCGGGGCGGGCGGGGCAGGCGGGGCGGGTGAGGGGAGGACGCTGGGGTCGACGCTCGGGGAAACCGACGGCCTCTACTTCGCGCTGTTCCCCAAGGTCCTCGGGCGCGCCCCCGAGGAGCCCGACGATGCCCTGCTCCGCCGGCTCGGTCGTCTGCTCGCTCGCCTTCACACGGTGGGCGCGCGTCGTCCCGCCCCCGATCGCCTCGTCTTGACTCCCGAGACCTATGGCCGAAAGAACCTCGCAGACCTCGTGGAGAACAACCACCTGCCGCCCGAGGTACAGGCCCAGTACATCAGCTCGGTCGAGGCCCTGCTCTCGCGCATCGAGCCGCTCTTCATCGACGTGCCGCTCCACCGGATCCACGGCGACTGCCACGCGGGCAATCTCCTCCACGATCGGCACGGGGACAAAGACGCGATCCACCTCCTCGACTTCGATGACTTCCTGACCGGACCCGCCGTCCAGGACATCTTCATGCTGGTGCCGAGCGCGGACGCTGAGGGTCGCCGCCAGCGGGAAGTCCTTCTGTCCGGCTATACGGAGCTGCGGGACTTCGACCCGGCGTGGCTTCGGCTGGTCGAGCCGCTTCGCGCGCTTCGGTACATTCACTACTCAGCGTGGATCGCCCGGCGAATGACCGACCCCTTCTTCCAGCGCACGTTTCCTCAGTTCGGCTCGCTCGTTTACTGGCAGCACCAGGTCACGGACCTCCGCGAGCAGTGCGCCCGGATCGATGATGCGGCGTGACCGAAGTGACCGAACGTCCGAAGTGGAGTAGAAGCCACAGCCATGCTCACGCCGCTCGCGCGCGACCTTTGCCGAGGTCCGAACCTCCTGACTCTCTCCCGCATCGTGCTCATCTTTGTGAGCGCGGTGTTCTACCGGTTCGACCAGCCGGTCATCAGCCTCGTCCTGGGCGTCATCGCCGGTCTCACCGATACGCTCGACGGCTGGCTGGCTCGCCGCACCGGGCAAGTCTCGCGGATCGGTGAAATCCTCGACCAGTTCTCCGACGTGGTCATGGAGTCGTTGATCCTGTTTCTGGCCGTCACCGCGAACAAGGGGTACGACCCCATCCTGCTCATCGCGTACCTCTTCCGCGAGTTCTGGATTCTGAGCATCCGGCGGTTCACGGCCGAACATCAAATCAACATCTCCAGCAACTTCCTCGGCAAGCTGAAGTCGAACTTCATCGGCTATGGGTCCATCGCGGCCTTCATCCTCATCGCCGACCTCTGGCCCGAGGGCACCCCGTATCTCTACATCGTGTCCATGGTCGGGTACATCGGCGGCTTGATGCTCGGGTACATCTCGGCGTTCGACTACACGCGGCAGTTCGTGCGGGCCTATAACGAGGTCTGCGCTCGCTGATGGACAAAGGCGTGCTGCATGACGCGCTCAAGGGCGAGGTCAGACGGCGGTTTGCCCTTGAGACAGTGAGCCGGGACGGTGCCCATGATCTCGGGCACGTCGAGCGGGTCGCCCGTCACGCGGTGTTGCTGGCCGCCGAGGAAGGCGCGGACGTCACGGTCTGCCTCGCCGCCGCGTGGCTTCATGACCTGGTCTATCTGCCGAAGAACCACCCGGACGCGGCCTCGTGTGGAGACCGGGCCGCGATGGAGATCCCCGTGGTCTGCGGCGCGCTTGGTCTCGAGCACCACGCCAAGGCGATCGCTTTGGCCGTCTCCGAGCACAGCTTCTCCGCCGGACGACGACCGAGCAGCCTCGAAGCCGCGGTGCTCCAGGACGCTGACCGCCTCGACGCCATCGGTGCCATCGGCATCGCCCGATGTTTTGCCACGAGCGGGAGCATGGGCGGCGCGCTGTTCCATGATGAGGACCCCTTCGCCGAGAGCGGACGGCCCCTCGATGATAAGGCCTTCGCCCTCGACCACTTCGAACGCAAGCTCCTCGGGCTCGCGGCGGGCATGAATACACAAGCCGGTCGGGCGCGGGCGATGGTCCGGCAGGAGACAATGGTCAGGTTTCTTGACCATCTTCGAGTCGAGCTTAGGTCCGCCCCAACGCGAGGTTGATCCGGTCGACGACATCCTCGCTGATCACCGTCCAGACCAGCCCCGCCCAGGCCCGGCGCAGGGCGGTGGGGTGCAACGCCAGGATAAGCGACCGCTCGCGCTCACCTACCGGGAGGTGTGCGAAGTCCGGGCCTTGCCCCGTCAGCTTGGCGAGCTTCCGCTCATGCTTATTCAAGGCGCTCTCGATGAGCACCTCGGGCACGTCGGTCGGAGGCAGGGTCAGGAGGCTCTCGCTCGTCCGCAGCACGAGCGGCCCATCGGCCTCGACGACGAAGCCTAAGCGAGCGAGCGCGGCTGCGAATACGAGCCCGGCGGCATCACCAAGGCCGTGAATCCAGAGCCCCGGTGCCAGCCCGGCGTGGCCTTTCTTGAGCCCGAGGTGCTCGACATAAGCCCGTGCGTCGGCCTGCGACCAAATGGGCCGACCGGCGGGCTTAAACTTGGCGGGCAAGGCAGCGGTCCCTGGGAGCCTGTCCACGAAGACGTCGTCCCCCCGGCGTGAGGCGATCACCGCCGCGCGCCCCCCGATGGTCATGGAGCCGAAGTCCCCGGCCGATTGAACGACGCCGATCGCCCGCTGCGTCAGGCGATCGCGCACCACGACCCCCGCGCTCTCTCCGGCGATCTGCGAGTGCATCCGCCCCCGGTCGAAGGCGTATTCAAGCACCTTACCCGCCGTAAAGACCCCGCCCGGTTGCCGCGTGAAATAGTCGGGTCGCGCGCCCAGGATGTCGGTGAGCCGGTCCTCTGTGAGGTGCCCCGCTTGCCACGCCGGGAGTCGGGCGAGCACAGCGGCGGCGGTCACGAGGCGGTTGCGGTTCTGCATGAGCATCGAGGCCGCCTGCTGAACCACGCTCGCCGGGTGGTACGCCGGAAGCGCGCCGTAGAGCTTGCCTTCGAGGGCGGCGCGCTCCAGGAACTCGAAGCGCAGATGATCGGCCTGATTGCGCTCGAGCAAGAGCAGCTCCGCCACCCGCGAGCGACGCCCGGCGCGTCCCGCCCGCTGAAGAAACGACGCGACATCGGGTGGGGGGCCGTACATGGCCACGCGGTCCACGTCGCCGATGTCGATGCCCAGCTCCAGCGTATTGGTCGCGATGCAGATGGCGTTTTTTCGGTCCAGGAACTGCCGCTCGACGCGCTCGCGCTCGTCCTTAACGAGGCTGCCGTGGTGGGCATAGACCGAGTCGCCGAAGGGCCGTTGACCCCGGAGCGCGTGCGCGAGCCCTTCGACGTCGTTTCGGGCGTTGGCAAAGACCAGGGTCTTGCCCGGCTGAGCGCAGAGGGCGACGACCGCTTCAGGCAAGCCGCCAATGGAGACGCGGCTCACTTCCCACCGCGCGCCGCCGTCCGTCGAGCTGACGACCTCCGGGTTGACGAGATACCGGGCGGCTACGGCCTCGGGTGCGTCGACCGTGGCGCTCGCGGCGGCGACCCTCAGCTCGCCGCCGTCCACCCGCACGATGGCCCGCGTGCGCGTGACCAGGACCGCGAGCTGATCACCCCGAAGTGAGCCCGCCAGGAGGTGCAGCTCGTCGAGGAGAAGCCACCTCAGGGATCGCAGGGTCGCCGGGTGTCGGACGAGGCGCGAGTCGAGCGCCTCGGGCGTGGTGATGAGCAGGGCCGGCAGCCGGGTATTGTCGGGTGGGTGGTCCGCCGTGTGCCGACCGATCCGAACGCCGAGGCGCGCGGCGATCGGCGAGAGGCGTCGGAAGGTGTCGTTGACGAGCGCGCGGGTCGGGCAGATGTAGAGGATTTGTGGGCGATCCTTGGGCTCGGGTTTGAGCTGCTCCAGACCTGCGGCGACGAGTGCCTCGGTCTTGCCCCCGGCGGTCGGCGCGCAGAGCAGGCACTCACGACCCGCGAGCAGCAGCGGGATGGCCTGCGCCTGAATCGGCAAGGGGGCCGCGTGGTGGGCGAAGAGCGCGTACCAGGTGCGCGGCAGGGCTGTCCGAAGCGGGTGGGCCATGGCCGCGTCGTTTCAGTACCAGAGCCGCTTGAGCTCATCCATGACCGTGCGGACGGCGTCAGGCCGATGGCGCGCGAGGTCGAGGAGGTCGAGCACGAACTTCACGGCGGTCCTCGGCGTCTGGAATGTGCCGTCCGTCAGCCCCTTGAACATGAGGTCGCCGATGAGCGTGGACAGGCTGTCCCTGAGCGGCGAGAGGTTTGGATCGGATTCGGCGTAGACGGTGACGATACGGCGCGCGAGCTCCCGATGGTGCACGGCGTTGAGTGGGGACAGCTCCGTGACCCGCGACGGCGGCACGAGGCCTTGAACCAGGCGGTCCCCTTGTCCGGTGGGGGTCATGGCCATGACGACATAGAGCGGACAGTGACCGACGTAGCGGTGGCTCAGGGTCTTGAACTCCCCGCGACCGCCCCGTGGCTCGTCCTCCGGGGAGAAGGGCAGCTCGTTTGCGGGCAAGGCTGCGGCCATCAACGAGCGGAAGAGCCGCTCGGCGAACTCCCGATTCTCCGAGGAGAGCACCCGGAAGAACTCCGCCTCATCGAGCAATAAGACGAGGCCTTTGGAGCCCGTGGCCGCAGCGAGCGCGGACACGCCGCTGAGGATGTACGAATAAATATGGGCCCAGGGTCGGTAGTCCATCATCGCCGGGAGCGCGCGTTGCCCGTAGAGGCGGAAGCGCGCGTTGAGCTCCGGCGTATAGTCTTGGGGGCTGCCTTCGAGCCAGTCGATGATCGGCGGGAGCTCCAATTCGTCAAGTCGGTTGACCAACGAGAGCACGGGCGTGAGGTAGGCGTGTCGCTCATCGGTCAGGAAGCGTCGCTTGACCTCGTCGTTGCCCCGGGCGCGCCTGAGGAGCGGCCAGACGCCACGTTCGAGGGACGGATCGGCGGCGTGGCAGAGCTCCCGCATGAGGGCGCGGTAGACTCGCCGGGGATTGCTGGCGGGAACGTCGACCGGATCGAGGGCGGCGTGGCCGACGAGGAAGCCCTTCTTGCGAGCGGTCGCGGCGATGCACTCGAGGAGGTGGGTCTTGCCAGTGCCGTAGTCGCCGAGGATGACGCGGCCCGCGCCTTTGCCCGAGGACACGGCGTCGAGATCGGCCTCGATGATCGACAGCTCGGCCTCGCGCCCGACGGTGTAGAGATCGAGCCCGCTCGACGGGACCGTGCCCAAACGCAGCGCCTCGAGGATTTGAGCGGCGTCGATTTTCAGAGGGCCGGGCTTGACCGCCTGGGCGACTGCCTTCTCCTTCGGCTTGGGCTTGGGCTTGGTCGTGGGCAGGAGCTCGCTCGCGGACACCTGGAGATCGAGCTTGCCCATGCGGGCGAAGCGAACGAGGACCGCGCGCCCGCCCCGAACGAGCTGGGTCACCTGCCCCTCGCCGTGCTCGGCGTGCTTGACCAACGAACCGACGAGGAGCGGCTCGGAGGTCTCCTGACTAGAAGTCGACATACGAGGCCCCTGGGGTCGTCGCCGCCGAGACCTCGATGAGCTGACGCGCGCCGGACTGAATGCGGCTGGTGACCTCCTGGCTGGTGATCGGACGCTCGCCGATCGCCACCTGGTCGTACAGGATGCCCACCCAGGTCTTCACGAAGACGCGGCGGTGGCTCACCTCCCACTGGGCGGACGCGGCCTCCTGGGCCACGCGGCTGAGGTTCGCCGCTTGGATGATGGGGTCGAGCTTGACGGAGCGCGCGGCCTCGAAGACGGCTTGAATACGACCGCCCATCGCCACGAGCAGCGCGTGGGGATCGAGGTCCATGCGCTCGAGGTCGACGAGCGAGGCTTGAGGACTCCTTACCGAGAGCGGCAGCGGGCTGGCGATGCGCTGCTGGAGCGCCGGGTAGTCGCGGACGCGATCGAGGAAGTCGGGCGGCACGGCATAGGCGACGAGCACGCCGGGCAGCGCGCCCCGGCCACAGAGGTCGACCATCTCGCGCAGGGTGTCGAAGAGGCGGGTCTCCTTCTTGGAGGTCGACCCGATGCTGAGGTTGCGGTCGAGCTCATCGAAGAGCAGCGAGGTCCCCGCGAAGCCCAGGCCCCGCATCGCCTGGCAGAGGCCGCGAAGCATCGCGAAGGCGTTGGCTTTGGTGATGCTCTCGAAGACGCCGTGCTCCCGATGTGCGGCGACGGGCACCTCATCGCCGAGCAGGTAGGCCCCGAGCACGTCTTGTCGCTCCAGTTGGTCATCGAGCACGGCGAGCCCGTACCCGGCGATGGCATTACGGAGGGATTGGTTCTCGATGGCGAGCTGGCGCACGGTCCGCATCAGCCACTGTCGAACCGCGGCATCCCCGCTCTCGGCGCGGCGATCGGCGATGAGATCGCGGAGCAGATCCGTCAGACCCGTGGTCGGCGGTAGGGGCTCATCGTCTCGGGGTGGGGCACGAAGGGCGCGGGCGACGGCGCGATAGACGAGCAGCGGCTCATGGAAGGGGCAGGCGTTGGGCGACAAGCCGACATAAGCGGAGACGAAGCCGTGCTGCCAGCCGAGCTCCCGGAGGCACATGAGGAAGTGCGTCTTGCCGCCGCCGTAGATGGCCTGAACGAGCTTAAACGTCGAGCCCCCGGCCGAGAGCAGCCCCTCGAAGTACTCGGCGCGAAGCACGTCGAGGTAGCTCTGGTTGCCCACGTTGAGGAACCGAACGCCCCGCTCGGGCGGCGTGCCGGACTCGCCGAGGGTCTGGAGCATCCGCAGGGCGAGGCTCCGCGACAGAGTCGAAGTCGGGTCTTGCATCACTCAGCCCTCCGTCAGGCGCCGGAAGGCGAGCGTCAGGAAAAATTGGCCGCCGGCTGCGGCAGACTCCAGGAAGAGAACCTGCTGCTTCTTCGACGCCGAGCCGCCGGTCGCGGTGCCCAGGACGAGCCGGTGCTGCTCGTGCTCGAGCATCCTCGCGGCGTGCAGGTGGTCGAGCTCCCAGGCGAGCTGAACCCGCGAGACCGGGCGAAGGCTCTTCTGATCCTGTCGTTTCCAGAAGGCCTCGGACTGCCGCACATAGAAGAGGGCCGGCAGCAAGTCCACGAGGAAGACCCGCTCTCCGAAGGGCAGGCCCTGCCGGGCCGTGAGCACGCGATAGGCTTGGAAGAGATCGGCGATCGTCTCCTCGGGGCTCGGGCTGTGGCGTTCGAGGGTCTTGACCTGCGCGGCGGCGGAATCGAGGACGTCGTTGACCCCGGCGCGCACGACCGCGAGCGTCTCACGGGCGTAGCTGAGGGTCGCAGTGCCGGCGTCGAAGTCGACCTCCACGGTCAGGGGCCCCAAGCGAAATGCGGTCGCGGTGAGCCGCTCGTGGGACAGACCGCTGGCCGAGGCCGCGTCGGCGATGGCCCCGAGCGTGGCGAGCCGCCAGGTCATGACGGCGTCGTCGACCGAGACCTTCAGTGCCGTCAGCCCCTCGCCGAAGGTCAGGAGCTTCTCGCAGGCCACGAGCGTCTCCCCGACGGCGTCCAAGGCCCTGCGCGCCCCGACCGGATCGGCCTTCGCGGAGCGCACGCCTCGGAGGGCTTTGTCACAGCTGCCGGCGACGCGGGCGAGCTGGCTTACGCGCTCGCTCGCCTCGATGAACGCGACGTCGAGTTCAATGACCGGCTCGCTGTCCAGATCCATACTTAAGCCTCCAAAAAAAAGCACGTTTCCATATCCCAACGACGGGCGTATTGAAAGGGGACACTCGGGCCGGACAGGGCGATTGCACCTTCAGCGACCCGGTAGCGTTCGGGTGAGAAGGGCCCGGGCGGAGGCGCCGCTCGCGAACCCCGTTGAACACGCCCATGGGTGGGCCAAATCCGGTTGACGTTCGCAATCCGGTGGGCCGGTGATGGCCGCGCGGCTTTCGATCAGAAATTTGAGCAACTACGCGGTTCTTCGCGTGTCATGGTGCGACTTGCGCCCATTTCAGAACAACGGGCACCTGTGGCGTTTCTTGACGAACAAGGCGCTCCGAACGCCCTGCGAACCAAACAGGTTCTCGCGGGGCTTTTTCTGTCACGGTTCGACAAGGACGGATTACGAGCACTCGGATTCTCAAGTTTTACCGAAGCTTTTCATGCAATCGGGTTCGCGTTGGGTGCTCGCCCGGCCTCAATCAAGAATTACCGCGACGAGTTCGACCCAATCTACTCGTTGAGGCTGAAGGATTTTTCCGCGTTGCTCAGGTCGTTGATTTACGAACGAGGGCCACTCGATGTCATCACCGAAAAAAACAGAGGCCGAGGAGGGAGAGGAAAGCTCGTTTGCGAAACGTCTCATCACGGGTCAAGCGGCTGAGAAGTACTTTGAAGTCGTTCACCCCACTCTCCCGACGCTGGCTCACTATACCCTGGAGAACGTCACATCCCTTGGCTGTGGTTTTGATTTCAGACTACGGAAATCAGGTCTGGACGACTTTATGGCCGTTGACGTCAAGGGCTTGAACGACTCCCGCTAGGCAATCTCTCTTACGCAGAAAGAGCATCGACTCGCCAGTGTGCTTTCAGAGCGGTTTTATCTTTTTGTTGTTCGTAACTTCCGTTAAAGACCTTCACACAAGATTTACTGTAACCATCTCAACTCATAACAGACGTTGTTGCGCCAATAGACACATGTCATTGATGTTAATTGGCGGGCTTCAGTTTGATGAATGAGCCGATCAGAATGAAATTCCTGATTACGAAAACAGTCACCGCTGAATTGGAAGTGCAGTGCGAGAATGAAGACGAAGCCCGCGCATGGGCCGGCAGGATTGTCGCGACGTTGGAGGATGGCGAAGGCAAGCCTGTTGAACTCGTCGACGGCATGGATTTTGTCGCCTATTCGGACCCTTCAGGATGCTGAGTTGAAGTGCTTTCATGAAAGGAACGCCTTCAATCGTTCTTCCCGCCAGCCCATCAAGCAGGCAGCGCGAGAACTTGGCGTGCGGCCTTGTTGGGGGGCGCGCCACCACGTCCATGCCATCCCACTGCACGGACTGAGGAGACGGGCGAGCGCCCTATCCAATCCAGTATTCACCCTCCCAAAAAAGCGCGACCCCAAATCCCAACGACGGGCGTATTGAAAGGGGAGCTTGGGGCCGGGATACTGCGCGCCCGTGAAAGCGCCCGCACTCCGCCAGATCCCGACCTCGCCCCTGTACGCTCTCTTTTTGGCGGAGGTCTCACCCCCTTGGCTCATGCGGGTGGCCGCGGGCCTGAAGATGGCCGTCGACCGGCCGGACTCGACGACGGCGGCTCGATACCTTTCCCTCCTCCTCACGCCGAGCCTGGTCGTAAATATACTTGACGAAGCGCGGCCGAACTCCTTGCGAGAGTTGCTCCGGGCCCTGCTCGGACGGTTGTCGCCGATCCTGCTCGAGCACGAGTCCTGGCCGGGAGTGCTCGAGGCCGCGCGAGCCCTGCCGCCCCTCTGCGACCTCGCCATCGGCTCGACGGCGACGCCGGTTCGCTGTGAGAGCGTGCTGATCGGGTCCACTCAAGCGCGCGCCGAGACGACGCCTGTGTCCGTCGCCCTCTTGGTCGCGCGCGGCATCACGGCCCAGGTGGCCGTGTCTCGGGTCCTTCAGGCGGTCGACGCCGGGCGCGTCGAGTTTACGCTGAAGAAGGCCCTCAGCGCGGCGAGCGTCACTGGCCTCAACGGGGTCGTCAGCGCCGACGAGCAGAGACTCGACCCGGCCCGGCAAGTCGCGTTCATCGAGTTGGTCCTCCGGTCCCCGCTCGTCGACGCGACCAAGAAGGTCTGCACCCTCACGGACGCCGGACGTGCGTCGCTGAAGCGGCCCCCCATCGACGCCTTGCGCCGGATCTTTCTGGATATGCGCCCGCGCCCCCCGGAGTCTCAGTTCTTCTCGACGGCGCTCTTCGGCGGCGATGGGTTCCGACACGAGATGGCGGTTCTTCGGGCCGAGGATCCCTATATCGCCCGAGAGACGCTGTATGCCGGGCTCCGCCTGCTGCGACCGGGTCAGTGGATCGAGGCGCCGATGCTCATCTCCTCGCTCGCTCGCGTGGGTCTCCTGCCCTGCATCTCGCTCGAGCTCTCCAACATCAGCTTCGACGCTGGGCGAAAGGCAGTGAACTCCTCTTTGCTCGACGGGGATTTGAGCGAGGGGTTTCGGCTTCGGCTGCCCTTCGTCCTCCAGTCCCTCTTCGGGCCCCTTTCCCTCTTGGGCCTCGTCGACTTGGCGGTCGGGCCCGAAGGTCTCAGCCCGTTCCGATTCGCCTCGCCGCGCCCAGGCCTGACGCTCTGCCGAGAGCCCTATTCGCGGCTGACCCACGTGCGCCTGACCGAGCTGGGCCATGAGCTGCTCGACCCCTTCGCCGCCGTCAAGCGTGTGAAAGACGGCCCCGGGGATGAAGGCCTCGACGCGCTCGCTGCTCTGCTTGGGCGGGGGTGATTCAGCGCGGGGAACGAGCCGCACCCTGATGCTCAGGGGTAGGTGAACTTGCCCTCGACTCGGGTGCAGGCGAACGCGTACTTCTTGGCCACCTCGGCGGCGACGCCTCGGATGTCGTTCCGGTTTACGCCCGAAGCCGTCCCGGCCTCTTTGACGAGGAGGGCGGCGAGCTCCTTCTCGGCGATGTGTTTGCCCTGCTTGCAGAGCTCCTCGGCTTTGATGGAGAGCGCGGCCTGAAGCAGGTCCTGCTTTGAGGTCTCTTGGACGCCGCCCCCGGTCAGGCTGAGGATGAACATGTTGAGCGCTGCGGGCGTCTTGAGAATCGGCATGTCCTTGCCGGTCTCGACGCGGCTCTCACACGATGCCCGCAGCTCGCCTTCGATCGGCGAAAACGCCCGGGCAAACTCCGGCGCGATCCCGGCGCCGATCAGGAAGTAGTTCGCCTCGGCACCCGTGCCTCGGCCGTCCTTGAGGATCTCGTCGACCCGGAAGAGGTCCCCGGTCGAGGGTCGACCGTTGGTGTCCCTATCCCAGATTGATCCCCTCAGCTCGTATTGGTGCTGAGGGCCGGTCTTGAGATGAAAACCATCCCACCTGATCTGCCCCTCCTGGGGCGGGCAGAGGACGGGAGTGGCGAGCAGGGCGAGCGCGGCGAGTGTAAATGACATCGGTTCTACCTCAGCCTGTGTGGACGGATCTGCTTCGCTCGGTATTCACAAAAAAATCAGCCGCCCTCTTTGTCCTCAGTGGCCGGGCTCTCCGGCGGAGGAGGCACAGCGGCGGGGGGCGCGCTTACGACCGCGGGTTTGAGGGAGGGCAGGCCCAACTTCGGCAGGCCTGCACCCAAGGTCGGGCCACCCCAGCCCGCTGACAGCGCGGACTGCAACGGGGCCGGTGTGCCCAGCGGCTTGAGCCCGAGCCCGAGCGACAGGGGCGCGGGCGGACGGACGCCGGTCGACAAGGCGGGCAACGGCCCGGTCAGCGAGGGCTTCGGGAGGCCGGAGAGAGGTGACTTGGGTTCGTCGCTCTCGACCACGGCCGGGCTTGCGACCACGGCCGGGCTTGCGACCACGACCGGATAGGGCTCAGTCGCCTGGACGCCGGACGCCGCGGCCAAAGCTCGGGCTTCAGCCGCGCTCTTGCGGGCCTCGGCGACGCCCTCGCGGACGACCTCGGCGATCGCCGCCTCGGCGCGCTCCTTGAACTGCTGCTCCAAGCCTTTGACCCGATCGACCTGCGTCTCGTACTGGAGCTGCAGAATGCGATAGGCCTTCCGATCAGCCTGAAGGGTGTGCTGGAGGTCCCGCAGGACCGTCTCGGCCGACTGCTTATCGCCCCGTCTGCGCTGATCGGCGTCGCTCGCGAACAGCTCGGCCTTCGTGACCCGGTCTTTCAGGGACTCACGCTCCGACTTCAGCTCATTGAGTCGATCCTCGAGCCGGGCGACGCGCTCATCGGGCTCCTCACCCATACGCGGCCTCGGGGCGGGTCGCTCTTCGGCCCGTGGGGCGGCCGTGACGACCTGACCTGAGCGGTCGGCGCGGTCGGCGCGCTCTTTCTCGGCTCGGACCTGAGCACCGAGCGAGGCGAACTGCTTGTCCCTCGAGGCGCGGTCGGCCATGGCGTCGTCGGCGTCACTCTTGGCCGCGAGCATCTCCCGGCGGTAGTCCTCGGCCTTTTGTTCGGCGTCGGTGGCGCGCTTCTCCAAGCGGGCGACTCGCTCGTCTTTCACGTCGCGAATCGACTGGACCTTCTCGGTCTTTTTCTCGGCGCGGTTTTTGGCCTCCCGAGCTTCGTCGGCGGCCCGCCCTTTCTCGGAGGCCCGCTTCTTGGCCTCCTCCGCGTCTCTCTTGGCCTCAACCGCCACGGTCCGCGC
>SHZC01000216.1 GCA_009692505.1 Myxococcales bacterium
GCATCTACTACGCCCCCAACAAGTCCGGATTCGGCTTCCCACAGGATACCCGCGCGGCCATCATCGTGGACCGCTGCGACCTCTCGCTCCTGCGCTGAGCCCCCGCGGGGTGGGCGCACTCTGGCGACACCGTCACCCTCGGGGCGCGCGGAGGTGTTACCGCGCACCCCCAGCGAGCCCGCCCGAGCATTTCCCGCCCCGTCTGCATGATGGTCTGACGCCCTCGGCGCCCGCCGACTGAGGCGATCACCGTCAGGCTCGACCCGCCCCCCCGTCAATCCTCAATCCTCAATCCTCAATCCTCAATCCTCGTCGGAATCACGACCCCACATCCCGGTGCTCACGTATCGCTCGCCGGTGTCATTGAGGATCGTCACCAGGCGCTGGTATCGACCGGTCGCGGCGACCTTGAGCGCGAGGTAGACATACGCGCCGCTCGACGGGCCGACGTAGAGCCCGCTCTTGGCGAGCATCCGGCAGGTCTCCAGCGCGTCTTCGATCGGCACGATCTGACGCGCGTCGATGAGCGACTCGTCGAGGATGTCGGGCACGATGTCCCCCTCATGCCCGAGCGGCTTGAGGCCCTCGAGGCCGGGGAAGATGTCGGGGATCACCGAGGCGATGTGCACCTGCGGATTCGCGACCCGCAGGCGGCGACCGACGCCAGTGATCGTGCCGCCGGTGCCGACGCCCGCGATAAACGCATCCGGCAGAGCGCCGCCCGTCGCCGCCGCGACCTGGTCGAGGATCTCCTGGCCGGTCGTCTCGTAGTGCGCCTTCCAGTTGTTCTCGTTGGCGTACTGATTGCTGTACCAGTATCTCTCGGGCTGCTCGGCGGCGAGGCGCTTGGCCGTCCGCAAGGCGAAGTCATAGCCCTCGATGGGATCGGTCAAGATGAGCTCGGCCCCATGCGCGGCGATCCGGTCGAGCCGCTCCCGGCTGGCGTTGCCGGGGACCACGATGGAGATGGACACGCCCAAGGCCGCACCAAAGAGCGCGTAAGCGATGCCCGCGTTCCCGGACGACGAGTCGAGCAACCGCCGCCCTCCGTCGAGGTGCCCGGCCTCGATCGCGCGGGTGATCATGCGGGAGACCGGGCGGTCTTTGATGGAGCCCCCCGGGTTGACCGACTCGAGCTTGGCGAAGAGCGAGACCCCCGCGGGCACACCCGGCAAGTCCGAGAGGTTAACGAGGGGCGTATTTCCGACGCCTTCGAGCAAAGCCTTGCCCGCCGCACCAAGCTTCAAAGTCGACATGGCTCAGACCTTTGGCGCGCTGCAGAAGACTTCGTAATCCACGAAGCCGGGGAAGACGGCGCCCTCCGCGCAGTATTTGCAGTCCGGATCGGGATCGAGGGTCAGCTCTGTGAAGCGGGCGGGCAAGGCGTCGTAGTGAATCAGTCGGCCGACGAGCGGATCGCCGATGCCGAGGATGAGCTTCACAGTCTCGACGGCCTCCATCAGCCCCACCACGCCGGGCAAGACGCCGAGCACCCCGGCCTCGGCGCAGGACGGTGCGAGGTCGGCGGGCGGCGGCTCAGGATAGACGCAGCGGTAACACGGACCCCGACGCTTGGCGTAGGTCGGATGAAAGACGCTGACCTGCCCCTCGAAGCGGAAGATCGAGCCGTGCACGTTGGGGATGCGGAGCTTCACGCAGGCGTCGTTGACGAGGTAACGCGTGGCGAAGTTGTCCGAGCCGTCCACGACGATGTCGTAGCCGTCGAAGATGGCCTCCACGTTGGTCGAGTCGAGCCGCGTCTCGTGGCCGATGACGTTCACCTCGGGGTTGAGCGCCAAGAGCGTTTTGCGCGCGGACTCGACCTTGGGCGTGCCGACCCGATCGTCGGTGTGCACGATCTGCCGCTGGAGGTTGCTGCGATCAACGACGTCGAAGTCGATGAGCCCGATGGTGCCGACGCCAGCCGCCGCCAGATAGAGCGCGACCGGAGAGCCGAGCCCGCCCGCCCCGACGAGCAGGACCTTCGCGCTGAGCAAGGCGAGCTGCCCCTTCTCCCCGACCTCGGGCATCAGGAGGTGGCGCGCGTACCGCTCGCGCTGCTTGGCGTCGAGCGTGCGAGGGAGCTCGATGGGCAGCCCCTGATTCTTCCACTTATTGAAGCCGCCCTTGACCGAGCGCACGTCGATATACCCAAGCTGCTGAAGCGACTCGGCGGCGAAGAGCGCGCGGACCCCGCCGGCGCAGGTCACCAGCAAGGTGGCGTTCTTGTCGGGCACGGCGTCTTCGATCCGCAGCTCGAGGAACCCTCGACCCAGCCGCAGCGCGCCGGGTGGACTGCCCTGGGCGATCTCATCGGCCTCACGCACATCAATCACAAACGCGCCGCCAGCCTGCAAAGCATAAGCGTCTCTGGGCTCGATCTCGACGATGCGGGTCCGCAGCTCGTCGAGCCTTCGGTCTTTTTCGGCCATGACTCAGCCTCCCGCGACGGCCGGCACGATGGACAGGACATCGCCATCGCTCAGCGCCGTCTCGAGGCCCGAGAGCGACTTGATGTTCTTCGAGCCGATGTAGAGGTTGACGAAGGGTCGCACCTTGCCCTGGGCATCGCAGACTCGATCCGTCAGGCCTCGGTGACGCTCGGCGAGCACGACAAGCAGCCCGCTGACGGTCTCGGCTTCGACCGCGACCTCATCGGCCCCGCCGACGAAGCTCCGGAGAGGCGTGGGGATTCGAACTGTGACCTTGCTCATGTTCTGGCCTCGGCAAAAATTTCGCCGAATCCCTATAGGAAACTCCGCTTCCGGGCAAGGCGGCGCGAGCGCGAGAGACGGCGGAAGAGGGGCAGGCCCAACAGGATCAGCAAGTACGGCGACCAGGCGATGAGCTTGGCAAAGACGCGGTCGCGGCCGGGTACTCTCGGCAAGAGAGCAGCGGCGCGGGCGTCTCCTTCGCAGCTGTCCCCGCAGCTCGACGAGGTCTCGGACTCGCCTTCGAGCCCATCGCCTTCGCAGCCCGACTCCGAGTCGTCGGTCGCGTTGACGCCGCTCGGATCGGAGGTGCTGGAGTCGCAGCCGGACTCGGTATCGTCCGCCGGGCGGCTCTGGTCAAACTCACGGTTGTCGTCGAGGTAAGGATCTTCATAGCCGTCGGACGCACAGCCGCTGTTCGTGCTCTCTCCCGCGCCCACGGCGACCGCGCTCCCATTGGCCGACTCGACGTGCTCGTTCTGATCGCTCGCGAGGTAGGCCCGAACGTCGGTGAGTCGCTGCACGCGCCCCTCGCCGTCGTCGAAGTCGAGCGCTCCGGTCAAGCTCAAGGCGTCGTCGGTCCCGAAGCTCAGGGCGATTGATCCATTGACCGCGTGCCCAAAAAATTCGGTGCGTCCAGCGTCGTCGTAAACCTCGAGGACGCCCGCGAGCGTGCCGGACACGATGTCGACCCGACCCGAATCGGCGCCGCGAAGCGTGAGGGAGACGACGCCGTCGCCCAGCGGAGACGGCAGCTCGAGGACGAAGACGACGGTGCCGCCCTTGTCATCGATCCGCCCCGCCGCGCTCATCGCGACCCGCCTCGCCATCCCACCCTCCGCGAGGTGCCCCACGCCGGAGCCGCCACCCTCCGCGAGGTGCCCCACGCCGGAGCCGCCACCCTCCGCGAGGTGCCCCACGCCGGAGCCGCCGCCCTCCGCGAGGTGCCCCACGCCGGAGCCGCCGCCTTGCCAAGCCAGGCACGAGAGGCTCAGGCACAGGACCGCAATGCGGGACGCAGCCCTGTAGCCCCGACTCAAAAGTGCACCGTCGCGGTGAGCGAGGCGAGCGCCCGCCCCCGCGCCCCGTCGTGGTCGAGCCCCGCAGCCCGAGCCGCCACGTCGCCGGTCTGACCTTGGGCGAACGCCACGGCCTCGAGCCCGGCCCCGAGCGAGACGTTTTCATGCAGGCGATACTGCAAGCCGACGCCGGCGAGGAACGTCGCGTGATCGGAGATGACCTCGAGGTTCGGGTGATGGACGCGGCTGACCGTCGCGGCCTCGAAGGTCTCGCCGGCCATAACCTGAAGGCAGAGCCGCAGATGGCCAATGAGCGGGAGGTAGGCCCGTGGCCCGAGGAGGAGCTCGAAGTCTTCACGTTCGACCTTGGGATGACCCGAAGCCGCGCTCCCGGTCTGGAGTAGCGTCGACGAGCCGGCGCGGCCCACCAAGTAGTACGCGGCGCTGTGCCCAACGAACCGTCCCCCCACGCCGATCGTGAGGCTGCCACCGACGGCCGCTTCGCTGTCCGCACCTTGGCCGAGCGCCGTCGCCGGCCCGCCCGCGAGCTCGGCGAGGAAGTGGTTCTCGGCCCGAGCCTCGCCACCTATAAGGGCCAAACACAGGACCAGCGCCGAGTTCTTGATCATGCGCTGAGTGTCCCTCCCCGGCGGCCTCCGGAGCAATGCCGGGCCTGACGAAGTGTGCCCACGCGAATCCCGTTGCCATCGCCGTCACGCGGGCTCTAATGGTCTCGAAATGCCAGACTTTTCGTATCGAGACGCGCTCGCCTGTGCCATCTCCGCGGCCCGCCAAGCTGGGGCGGCCCTACGCCAGGAGCTACACCGCGAGGGTGGCCCGAGGGGTCCACACGGCCACTGTCCGGCCGACCTCGAGGTCGAGGCCTTGATCCGTGAGCACCTCGACGCCTCGTTCCCGGCCTTCGGCCTTCGAGGTGAAGAGCAGCCGGAGCTCAATCGCCTGCCCGCCCTTGGGGAGCGGCACTGCTGGCTCGTCGATCCCAACGACGGCACCACGTCGATGCAGAACGGCTTTCGCGGCTCGGCCGTGTCGATCGGGCTCATCTGCGACGAGGAGCCCGTGCTCGGCGTGATCTTCGCGTATGCCGCCCCGGACGACGACGGCGATCTGATCGCCTGGGCCTTGGGTGAGGGTCCGGTCACGCGCAACGGGGCTCCGCTTCCGCCGCGCATCTGGCCCGAGGCGCTGAGTGCCGCCGACACGGTCCTGCTCTCCCAGCAGGCCGATACGCGCCCGGAGGCCCACGCCGCGCGGGTCGCCCCGGCCCGTTATCGACCCATCCCGGGCATCGCCTACCGCCTCGCCCTCGTCGCCGCCGGTGAAGGCGTCGCCGCGCTCTCACTCTTCGGCCCGCGCGACTTCGACTATGCCGCCGGCCACGCGCTCCTTCGGGGGGCCGGAGGCGTGCTCCTCGACCATCGCGGTCGAGAGGTCAAGTACCTGCTCGAGCGCGAGCGCAGCCTCATCTTCTGCTTCGGCGGCGGCCCCGCGATCGCCCGCGCCCTCGTCGACGCGGACTGGGATGGCTTGCTGAGGGTGCATCCCGTCGCGACCGAGCCCTTCGACCTCGTCTGGCCGCAAGCCGGGACGCTCGTTGAAGACGCCGGTCGGGTGTGCCGTGCCCAGGGCGCGATGTTGGGACAGCTGATTGGCAACGCGCTGGGGGGCCAGCCCGCAGAGCTGGCGGTCCTCCTCGCCCGAGCGATCATCGACCGAGGCCACTACGACGAGAAGTACGCAGCCCGCGCTTATGCCCACGCGCTTCGGACGGGACCGGACGACCTCGAAGAGATGACCGCTGGGGCACTCATACGCATCGGCCCGCTGGGCATCTTTGGCGCGGGGCTGCTCGAAACTTCGTCAAGTATCTTGACTTCATTCGCCCGCGCCGACGCGTCGCTCACCCATGCAGACGTCGCTTGCCAGGACGCCAACGCCGTCTTCGTCATGACGATCGCCCGGGCCATTTCGAGCGGCGCGACGGGTAGAGAGCTCTACGAAGCGGCCCGGAACGACGCGCGGGAGATGGGCGCCTGCGCCGAGGTGAAGACCTGGCTTGAAGAGGCGCTTGAGAGCCCGCCGACTGAGGGTGCGTCACCGGCCGGCGCTTTGCGCTTTGCGCTCATCAATGCGTTTTCCCGACTCAGGACCGGTCAATCGGCGGAGCGCGCCGTCGAAGAGACGGTCGGCATGGGTGGTTACAGCGCGGCAAACGCGGCCATCTGCGGAGTGCTCTTAGGGGCGGCTCAGGGACGCGAGGCTTGGCCGATGAAGTGGCGCGACCGGGTCCTGACGTTTAGACCGATTGAGGGGGCACCCGACATATCACGGCCGCGACCCCGCGCCGTCTGGGCCGTCGACGCGCTCGTCCTGGCCGAGCGTCTCCTCTTCCACGGCCGCGCGGTCTCGATCTAGACCATGTCGACCCTGATCTACTGGTCGTTCCCGATCTTCATCGTGACCCTCATCCTCGAGCGACTCTGGGCCGGCCGAGCGACTCGAGAGGGCCGAGAGATCCGGGGCTACCAGACCCGAGACACCTTCGCCAGCCTGTCGATGGGCCTCGGCAATGTGCTCATCGCGTCGGTCTTCAAGGTCTTCGTCCTCGCGCTGCACTACTGGCTCTATGAGCACCGCGTCTTCGACCTGCAAGTCGACGCGGCCTGGGTCTGGGTCGCGCTCTTTTTCGCCGAGGACCTCTGCTACTACGCCTTCCATCGGGCGGGCCATGAGGTGCGGTTCTTCTGGGCCGGGCACGTCAACCACCACTCAAGTCGAAGCTACAACCTCTCGACGGCCCTGAGGCAGTCCTGGACGGGCCCGCTCATCGGCTTCATCTTCTGGCTGCCTTTGCCGTTCCTGGGGTTTCACCCGCTCATGCTCCTCACGCAGCAGGCGGTCTCGCTGCTCTACCAATACTGGCTTCACACCGAGGCCATCGACCGGATGCCCGCGCCCTTCGAGGCCGTGTTCAATACCCCGTCCCATCATCGCGTGCACCACGGCCGCAACCCGCTGTACCTCGACCGGAACTACGCGGGCATCCTGATCATTTGGGACAGGCTCTTCGGCACGTTTGAGCCCGAGCGCGAGCGGCCGGACTATGGCCTCACGCACAACCTCGAGACCTACAACCCGCTGCGGATCGCCTTCCACGAGTGGGCCGATATCCTGCGGGACGTCCGCGCAGCCCGCGGTGTCCGCGAGGTCTTAGGCCGAGTCTTCGGGCCGCCGGGGTGGCAAGCGGAGAGCAAGGACGAGACCGCGGCCGGCCAGCGTCGCCGCGCGACTCTGGAGCCCGAAGCTCAGCGCTCGCAGCGGACCCGATAGGCGACGGGCAGATCACAGCCGACCGGTGGGATCCAATTCTCCGGGTCAAGGAAGCTGTTGTTGCTGAATATGCTGCAGGTC
The DNA here is from genome assembly GCA_009692505.1 of Myxococcales bacterium. Classification (GTDB taxonomy): domain Bacteria; phylum Myxococcota_A; class Bradymonadia; order UBA7976; family UBA1532; genus SHZC01. The sequence goes on from SHZC01000216.1 coordinate 7,163, forward strand.
AACCCATCGAGTCGGATCCCGCTGCACGTCCCCTCCACCCAGTCGACGGCCACCGCGAAGCCCTGATTCCGGCAGGCCAAGGTGGCGCACCCTTCCCTGCGACCGTTTTTCGACCATGAGGAAGTGCTGCCGCAAGCGGCGTGAACCTAGGCGATCGAACAGCCGGTAGCGGGCGTGGGGTCGGGGAATCGGCGCTGCGCGGCACAGCTACGTCCGTGGTGGCCGGGCGCCGGGAAAACCCTGTCGAATCTGACGGTTTGCGGGCGCCTCCAGGCGGTTGACAGCGGGTGATCGGCGGGCGTAGGCTCGCTGGCGGTACCGCGATGGCGGTGCTGGGGCGGCGAATGGTCGGTTTTGGCGGTGGCGGTGGGCTCGAATCGGGGCGTTCGGGGCGTAGGCCGTTTGCTTGGCCTATCCCCCGACCCGGGGTCAAGGCGATTGCTGGCGCTGGGAGGGATTGATGCGTCTAAACCGCGAAAACACAGCGAAATTTTGGCTGTTGACGGCGTAATTGGGCTGCGGCAAACTGGCGAAGCGGTGCTGCCGGATGGTCTGGTGGCGAGAAATGGTGGTTATTCGGGTCGGGCAAAAATGGCGGGCGAAGTGGCTAGACCGTTTGCAGCGCCTATCCCCTAGCTGGCTAAGACGCGC